>JAFUQZ010000075.1 GCA_017472085.1 Akkermansia sp. | reverse complement strand
TGTCGCAGATGCCGGGTATACTCAATCTCTCTACAGGAAAGACGGGAGGAAAGAAAGTCACCCTGTGAGCAGGAGAAACCCTCGCATGTAAGCCCCCTCTGGCTACAAGCCTTTTGGTTGAGTGCTTACCTTTGAGCAGGGTGTGCGGCTTGTTGATGAAAAGAAAGAAGCTGCCCTTGACCATAGGCTGACTCAGTTGCTGAGCGATGACTCCCTGCTATCGGAACATCCCCAGACGCATGTCGATGGCTTCCTTGTAGAGATAGGCAATGGTGTTGTGCGGTAATGTGAACATAGGTTCTCATTATCGCACGTCCCACTACAAGCCTTTTGGTTGAGTGCTTACCGTCTAATCATTCATATTAGGCAACTACTTTAACAAAGTGATTTTTAATCCTCCGGGAAATATACTCGAAAAGCATCGACAAAGGTATAGCAGACACCCAAACAAGCACAGCTTGAACAGGCTTTATAATATTTAAATCCCAAACATATAATGCAAGTAAAATGTGAAAATAATATATATTGGCTGAGTGCTTTTTTCCAATTTCATTCAATATCGGTAGCTTATAATCCGGATTTTTTATACACAGTAGCATACTCATCACAATAAGGGGCAATGTGGTAAAATTGAATAGGCAAGAATAATAATGAAACACTTTTGTGTATACAAGACATTCTATAAATGCTACTACAATCGTTAGCATATATATAACTTTCAAATACTTAAACTTTACAAGCACCCCTTGATACATATGTATAAAATAGCCAATAGTCAGAAAAGGTAAAGTTGTCAAAATCGAGTTTCTATCTATACCGATATCAATAATAAAAGGAACCAAAAAAGATCCCGAATTCCTCATCAAATAGATTAGTATATATAACAACGGTAGTATGTATATAACCCTAGGAACATATTTGCGCAACAACGCAAATATTAAAAGACCCTGCCATAACGCCGTCAAATACCATAAAACATAACATATATCGCTTCCGCTAACAAACAATGTTTTAAACCAAACACTAGGAGAAAGATAAGCATATGGGTCAGTATATATGCAAGGTATGGCATATATAACATTACACACAAACGCAAGCCAAAATGATTTTTTTGCCCATTTAAGGCACTTTTCAATTTCTCTTTCTCGGTCTGCACTATATAACAAATACCCAGTAATAGCCAAGAAACAAGGCGTACCTATACCAATGATAAACATCAACAACGATTTACCCATCAAATGAGTGTGTATGCATACTACAAAAAACGAAGCTATCGCTTTCAGTAAATAGAGCGATTCTATTCGTTTTCGGGGGGGGGGGGGGCATGTGTACAATTTATGGTTTATAATCATTGCTACTTAATCTCAACAGACAACTCCTGACTCACGCGGGGCATTCACCCCACCAATCAGGACAACCATCTCACCTTTCGGCGGATGTGCGGTAAACTCTGCCAGCAGAGATGCAGCACTTCCGCGATGATAGGTTTCAAAAACCTTGGTTAATTCCCGCGCCACGCATACCGGAGCATCCGGGGCAATCTCTGCCAGAGCCTGTATGGTTTTGACGATGCGGAAAGGAGACTCATAAAAAATGCTCGTATGGCTCGCCTCCACGGCTTTCTGCAATACGGCGGCCCGCCGTCCCGACTTCACCGGCAGAAAACCACCGAAGAAGAAAGCATCGCTCGGCAAGCCGGATCCCACCAGCGCCGTTACCACGGCAGAGGGGCCGGGCAGTACCGTAAACGGCACGCCGCGCGCCTTGAGCTCCTGAATCAATCTGTAGCCGGGGTCACTCACTCCCGGCATCCCCGCATCTGTGACAACGGCAAAACTCTCGCCGTCCAGCGCGCGGGAGGCTACCTCCGGCGCGCGGCGGGATTCATTGTGCTCATGCAGGCTCAGCAAAGGCTTACGGATACCGTAGTGCGACAGCAGCATCCCCGTGTTGCGGGTATCCTCGCAGCAGATGCAATCCACTGATTCCAGAACGGCCAGCGCACGCCGGGTGATATCCTCCCGATTGCCGATGGGTAATCCCACAAAGCTGACGGGGTACTCAATCATGGCATGGTGAGATTGGTCACCAGCGCCTCAGCCGCACGAGTAGCAGCAGAGTTCAACGCATTGTCAACGGCCCCCTGCACATTACCGGTGGTGCTCAGATTGCTCCCCTGACCTCTGACATTGCCATTCATCAGGACCTTCCCCGTTTTTCTGTCGACAACCTGATAACTTACTGTAACCGTCAACTGAACCTCTGAGCTGAGGTAAGAGTCATACGGATTTGTTCTCAGAGAACTGCGTGTGATATCATTGACACTACCACGAATGAAAAAATCGGCTTTCTGAGGAGAAGCCAGCGTATATGTTCCGTCCCGCTGCAACAAATCGCACACCGCTGCGGTGGTCTGAGTGGACAACATGGGCTGAATGGTGTGGTTGGCAAAAACTTCCACAAAGGCCGTCTTCTTCCCTTTGAGGGCTGCAGGCTGATACCCGCCCGCACGATACCCGCACGAGGTGGTCAGTACTGCGACCGACAGAGAGCAAGCCAGTAAAGCGAAGATATGACGCGTTTTCATGACTGAGAAACTTTCTTTGCAGCTGTTTGTGCAGCGCGGGCTTTTTCAAGGAGTTTCTGCGCTTCCGCGGCGGCTTCCGGGTTCACGGATTTCTGGCGGATGACATCCTCAAAACAGAAGATGGCCGATGTATACTCACGGGAACGCTCCAGGTAGTAGCGCCCGACCTCCAATTGCTGCTGGACGAGAAGTTTATCCATCGTCGCAGCCTGCCCCAACGCCTTGCGGGCATCCTTGTGGTTGGGGAATCGGAGGCTGAATTCCTCGTAAGCCTCACGGGCGCGAGCCAGATTCACTAGGTTGTCGGACTCTCCGCGCAGCGTACTGTTGGCCCACAACTGAGCCACCATCAGCTGAGCCTCGGGCGCCAGCGGACTGTCGGGATATTTTTCCACCAGTCGGGCATATTCGATGCGGGCTTCATCCTCCCTGTCCTGTTTCACCAGGTAACCGGCAAGAATGGATGAAGCCGTGGCCGCCATATCATTGTACGGCGCCTTGTTGATGATATTGCGCAGCCATTCAATCACAACGGAAGACTCCATATCGGCGTCCCAGAGTCCCCAGAACACCTCCACCTTCATCTCGCTCTTTGCCGCAGAAAAAGCCATGGCCAACTGTTTGTCCAGAGCTGCCCGGTACAACGGGCTCTGGGGATACCGCTCAATCAGGCGGTCATACTGGCGGAAGGCTTCGCGATAATCTTTCTTCGCCTCATAGCATTCTGCCAGCTCAAAACGAGCCTGCGCAGCATTGGGCGCCAGCGGATGGTAGTATACTATCTCTTTATAGGATTTTATGGCTGCTCCGATTTTTCCGGCCTTTCTGTCTGCTCTGGCAGCAGCCAGGAGGCTGTCAGCCTTCGCGTCCTGCGCCGTCACCATACCGGCGGGATGCAACTCCACATTGAACTGCTGGCACATCGGCAATACTGCCACGGCTGCCATACTCAGAAATAACAAGGCCTTTTTGTTCATCTCCCTCACAGAATACCACGCCGCCGCCCGCTCTGCAAGTTTGAAATCGCGCTTTTGCGTCTTATTGCTACGGAGAGCAACCGTCACTAATGATTATCCGGCATGTTCTACACCTGCACAACCAATAAACTGCAACATACAGACGATTCTTTCACGACACCTGCTCCGAACAATCGTCACATTTATTCAGAAAGCTTTAATGCCGCACGGAATTTCATCAGGGACGGCATATCGGATATGGCCGGAAGTCAAAACATACGACAAGACCCCTCCTACCTCCGGGACACATGTGCAGAGGCCTTGTATTCCTCTGTCCACCCCGCCCGGAGAAAGAACAACATTTTCTCCGGGCGGGGTGAAACACAGCACATCAGCTGCGGTTCTTGAGCTGCGGGAAGAGGATGATATCGCGGATGGAACCGGCCCCGGTCAGCAGCATGCAGAGGCGGTCTATGCCGATGCCGATACCGCCGGCACTAGGCATACCGGACTCCAGCGTCTGCACAAAGTCATAGTCTATCTTCTGCGTTTCCTCGCCGGCCTGATGCTTGAGACGCTCCAGCTGTTCAACGGGGTCATTCTGCTCGGAATATCCGGGGCAGAGCTCCTGACCGTTCATGACCAGTTCAAAAACATCCACAACCTCCGGGTTCTCCGGATTGGCCTTGGCCAGGGGCACGAGGTCGCGGGCCACGTGGCAGACGAAGAGCGGATTGGCCTGTTTCTCCTCCACGAGTTTTTCATAGACCTGCTGCGTGACTGCGGTGTCGTCCAAATCATCGCCTATCTGAAGATGCAGCTGATTCTCCGCGCGCTCGCGACGCTGTTCCGGCGTAAGGTCGAACCAGTCGTCACCGGCCACTTCCTTTACCAGATCATTGTAATCAGCCCGACGCCAGGGACGGGTCAAATCCACCGTCCAGCGCAGGTTCCCTTCATCATCATACTGGTCAAACTTGAGGGTGCCGAATACCTTTTCCGCAACGGAGGTAATCATCTCCTCCATCATCTCGGCCATGGTCTCATAGTCACCGCCGGCCTCGTAAACCTCCAGCACCGTGAATTCCGGGTTGTGGCGGCGATCCACACCCTCATTGCGGAAGTTGCGATTCAGTTCAAACACCTTCGGGAAGCCACCGACAAGCAGACGCTTCAGGAAGAGTTCGGGGGCAATACGCAGCGTCACCGGCTTCTTGAGGGCGTTGTAGTACGACTCAAAGGGCTTGGCGGCGGCACCGCCTGCCACATCCTGCAACATGGGAGTCTCCACCTCCAGGAAGCCTCTATCGGTCAGATAGCTGCGGATTTCCTGAATGATGAGGGAGCGCTTCACAAAGCGATCGGCACTATCGGCATTGCTCATCAAGTCCATGTGGCGGCGGCGGTAGCGCATATCGGCATCAGCAAGGCCATGGAACTTGTCCGGCATGGGACGCAGCGCCTTGGACAGCACCTTGAATTCGGCCACTCGCACAGAGGGTTCACCCGTCCGGGTGATGAAAGTCTCACCGTCAATGCCCACCCAGTCACCACGCTCCAGAAGTTTCCAGAGCGCCCAGGCTTCCGGGCTGAGAGACTTCTTGGTAAGCATGCACTGAATTGCACCGCAGACATCCCCTACAGTAAAGAACTGGGTGTTGCCCATGTCACGGAGAGCCGTGATACGGCCCAGGAATTTAACCTGTTTACCCTCCGCGAAATTAGCCTTGATTTCCGCCGCGTTGGTGGTCACATCGAATCGGCCGCCGTAGGGATTCACACCCAGGCTGCGAATCTTGCCCACTTTCTCGCGACGCACGGCAATCAGTTCCTCCTCAGAGGAACCCGGAGCGTTATTAGCAGGTTGATTTTCTGACATAGCGCGCAAATTATACGCTTTTTACAACAAATATCCAGCCTAAACTTGCCGGTGACGAGATTTTTGTCGCGTTCATACCCGGGGCTACCGACAGTTCACCGACCGCTGTCGGCCCGGCATTGCCGACGGACTGCCGGGTACTCCAATCAACTTTCGGGCGGTATAATGCCACACCTGGCGAATTACCATGCGAGAATCACTCCCTATACTGAAGAGTCACGGTTCTGGAAGAACCGGCCGCAAGTTCAAGAGATTCGAAGAGGACGAAATCATTGGTGAACACGGCATCCGGGGCATCGCAGGAAATAACAGCGTCAGCCGACACGGATTCCGGGAAGAGAATGCCGATGCGGGCTTTGCCGCCTTTCTCTGAGCTGATGGTGAAGGACGTGTTACCGTGCCAGGTAATCCTGAAAGCCGATTTGGTGTTGGTCTCATTCACCACGGCTCGCCAGGTGGGGTCACCGTAAAAAGCGAGGACATCGCGGTCGTGAATAAGGCCAAAGCAATCTTTCATCACAGGCGTCACCTTTTCGGGTGCAATGCGGGCTTTTTCCATACCCTGAATCATACGGAACTGAGCCGCCCCGGAAATCCGGGCATCATTGAATTCAATCCCCAACAGAGCAGGGTCAATTTTCTGCGTGCGATGAAGAATAAACTGGTTATTGAGGAACCATGCTTCAGCCAGGGATGTTCCCTCAGCATTGCCGAGGAGAGTGCCCATAGTGCCCCACCCGCTCTCACCATACCAGGAGGGAACAGTGTAACCCACAACCTGGTTGCAGGTGTAGGCGGAAAGAGCGGTCACCGCCATACAGTCGGCGGTATTGTACGCATCACCGAAGAGACAGTTTCCGGCTGCCAGCCAGACGCGGGGCTCGCCGTCCGGCTGAATGGGGGAAAGCTGCATCTCCGCCGCCCATTTGCTCACCGCATCATTCTGTCGTTCATAAGCCGCACCAAGAGCTTTGCCAAACTTCGCAAACTGCCCCGGAGAGGCCTGGTAGAACCAACCATCCGCAGGAAGAATGGCACCGTAGCCAAACGGCATTTCCAGGTTGAACTGCGTTGCATGGCTGGAGGTGATAATCAACTGCGGTTTTTCCGTCTGCAACTGCCGGGCAAAAAGCGTCTGCAAACCGGCCGTCAGCATCGCCTTGCCCTCCTCTGACTGAGGGCTGTAAAGCGTCTGTCGGGGTTCGGTGTACCCGGACTGTTCCAGGACGGGCGCGCCGGTCCAGTCGGTAATGCAGTAGCTGTGCTCAAAGCGAGATGCGTCCACATTCGTGGTGGCCAGCAGGCGCTTCATGACCAGCGGTTTTTCTGCCGTGGCTACACGCAGCGCATCCTGTGCCGTGCGCCCCGTGATAACCCCGCAGAGACAATCTCCCCATGGGTCATCATCCACACAGCGGGCAGCACGATGAATATCGCAAAACAGCTCGCGAGACACCTCGGTCGGGCGTACCACCACGGCGGCATAGCGCCCCTTCCCCTTCAGCAATTGCAGACAGGCGGCAACAGACTCCTCGTCCAGCGACGAAACCGCTTTCAGAATGACACGACGACCGGCAGCCTCGTGTTTCTTTTTGAGGGCACTGACTACTTCCCGCCATTCTGCACCACTCTCCATGGTAGCCCGGGAGGTGATGATGACGTACGCATGTCTCACCTCCATCTGTACTGGAACAGCGGGAGAATTCTCTGCCGGAGCAAGTCCGGCAACCAACAGCGGAACAAGCGGGAGAATAGCCTTCATATCATGGATACCGGTTTTTCCTATCAATTATTTCAATGAATCTCAATCCAGGGCAAGCGATTGGCCATGGGAGCACAATGCAGGCGACACTCGGACAACCCGAGCTCATCCAGCGTGTTTTGCATGGCAGAGGTCGCCAGTCGGGGCGTGTTACACTCCGGGCTGAGATGCCCGAGCACCACATGCTGCAGACCGGTGTGGGCCAGTTGCCGCACCAATTCACAGGCCTGCCCGTTGGACAGGTGCCCCCAATCTCCGCTGATACGATCGATGAGCGCAGGGGCTCGGCCGGAGTTCTCCAGCATCTCCGGGTCATAATTGGATTCCAGGTAGAGAGCATCCACGCCCTGCAGGCGGCGCAGTATATCCGGCGTGACGGTACCGGAATCCGTCAGGTACCCCAGTTTTCGCCCGGCATGCTCAATGAGGTAGCCGAAAGGCTCATAGGCATCATGGCGGACATTGAACGCCGTGACGGAAACATCCCCCAGCTGTACGCACGAACCATGCTCCAGACAGGTAAAGGACGTGTATGCCGCCATTCCCGCCCGCAAATCCGACACCAGGTAGCGGCTGCAATACAGATGCAACGGGTCTTTCTTACTGAGCACCCCGAGACCGCAAATGTGGTCATGGTGCTCATGCGTGAGAAAGATTCCCTGTATCCCCGACACACTCAGGTCGCACTCGGCAAGTCCTTTTCGTATACGGGCCGCGCTGATGCCGGCATCCACCATCAGCGTGGTGCCTCCGGCAGAAATGACGGAAGCATTGCCACGGCTGCTACTGGCCAGAACGGAGAGACGCATCATTGCGCGGTCGGCTTGGAGAGGTAGGGATTTGTCTCCTCCGGCGTGAGTGCCTGGAGCGGTCGGCCGTTCAGCTTACCCGTCTGCGCCCGCAGGAAGGCAGCAATGGATTCGGCCTCGGCATCCGACACCGAGCCCCCCACCTGGGTCTTGCACATCACGCGAACCGCCTCCTCCAGCGTCTGCACGGAGCCGGTGTGGAAGTAGGGAGCAGTCAGCGCCACATTACGCAGCACCGGAACGCGGAACATATCCTTATCCTCCTCACGCTTAGTGAAATCCCGGAGTCCGAAAGCCGCCTCTGCGTAATCCTTCGGTGCAGCCGCCTCCCGGAGGTCACTATGGGTGTTGATATATTCAAAGCTGATACCTCCGAGCGCCGGGCCGGAATGGCAGGTGGCACAACCGCGATTCACAAAGGATTCCATGCCTTTCTTCTGCTTCTCCGTCAGGGCATTCTTATTGCCTTTCAGGTAGGCATCAAAGGCGGAATCGGGGGTGACGAGAGTCTGTTCAAATGCAGCAATTGCATCCGTAATCGTATCACCCGTGATACCGTCTCCGCCATACACCAGCGCAAAGAGCGTGCGGATTTCATCATCCTGAGCCAGTTTATCGGCAATTTCTGCCCAGTCTTCCGGCTTGCTGTAACCCATTTCCACCGGGTTGAGGGGCGGGCCTCCGGCCTGTTCCTTGAGGTCGGCCGCGCGGCCGTCCCAGAACTGGCGGATATTACCGGCAGCGTTGTAGGTGGTGGGCGCATTCACTCCCCCCAGCTGCGGCAGGCCATCCGCACCGGGCACACCCTCCGATTTGGAGAGATTATCCGTACCACCCTTGGTCAAATCATGGCAAGAGGCACAGGAAACCTGATTATTGGTGGAAAGCGCCCCATTATGGTACAACAACTGCCCCAGACGGATGCGGGCACGATCCCACTCCGTCTCCGGCTCTGCCGCGGGAGAGATGGGAGCAAAGCGGCGCAGCTCCGCCCCCTGCTCCTTGTAGCGGTTGCGGAGGATGCTCACATCCAACGGCGTGAGGCGGGAGCCCAGGTGCACCATGGTGTAGGAAGCCGGAGGCATGCGGCGGGTACGCAGCACATGATCCATCTTCAGGTAATCCACATTGGCCGAGCGAATCTCCGAATCCGGCACCATCTTAAACGAACGCTGTGCACCATCGACATCGCGTGAGAGCTTGCCGAATGAAAGGGCATTCCAGAACTTACTGTAAGAGGCCTCAGGGCCGTGGCAATCCGCGCATTTCTGGCGGAGAATAGCCTGAGCCACCTGCTCTGCATCAGATCCGGACAACTCCGGACTCACAGCGCTGCGCTGAGCTGCATCCACGGCAACCTTCGACACCCCCAGCATGACCGTTCCCACAGCTCCCGTTGCCGCCAGCGCCAACACATATTTCCAGATTGAACATTTCATAACATCAGAAAATCTTACCGCACGCATTCTAACATACGCAGAACAAATCTGGCAAGCGGAATAAGCATGAAATTATATTTGTATGGCATAACATTGAAAATTCAGGGCAAAGGTTTTGACAAAAACCAGCCGGACATGGTAGAATCCCGCCGCTTACATTTACCCCGGCCTTCGGAATACCGGGAATACGCAAGCTCACTCACACACCAATTAACAGTTATGTCCATTGTCAAGTTTTACAAAGAAGAGCACCAGGTACCGTTGGAAATGCACAAGGTACGCGTGGTTCAGAAGCTGTTCCTCCCGACCGTTGAGGAACGCGTAGCCAAGCTGCGCGAAGCCGGCAACAACACTTTCCTGCTCCAGAACAAGGACGTGTTCATGGATATGCTCACCGACTCCGGTGTGAACGCCATGAGTGACAACCAGGTGGCTGCCTCCATGCAGGCTGATGACTCCTACGCCGGTTCTGAGACTTTCAACCGTCTCGCCCGCGTCATTGAGCATGTTTTCGGAACCAAGTACTTCCTGCCTGCCCACCAGGGACGCGCCTGCGAGAACATCCTCGCTGAAACATTTGTGAAGGAAGGCGACGTGGTACCCATGAACTTCCACTTCACCACCACGAAGGCTCACATCACCCGCAAGGGCGGTCGCGTGGAGGAGCTCATCATCCCGGAGGGTCTTGACCCGAATCTGGATTACCCCTTCAAGGGCAACTTCGACATCCCCCGCCTGCGCGCCCTCATCGAGGAAGTCGGCCCTGATCATGTTCCCTTTGTGCGTATCGAAGCCGGCACGAACCTGATTGGCGGCCAGCCTCTCTCCATGGAGAACATGCTGGAGGTGGCAGCCGTCTGTAAGGAATACGGTGTGATGACAGTGCTGGATGCCTCCCTGCTCCAGGACAACCTGTACTTCATCAAGACCCGCGAGGAGGCCGCCAGAAACATGAGCGTGGCAGAGATTATCCGCAAGCTGGCCGATGCCATGGACCTCATCTACTTCTCCAGCCGCAAGCTGGGCTTTGCCCGCGGCGGTGCCATCATCTCCAACAACGAGAGCCTCATCCTGAAGATGAAGGCCTTCATCCCGCTGTACGAGGGCTTCCTGACCTACGGCGGTATGGAAGTGCGTGCCATGGAAGCCATGGCCGTCGGTCTCATGGAGACGCTGGACGAAGAAATCATCAACCAGGGTCCCATCTTCATTGAGTACCTCGTGAAAGAACTCTCCGACTACGGCGTGCCCATGGTGAAGCCGGCCGGTGGTCTGGGAGCTCACATCAACGCCTCTGAGTTCCTGCCGAACATCCCGCACGAGCAGTACCCGGCCGGCGCTCTTGCCACGGCTCTCTACATTGCCGGCGGTATCCGCGGCATGGAGCGTGGTTCCCTCTCCGAGCAGCGCAATCCCGATGGTTCAGAAAACTACGCCGAGCTGGAGCTGGTGCGCCTGGCCTGTCCCCGTCGCGTGTTCACGCTGTCTCAGGTCAAATACTGCGCCGACCGCGTGAAGTGGTTGTACGACAACCGTCACCTCATCGGCGGCCTCAAGTGGGTGGAGGAGCCGGAGGTGCTGCGCTTCTTCTTCGGCCGCCTGCAGCCGCTGAGCGACTGGCAGGAGCAGCTTGCCGCCAAATTCCGCGAGGACTTCGGTGACAGTTTGTAATGCAGCCATCCGTCACTTTTTCATATCAGCGAGCCACCCGGAGAGGTGGCTCGTTTTTTTTCATCCCGACTGACGCAAGATAAGGCTTGCGCGGAGCGGTCGGCTTTGGTAAAATGCGAAGCAATATGACGGATGCCACACTTTCCTCTCTGAAGCAGGCAGTTGCCGAGGGCAAGCTGCTTGAATCATCACTTGAAAACATCTGCATGCTCTGCGGAGCCACGCAGGATGCCATCGTTCCAGCAGCCATTGACCAGCTGATTACGGCTCAGGCATGGGCTGAACTCAACAACCGATTCTACAAAACGCTGGCATTCGGCACAGGCGGTCTGCGCGGACGCACTATCGGCACCATCATCACGGAAGCGGAACAAGGCAAAGGAGGCGTGAACGGTCGCCCGGAATTCCCCTGCGTGGGCACCGCATCCATGAACTACTTCAACGTGGGACGCGCCATGCGCGGGCTCATCACCTATGTCCGCCGCTTCGTGGAAGCAGAGGGCACAGGCCGCAAACCGCTCATCGTCGTAGGGCATGACACCCGCCATTTTTCCCGCGACTTTGCGGAGTTCTGCGCCCGCATCGCCACCGATCTGGGCTGCGACTGCGCGCTGTTTGACGGCCCCTGCTCCACCCCGGAGGTATCCTTTGCCATCCGCGAGCTGAACGCCGACACGGGTGTAGTGCTGACCGCCTCTCACAATCCCTCGCATGATAACGGATTCAAGGCCTACTTCAACGACGGCGCCCAGCTCATCGCCCCGCACGACAAGGCCGTGATTGCCGAGGTGAACGCCCTGACCACGGATTCCTACACACCGCTGCCCGTTGAGCAGCAGGGCTCCCTGCGTGTGCTGGATGCCGAGTTTGACGCCATCTACATGAAGAAGCTCCGCGGTATCATCCTGCGCCCGGAGGTATTCTCTGCCGGTGCGGCCAGGGTGGTGTTCACCAACCTGCACGGCACGGGTGCCCGCTGCATCGTTCCCCTGCTCCGCGAGCTGGGTTGCAATGTCAGCACCGTGGCGGCTCAGGACGTGCTTGACGGCCGCTTCCCCACCGTCAAGAGCCCGAATCCGGAAAACGCCCCGGCGCTGGATATGGCCATGGCTCAGGCTGATGCTGAGAACGCTGATTTAGTCATCGCCACTGACCCGGATGCCGACCGCATGGGCATTGCTGTGCGAGACAAAGCTACCGGCAAAATGCAGCTGCTCACCGGCAACCAGACCGGATGCCTGCTGGCCTGGTATCGCTGCATGAGCATGATTGAGCTCGGTCTCATCACCCCGGAGAACATCAAACACGCCGTCATGGTCAAGACCTTCGTGACCAGCCCGCTTCAGGATGCCATTGCCGCATCCTTCGGTATCGACACCGTCAACGTGCTGACCGGATTCAAGTACATCGCGGCCAAGCTCGGCAAGTATGAAAACGCCATCCCGGCAGAACTTCGTCAGGGCTACCGCAGCATGAGCGAAGCTCAGACACGCGCCCTGCGCTTGGAATACAGTAAATTCTTCGTATTCGGCGGTGAGGAAAGCTACGGGTATCTGGCACAGGATTTCGTGCGCGACAAGGATGCAAACGCCGCCGCCATCTGCCTGGCAGAGATGAACGCCTACCTGGCCTCCAAAGGCATCGGCCTGCTGGAATGCCTCAACAGCATCTACACACAGCTCGGCTACTACAAGGAACTGGGCACCAACATCGTGATGGAAGGTGCCGACGGAGCAGCCAAAATTGCCGACCTCACCAGGAGCTACATCGAGAATCCTCCCACCACCATGGACGGAGCGGATGTGGCCGGGGTGCGGGATTTCTCCTCAGGCAAGATGATTGATGCCGAGGGCGACCCCGTTCCGGCAGAAAAAATGCTCTTCATTGATCTGGCTGACGGACGCAGCTTTGCCGTACGCCCCAGCGGCACAGAGCCCAAGATTAAATTCTACCTCTTTGCACACGGAGAAGCCGGGGCCGACCTCGCCGTTGCCCGCCCGGCCGTAGAAGCCAGCATTGCGAATCTCTGGAAAGCCGTGGAGGCAGACGCCTACGCCCGCATGGCCTGACTTCATTGATTCCCGTTGAATGTTTCAGAAGCCGCACCCGCACACGGGCGCGGCTTTTGACGTTTCGGAAGCAAAAACACCTCATTCCTGATGTCATACCAGCAATTTTGCTTGTCAAATCAACAATTAACTGCTAGAATCGCGCGGCTGCACATCGCGGCACACCATCTGCGCCGTTTCGAGAACGGAACGCGCAATCAACCATCACAATAATACCTCGACTCTTCAATATGAACGAACTCAAAGGTGCATGCATCATCGGTCAGTCCGGCGGTCCTACCGCTGTGATTAACGCCAGCGTACTCGGCGCTGTGCAGACAGCTCTCAACGCTCCGCAGATTACCCGTGTTCTGGGTGCCGCCAACGGTATCACCGGCGTACTCAACGGCCTGCTCTACGACATGGGCCTGGAAGACCCCGTGGAGCTGGAACTGCTCAAGTTCACGCCCTCCTCTGCCCTCGGCACCTGCCGTTACAAGATGAAGGACCCCGATGTCGACCCCACCGACTACGAGAAGATTCTCGAAACCTTCAAGAAGTACGACGTGCGCTACTTCTTCTACAACGGTGGCAACGACTCCATGGACACCTGCAACAAGATTTCCAAGTTCATGCAGAAGAGCGGTTACGAGTGCCGCGTCATGGGCATTCCCAAGACCATTGATAACGACCTCTTCGGCACCGACCACTGCCCCGGCTTCGCCTCCGCTGCCAAGTACATTGCCACTTCCTGCATGGAGGTGAAGCACGATGCCTGCTGCTACGACACCGGCATGGTCACCATCATTGAGGTGATGGGCCGCCACGCCGGCTGGCTCACCGCCGCTTCCGCTCTGGCTAACTACGCCGGTGCCGGTCCCGACCTCATCTACCTCCCGGAGGTTGACTTCGACATGGAGTCCTTCCTGGCTGATGTGGAACGCATCTACAAGGCCACCGGCAAGTGCATGGTGGTGGTTTCCGAGGGCATCCACGACAAGGACGGCAAGTTCATCTCCGAGGCCAAGACCAACGGCAACGACGGTTTCGGCCACGCCCAGCTCGGCGGTCTCGCCAATAAGCTGGCAGACGTTGTCCGCGCCCGCATCTCCTCTGCCAAGGTTCGCGCCATCGAGCCGTCCCTGCTGCAGCGTTGCGCCACGCACCTGGCCTCCACCACGGATGCCATGGAAGCCTACCAGGCCGGTAAGGCTGCCGTGACCGCCGCCGTTGAGGGCAAGACCGACATGATGGTTGCTTTCGAGCGCAGCGAGCTGTACGGCCAGTATGTCTGCAACACCAAGCTCCTGCCCCTCGCTCAGGTGGCAAACTTCGAGCGCAAGGTGCCCCGCGAGTGGATCAACGCTGCCGGTAACGGCGTGGAAATGGCCTTCATCGACTACGCTCTGCCCCTCATCCAGGGTGAGCCCGGTATGAAGACCGTGCAGGCTCTTCCCCGCTTTGCCCGTCTCCGCAAGGTGCTGGCCAAACCGGTTGCTGAGCTGTAAAGATTCAGTACGGATGTATTTATACACGGGAGCTGCCCACGGCAGCTCCCGTTTTGTTTCCGGCACTATTCATCTGTTACAAATTGGTTACAAACCAAAAACACCATTGACTCAACAGCGCGGCAGGATATACAATACCCCCCATGCGAACCTTGTTGAAAACAATCGGATGGATGTTACTGGCTCCCTCCGCATGGATTTTCGGGACTTTACTGGTCATCTTTTGTTGCCCCTGTGCCTATATTCTGGACCGATACCCCTTGACTCATGTACCGCCGCATCTTTTAACGGAAAAGCACGTGGCGGAGCTGAATCAAGCCCTGAAAGCATCGATACAAGGCTGCAAATGGAGTCCGATGCCATTGGTTGTCTTCTGGCCGGGAGAATGCTTACTGGCCGTCCCGACTGCGGCAGAAGAACTGGAGCTGATTCATGTGTATCCGGCTCTTGCATGGAGAGAGGATGCCCCCGAAAAAGACTAGCAAACCATTGTACGGGAATGGATAACAGCAAATGAAACCAAATCTGGAGAAAAGCAATGAAACTCCTGAAGCGATTATATCTGGGAATGGTGGCAGCATGGCTTCTGTTCTGTCTTCTGCGGATTATCTTGCCCTATATGGTGGCAAACTACTACAAAGCTGATTTTTCAAAATATCACTGTGAAACGACATATTTTGTTGATTGTGACCGTCCGTACAACCGCCCCCTTGCCCAATACGCGGAACTGAATGAACGTCTGTGCAAAGCACAGCCGAGCTCACAATTCTTTTTTGCTCCGGCCCTGGGTTGGGATTATTATAAGGGTATCATACTCACCCCCATGCTCAAGAATCCGGATAAAATGACCGAAGAAGCAAATGCCGTCCTGGAAGCATGGTACAGAGAATCTATAGAGCAACAGCCTACTGAAATTGATGAGGAGACCGAAAACTCCTCAACCTGATGCATTTCAACATTTATCACTTGTTATTTACCACGATTCTGATAACATATCGCCATGCATATCCCGACTTCCATTACACTGCAGGACGGAGAAGAAATTATCTGGCAGGGCCGGGCTCGATTTCCTGCACAGCGATTGAGCGAATACATCCCTATGCTCATCCTGATAGTCCTTCTGGTGAACAGCATCCGGCTTCTGTACCCGACAGAACCATTCATCATGCTCCGCGACTTCTGCTCATACAGCTTCATCCCGGGTCTGCTCATCATCTTCACCCTGGCCTTTGCCGTTGCACCCACACTCAAGCGCAAACTCCTTTCCCGGCAGACATACCTCTTCACCAATCGCCGGGCCATCAGCTATAACACCGCCACCGGAACCATCATTCACACCCTCCCGGCAGAACGCATATCGGAATGCATCATCAGGCGGCATGGGACAGAACTCATCAGCATCCTGGAACTTGAGCATACAGGGACAGAAAGCTCAAACACCCTGCTCTTTGCCCGCATCCCGGCTGCCATTCCGGCCTGTTACACACAAAAGAGCGAAACAAGATAAAGGACATCCCGACAAAAAAATATTCATTGACACCCGAAATGTATATGGTATGATGTAAATTTGGCTTGCTAACCGGGACTGAGAGGTCTATCATTTCAGCCATGAAAGCGCTGGTGAAGACAAAGGCCGACAAGGGTCTGGAGCTGATGGACGTACCGATGCCCGAAGTAGGGCCGAATGACGTTCTGATCAAGATTTACAAAACCGCCATCTGCGGTACGGACTTGCACATCTGGAACTGGGATGCCTGGGCACAGCAGACGATTCCCGTGGGCATGCATGTGGGTCATGAGTACTGCGGTATCATTGAGAAGGTGGGCTCTGCTGTCACGGAGTTCCAACCGGGTGAGATTGTTTCCGGCGAGGGCCACATCGTCTGCGGCCATTGCCGCAACTGCCGCAAGGGACTCTTCCACCTCTGTCCGAACACGCAGGGCGTGGGCGTCAACCGTCCCGGCTGCTTCGCAGAATACCTTTCCATCCCCCAGAGCAACGTCATCCGCGTGGGCAACAAGATGAGCATGGAAGTGGCCTCCATCCTCGACCCGCTGGGCAATGCCACGCACACCGCCCTGTCCTGGGATTTGGTGGGTGAGGACGTGCTCATCACCGGTGCAGGACTCATCGGCTCCATGGCTGCTGCCGTATGCAAGAAAGCCGGCGCCCGCACCGTCACCATCACAGACGTGAGCGACTACAAGCTCAATCTGGCCCGCATCATGGGTGCAGACCGCACGGTGAACGTGATTTCCGGCGACAGTATTGCCGCAGCTCGTGAGGAGATGGGCATTGCAGAAGGCTACGGCGTCTGCCTTGAAATGAGCGGCGCACCCGCCTGCCTGAAAGATATCATCACCCACTCGGCCTACGGTGCCAACATCTCCCTGCTGGGCATCCAACCCGGCGGTTCCGGCATCGATTGGAACACCTTTGTGTGGAAGGGGCTCAAGATGAAAGGCATCTACGGACGCGAGATGTACAACACCTGGCAGAAGATGGATGCCATGCTCAGCTCCGGTCTGGATGTCACCCCCATCATCACCCACCGCCTGCCCTACACCGATTTCAGAGACGGTTTCGACGTGATGAACTCCGGCAAATCCGGCAAAGTAGTACTCACCTGGGCTGAATAACGCGCCCCATCGTCATACATCACACTTTTCACACGCAATCCCACCGGGATTGCGTGTGTGCTTTTTGAGAGCAACGCAAGCCGCCATCTCCGGTGCACAAACTCTCTTCACGAGCGGCAACTATACCTCGCCCACCAAAAAAACAGTCCGCACGAGGTGGCGCGGCTGCGCTGGGGCGATGTGGATTTGGAGGGCAAGCGGGTCAACATCGCCCCGCAGCACAGCAAGACGGGCGGCGCCCGCCCCGTGACGCTGCTCCGCCCGGCGCTGCATCTTCTGCGCGCAGGAGGTCACCGTCCTGCCCCGCAGCGCATCTGCCCGCCGCAATGGCAGCGCCACTGGCGCGAGGTGCGCTGCCGCGCGGGCTGGAACCGCCTGACGCGCCCCTGGCCGCAGGATGTGTGCCGCCACAGCTTCGCCAGCTACCACGCCGCGCGATTCCGCAATCTGCACGAGCTGCAGCTCCAGATGGGCCACCACAGCACAGATTTGCTCCGCACGCGATACCTGAACCTGCCAAGGGTTGAACAGGCCACAAGAATTGGAACAGGATTTGACTGGTACAAAGAACAAGAGACCACGGACAAAGTCAAGAACGCATCGTGGGGCAATGTGTGATGGCAACGAACGAGCCGCCATTCCGGCAAGCTCGCGGCAACGCCTATTTCGCACCTCGTCCACTGCATGAACCCGCCGAGGCTTAATCAGGTGTAAAGAAGTATTGGATTCAAGGCTGAAATGTGAACAATCCGAAAGAACCGCCAAACACCACCCGCTTTAATGCTCTCCCTCTGTTTCCTCCGGGGTGATGGGGGTTCTGTCCAGTACTCGCCAGGCCCAGGCGATGTAGGCCAGCACAAAGGGAATGATGAGAGAAACGGCACTCATTGTCTTGAGCGTGAACAGGCTGGAGCTGCTGTTGGCGATGGTGAGCGAGCTCTGCAATGCTGTCACTGAGGGGTAATAGGCGGTATTGTTCCACCCGGCACAGAGCAACAGCGACAGCACGGTCAGCATACTGCCCGCACCCGCCGCCCAAAACGCACGTCGCCATCCGCACAACCCGCTCACCATGCCGCCCAGCACCAGCAGCACACCAACTATCAGAAGCACCGCCACTCCGGGCATCTCCAGCAGGTTATGCAGGTATTTGCATGTCTCCGTATAGACCAGACCGGACTCCGGCACATACGCAAATCCGGTGGAGAGCAGCCAGCGCACCAGCCAGGTGAGGAAAAACAGCAGGAAAAATCCGCTCTCTATCCGCAGTCGGCGGCGACAGTTTTCCCGCAATGATTCATCCGCGATACCCCCCGCAAAATACAGACAGGCCAATACACGGGTGAGCAGCAGCACGCTCATGCCCAACATCAGATTCTGCGGCACCAGTACCGCCTCCAGACCATGCCACGGCCCGGTCCAGTACGAAATAACGGGCATGGCGGGGCTCGCCACGGCAGACTTGTTCACCACAAACTCTGCCCCGGTGAAGAATGTGCCCACGGCGGCACCGATGAGCAGCGGCCCCAAAATACCGTTGAGCAGCAGGAAGATGCGATAAGTTGTCGTGCCCAGCACATTGCCGCGCCGCAGCTGAAACTCGTAAGAAACGGCCTGAAGGACAAAGCACAACAGGATTATCACCCACACCCAGTACGCCCCGCCGAAACTGGTGCTGTAGAACAGAGGGAACGAGGCAAAGAAAGCCCCGCCGAAGGTCACCAGCGTGGTGAAGGTCAGCTCCCATTTGCGTCCGGTCGCCAGCAGTAGCATGCGACGCTGTTCCTCCGTGCGCCCCAGCGTCCATATCAACGACTGCCCCCCTTGCACAAACATGAGAAACACCAGCAGCGCCCCCAGCAGGGAGACAAGGAACCACCAATACTCCTGATAAAAGCTTATATCGTCCATAATCAGTTAGAAGTTGAATCCGTTTCAGGTCCGGCTGCGATAGCCTTGCCCATGATTCCCAGCTCCGCCACCAGCAGGAGCGTGAAGAGAGCCAGAAAAATAAAGAACGTGGTCTGCACGGAGCTGACGTCCAATCGGGAAATGGCAGCCACATTCGGCAGCAGCCCTTGAATGGCCCAGGGCTGGCGCCCCACCTCTGCCACCACCCAGCCCGACTGACTGGCCAGCCAGGCCAGCGGAATGGTCAGCACCACCGCCAGCTGCACCAACTTCCACCGCGTCACCCGCTGCCCCAGCAGCAACAGCCCCGCAAACAGCACGATGAAATAGCCCCCCAGCATCACCATGATGCGGAAACTGTAGAAAGTCAACGGCACAGACGGCACCAACTCGCCCGGACTCTTCAGATACCCATAGCCAAACCACGGAAAATTCTCTCGCAACACAGCCAGCGCCGCAGCCTTTTCCTCCGGGGGCGATGCCGCGCGGTATCGCGCCAGCGCATCAATGGCCACGCGCCCGCGCTTCATCATCTCCTCTGCAGAGAGCGCCACGCTGCCATCCGGCAACCTGTAGTCCCCCTCCAGCAGATTGCGGATACCGGGCACATAGCCCTGCAAATCATGAGTTGCCAGATAGGAAAGAGCATACGGCAGCTCCACCTTCAGCAGGAAGCGATCATCGCCGTTCCCGCCGACCCAATCAGCCCCCGGCCGCAGGATACCGCCCAGCACAAGTCCCTGCTCCGTTCCGCCCTCATACAAGCCCTCGGCCGCCGCCAGTTTCATGGGCTGGTACAAGGCAATATCCCGCCCGCTCAGATGCCCGGTATGAGCCGTGAGCAGCGATGCCGCCAGCCCGAACCATGCCGCCACACGAATGCTTCCCAACGCGAACTCCCGATGCCTGCCGCGCAACAGATACCAACAGCTCACCCCAACCACGAACACCGCACCCAGTACCCAGGACGAAGTGACCGTGTGGCAGAACTTCACCACGGCCACAGGCGAAAACGCCACCGCAGCAAAATCCACCATCTCATTGCGCACCGTATCCGGGTTGAACTCCATCCCCACCGGATGCTGCATCCAGGCATTGGCCACCAGAATCCACCATGCGGAAATCGTTGCCCCGATAATCGTGAGCCAGGTAGACGCCAGATGCGCCCGCTTGCTCACCTTGTTCCACCCGAAATACATCACCGCGATGAAGGTGGATTCCATGAAAAAGGCCAGAATACCCTCAATCGCCAGCGGCGCGCCGAAAATATCTCCCACAAACCAGCTGTAATTGCTCCAGTTTGTCCCGAACTCAAACTCCAGGATAATCCCCGTGGCCACCCCCATGGCAAAATTGATGCCGAAGAGCTTCATCCAGAAGCGCGCCGTTCGCTTCCAGAACTCACGCCCGGTGCGCACATACAGCGTCTCCATGATGGCCATCACCACCCCCAGCCCCAGCGTGAGTGGCACAAACAGCCAGTGATACATCGCCGTGAGCGCAAACTGCGCCCGCGACCAGTCTACAAGTGAAGAATCGATAGGCTCCATAGTAACAAGAAAGATCAGATTATTTCAGGGAGCGATGCGTTCCGTCAACTCATCAGAAACCCGCTGCTGCTTTTCCTGATCATCTCCCTGCAAGTACGCAGGAAAGAAAAACACCCGCAGCACCGCAAACATGATGAAAAGCTTGATGAGAATAATACACCACAGAGTACGCCCCAGAGTCATGCTCCGAAACCCATCTGCATAAAACCGTATCACCCTGCTCAGAATCACAGCATCATTATAATCAGAACACCGCCCCGGACACAAGCATAAAAAATAACCAAAACACGCAGAATCATCGCCCCTTACCCCCATGGACTTTGTTAATAACAGCACCGACAACACCATATGGGAGTCCCCCAAAGATAGAAAACCACGAATTGGAGACCTCGAAAAAAAACAGCAAAAATCAGACATTGGCAGGCAAGCAAACCGAATGCCTGAGTCCATGGAATGAGCGGCAGATAAAGCACATTTGTCACCGGGCTCAAAATCGTTGAGTCACGAGAGGAAATGTCGCTCACATATACACAATTACAGAAATATCGGGTAATTGTTATAGAGATAGATTGCGCACGCACAGGCCGTCGGGCATAATATCGTCAACTCTAGCCCCCCGGAAAACGATGACAAGTACCTATTATCTGCTGGATGCAAACAGTAACACCTGGAGCCGGAAACACGTACCGCTGCGAGCCATTCTTTCCATGCCGGGAATTACGGATGGTCATCTTTTGGCCAACGCACAAACACGGCAAACCATGACAGTTGCCGAAGCATGTGCAGCCTGTCGCAAACCCCGTCTTAAAACCCCGGAAGAATCCCTGCTGAAATGGAATAAATCCTCAACGGGAAAAACACAACAGAAACCGACAGACCCCAAGCCAGCAACAGCCGCAGCAGTCAGCCTCGCGAAACCGACAACACCGGCCCCCAAACCTGCCCCGGCAGAAACAAAACAGAAAAACACCGGCAGAAAAGAATATAAAGTCTTGGATCGCCGAGACCAACACTTTGGAGGCCGAGTCGATGCCGACACCCTGGCACACGCCCTCAACACCTATGCCCGCCAAGGCTGGAAAGTGCTCAGCTGTCACCTCGGCAACATGCACACCACCCCCGACGAGGCATGGGAAGAAATGCTCATTATCATGGAACGCAGCGTGTAAGCCCCTGCGGTGAAACGGCGACACTCCCCTTCACCCCATTACGACCACATGTGTCCCAAAGTTTCCTGGCTCATAAGGCGAAAGCCCGATGAGAAGCGGAGTTATGGAAAAGAGCCGAAAACTTTATGCTCAGGAGGTGTCAATAGCAACATTTTCGTCTTCGAGCTGAACCAAGCACAGTGGA
>JAFUQZ010000074.1 GCA_017472085.1 Akkermansia sp. | reverse complement strand
GCTGCGGCGCGCGGCGGGATTCCGGCGCTGGGTGCCGGATGTATGCCGGCACACCTTCGCCACCTATCATGCGGCATATTTCCGCAACCTGCCCGAGCTGCAGCTGGAAATGGGCCACCGCGATGCGAGCCTGCTGCGCACCCGCTACACCATGCCCACGCTGAGCAGCGTGGCAAAGCGGTATTGGACTTAACCTCCATTCCAGCCAACGGCAGGAATTTCAAGCCCCGCCGGGGCGCAATATTACGTTCGCCTGCGGCTCACCGGCTGCTCGACTCGCTTTATCACTCCACCAATGTGTATAACACATTAATTGCCGGAACAATAAAAACTCGCTTGCGCTCGTGGAGAAGAACGCCCTGCCGGGCGGTGGGTGGTACATTACCCCGCCCACATCAAGCCCGCAGAGCGGGCGACAGCCTTTAGACAGGCGGTTCCGTCTTCGGCAAGCCTGCCTAAGCGCTGCCGCCCCTGCGGGGCTTAAAATTCCTGCCGTTGGCAGGAATGGAGAAATCAAGCGCGGTGTTTTTTTCTGCACGGGAGAAGGCCGTCAGCCCTTGCTCCGGCATCTCAGCTCTGACATCTTGAAGCAAAGCAGTCCGATGAGTATCAGCAGAGAGATGCCGTAACAGACGAAATCTGCCTTACCCGTCGGAAACACCCCGGCGGCATCCCGAGCCTGAAGCAGGATGCCGAAAGCCACCGCTGCAACCGCCTGAAAAAACAGGCCGAGAGCGCGAATCCTGCCCCCCGCACAAATCATAGAGGTGGCAATCATGCTGCCAGGCGCGATGAGGAGAAAATATCCCCTGCCGCCGCACCAGAGCAATTCTGTGCTGAATAGTGCGGATGCAGTCAGCAGCATGCCAACACCTCCCACCCAACGGCCGACGGGGAAGATATTTTCAAGCAGTCTGCACAGCACCATCGCCGCAATGCTGCCATAGAGCTGGTAATGCAGCAGGGGACGCAGAGCCTCCGCATGATTCGGCTGCACAGAAGCGCCGGGGATGAAACAGGCCGGCACGATATAGAGCAGAGCCCCCATGCAACAGGCGATGAAAGGCCACCCGCACCAGAGGGCGGCCGTTGCCAGACGCCCGGTAAAACGCCCGCAACATCCGCTGCGTCTGCCTGCCAGCACCAGTCCGCTGCGGAGAAGCTGTGCCCCCATCCCCACCACTGCGATGAACAGGCCTGCGGTAAAAATCCCGAAGGGAATCGCCGCACGCAGCTCCCAGAGCGATATGATACCCAGAACCCTCCCCCCGGCGAAGGGGGTGGCCTGTGCCGTATTCTGCAGGGCGGCCGTTGCCAGTATCAGAAAACCGGCCAGGAGGAGGATGAAAAGGCGGTGTCTCATGCGGCTCATGATAAATGCCGCAGGCGGCTCGGACAAGCCTGCGCTGCGGCATGAAAGAAACAGTTGGAGGGCGGCTCTGCCTTCAGAGCGTGATGCCCAGCTGCTCCGGCAGGGCAATACGCGGACGCTCCGTCAGGATTTCTCCCCCCCGCGAACCAACGGCTACGGTATGCTCAAAATGCGCGGACCAGGAACCATCTGCCGTGACGGCGGTCCAATCATCCTCCAGCACTTTAATACGGTAAGTGCCCAGGTTAATCATGGGCTCAATGGCCAGAATCATGCCGCGCTTGAGGCGGGGCATGGGGTATCGCGGGCGGTAGTTGGGAATCTGCGGTTCCTCGTGCAGATGACGCCCTACGCCGTGCCCCACATAGTCGCGCACGATGCCGAATCCGAACGGTTTGACAAAGTCCTCGATGGCGCCGCAGACCTCCATGAGAGAATTCCCCTGCTTTGCCTGGGCGATGCCGCGAAACAGCGCCTCCTCCGTCACCGCCAGCAGACGCCGGGCCTCCTCGCTCACGTTGCCCACGGGCACCGTCATGGCGTTGTCCCCGTACCAACCGTCCACAATCGCGCCGCAGTCCAGGCTCACGATATCGCCGTCGTTGATGACGCGGGAACCGCCTATACCGTGAACAATCTCCTCATTGACGGAGATGCAGAGCTGGCCGGGATAGCCACAGTACCCCAGAAAGGCATTGCCGCATTTCTCTTTCCGGAAGAGTTCTGCCGCATAGTCATCTATCTCTTTCGTCGTGATACCGGGGCGAATGATGGGCATGAGCTCCATCAGAATGCGCGCCGAAACCTCGCCGGCCTTACGGAGCTTGCTGATTTCGTTGGGATTGCGTACGGGGATGCGTTCTGCCATGATGTTGATTCCTGTTTGTCTGAACTAATTATAACACGCCGGAGGAGAAACTCAACCCCTCATCCTGTCGCGGGCTGATTTTTTTCTCGCCGTAGAATGCACACCGGTGTACAATGCCAATGGTATGATTCGCTGTCTTGCCATTTTTCTTCTTTCCCTCTGCGAGCTTCTGCCGACGGAACCGGTGAGCGTTTTTCCCGATTCCCTCATAGACGTCATCCCGGATGATGCCGACACGGCGCACGGCTTCCTTTCCGGCAGACTCTACGATATGAAACGGCTGAAAGTCGGCATCCCCGTCGAGGTGTCGCCGGAGAAGGTGCGGCACTGCCTGAGCGCCTTTGAGCAGAGCGGAAGCACATCTGCATTGAGACGGTTTTACCGGCATCCGGAGGTACAGTACATTTCTGCCCTGGCGACTCAACCGAAGCGGTCAGATACCGAATGGCGGGTGTATGTGTATCAAGGCGTGGTTCAGGCACCGATGCACGGTCGTTTTCGCTTCGTCGGTATAGGGAACGACTGTCTGATTGTCCGTTTCAATCATCAGACAGTACTGAACAGCCGCGCCGGGAAGCCGGCATACAGCGCAGAAATGGAGGTAGAGGAGGGAAAACTCTATCCGATTGAGCTGTTATCGACAAACGCCCTCAGCGGTACGGACGGATGCATCCTATTCACAGAATCCTTCACGGAACGAGGTGAACCGGAAGGCAAACTCAGACTGTTTCGCACCGGAATGAATGGGCCGCAACCGGGTATCATGCACTATTGGCAGCAACGGATGAGCCAAACCGTCTGCCCGCCGGATGACACCCCCATCTGGTGCGTACATTGCCCGCAGCAAGAATCGCTGTAACACAATTGTAACACTCGGATGGCTTTATTTCCTCGTCAGACGCCCGGGAAAAGGGTATGAAAGGAGCAATGAAAAGCCTCCTGAAGCTGCTACCGGGTCTTGTTTCGGCATGCTGCCTTGGCAGCATGCCGGCGTTTGAGCTGCAGCTGCCCGACATGAATGATTCCCCCCGACAAAATGCCTTCGGGGATATGGAGAAATCGATGAGCGAGGCATGCTTTCGCGATGGCAAAATTCCCGGCGGCCTTGTCTGTCTGCGCTGTGATTTATCACGACTGAAGGACGGGAACGACTCCGGCATTCGCCCCGATAAAGCAGGCGAAGCCGCATTGAACAAACTCACAAACCGCTTTACGGAAGAGGGAAAGCTGAGCGTCTGGGGCTCCTTTCATCGGATCGCCCCCGAACCCGGAGACCACGGCTGCATTCCATGTTACCTGTTACGGGACAAAGCCGCTACCGAGGAGGCTGCCGCTTTTGTTCCCATCTCGCATCTGCTTCAGGGTTTTGTCTATGCTCCGCGCACCGGTCGGATACGCTTCTGCGGACTCGCAGGGGGACGCTTGCTTGTCTACCTGAACAGAAAACTTGCTCTGGATACAGGGTGGCGCAGTTCCGCTTTGCAAATGGGTGAACGGCTTACATTGTCGGAGGAAAAAGCATGTCTGCTGACGGTGTTGCTGCTGGAATTGGATGCCGAGGCATCCGGGGGCATTCTGCTGGTCGAGTATTCGGATGAAACGCAGGTATCTGACCGCCTCCATCTCTTCCGCACGGATTTTACGACGCCGGACGAAACCATGGTGCAACGATGGAGAGAATGGAGTAAAGCCCCCATCGGCCCTGCGGCAGAAGCCCCGGTCTGGCTGCTGCCACAGCACAGATGAACAGCTTTTGTAACACAATTGTAACACTCGAGCCTCATTTTGTGCTCGAATTCCGCTCCCCCTTGTGCTACAAGAGAGCATCGACATCTTTTTAACACTAACCGAAATCATCAATTATGGCAATCCACATTCAAATGAGTGAAGAGGCCGAGCGGGAGATGCGCCGCGCAGCACTGCGCAACAAGCTCTCTTCCCTGTTGGCCTGTATCCTGTTCGTAGGCGGCGGCGGTCTTATCCTGACGCTGACCGTGGTGTTCATCGCCTCGGAAGCTCCTGCGGAGTTCCTTGCCTACGTGGCTCCGGCAGAAAACCTGCCGCCCTCCAATGAACCCACCACGCAGCAGCTCTCCTCCAAGGCTTCCTCTCCTTCCACAGATGTGTCTCCGTCGGTGATTGTGTCTACCTCTGCCGCCCCGGTGGCCATGGCAGAAGTGGATATCCCCATGGATGACAGCATGGACGTGGGCGTTTCCATGGATCTGGGCATGGGTCTGGGCGATGGTCTGGGCGATGGTCTGGGTGAAGGCGGTGAGGGTCTGGGCTCCGGTTCTGCCGGCGGTTCTGCCCTGGTGGGTACGTTCTACGACCTGAAGCAGACCAAGACCGGTGCACCCACCGGAATCGTGTCCGGCGGTGCCGGGGAGGGTCGGGTGCTGGAAGTGCTCAACGGCTTCCTCAAAAACTGGTCTGAAAGAACCCTTGACAAGTATTACAAATCTCCGCAGAAGCTCTATGCTTCCAGCTTCTACCTGCCGGTTTGTCACGCCAAGTACGGCCCGATTGCCTACGGTGTGGGTGATAAGGTGAAAGAGGGTGCCTGGGTGGCCGTGTATCGTGGTAAGGTTCGCGCCCCCAAGAGCGGCAAGTTCCGTTTCATCGGTACGGGTGACGAATGTATTGCTGTGCGTTTCAACCGCAAGATGGTGCTGGAAGCAGGATATCGTCTTCCCTCCCGCTGGAGCAAGGAGGCGCCGCGCCGTGCCAAAGTCTCCGGTGGAGATGCTGCCGCTTACTGGAAAGAAGTAAAGGAAGGTAAGGATAAGATTCACAAGGGGTACGAACTGATGAAACTCAATGGTCTGAGTGTCTGGAACAATGACACGACCGAATTGGGCGGTATAACGGCCGGCCAGGTATTTGAAGTGGAAGAGGGCGAGGTATACCCGATTGAGGTGATGGTGACGGAAGTTCCCGGTGGTAAGTTCGGTGTAATGCTTCTGATTGACGATTTGTCCGAAGGGCTGAAGTCCGGCAATCCGTCCAACAAATATCACCTGTTCCGCACCAACTTCTCCACGCCGGACGAGAAATCCATTCTGGAGCTGATTAAGAAGGAGCGCTGCAACGTGGGTGACAAACTGGAAGTGCCCCAGTATAACCAGGATTCCCTCATCTGGGTATCCGTTCCCTGACAGCTCTTTCTATCACACCTTTTTTCGCGCTGCACCCTTTCGGTGCAGCGTTTTTTTTGTGTCCCGAGGGGGGGCATGAAGTAACCAAGACAGCTACAGCATTGCATCGCCCGGCAAACGGAGGCAATCTGTTGGCATGGCAATACGAATCAGAGAATGGGGTATGCTGTCCTACCCCGGGCGTGGGGTTCAGATCCCCCTGCATGGAATCGCCACTATCGATGAACCGGCAACACGACTGGGCCGGGTCATCGAGGGCGCCGCGCAATGGGGAGCTGAGCTGGCATCACAACAGGAAACAGTCACTACGGCCGGAAATCTGGCGGAATTTGCCGGTCGACTACGCAGCATAGAAGAAGAAGCCCGCGCCGAAATCGACATGCAGAATGTGCGTGATTGGAAGTATGCCTGGAAGCAGGCCAGCGAATCACGCCTGGCTGAAGCCATCGATGAGTTACCGCCGGAATCCCGAGAAGCCGGCAGGCATCTGGCCGCCGTATACAACGCCCAGGCATCAGCCACGGCCAGACGGGATTACGAACTGGGGCGCATCGGGCTGGCCCGCCACCGGTGGCAATCGCAGGTGGACGAAGCCGTTGAGCGCGGTGCAGCCGATGAAGCGGAACAGTGGATTAAGGCAGGGGAACAATTGTTTGTTCCTCAGCCGGAGGTGGAGACGCGAACACGTGAAGCACGCAGCCGAAGCCTGTTGAATCGCTGGAAAGAAGCCTTTCGTCAGAACGCGTCGGACGCCTTGCTGGAGCTGCAGAAGGAAACCGCAGAACTGCCGCTGGAAACGCGCGACCGGGAAGAGCTGTTGCGACTCCGGAATACCGGATTCCGTGAGGTTTGCGGCACTCTCGCGAGCGATATGAGCACCGCCGTGGAGGCCGGACATGAGCCGCCCGCAGGACTCGTCGAAAAAGCGAGAGCCATCGGCCTTATCAACGCCTCGGACGACAGGAACGGGAGCACCGCACCGCCCCGGCCCGCCTGTGACTGGAATCGGCGCATTGACGAATGCCCGGAAGAGGAGGAAGCGGAAGCCCGCCTGAAACTGGACATCATCTCAGCCCCGCTTCCGCTGCCGGAGCGCAGAAAACTGTTGCAGCGGATGCACCGCAATCGGGACATCCCCGCTGCCACGCGCAACGAGGTGAGCCGCCGCCTGTGGAATCTGTACCGTAGCGGGCGTCTGGGCTGCCCGGAAGATATCGAGGCCCAACAGCATCTTGCCCGATTACAGGAATTGGCGCTCACCGCTCAGCATCCCCCGGCTGAGCCGGAGCAATGGATAGAAAGGGTACGCCCGAAAGAAGAAACCTGGATTTGTTATCAACCCAATTAACTGACAATTTACTCTATGAATGCGACAATGACAGAACAGAACCGGCCGACCCCCGTGTCGGACACCCCACAGGAAGAATCAGCTGCGGCAGAGGCCGCCACCCCCCTGCCCGACACGGTAATGTGGGTCAACTGGCAGATTCCCGATACCCTGCCCCGCGAAGAGCCCCGGCCCGATACGCCGGAGAGCTCATCCGAAACGCCGGAGGACACCCCCCTGCCAACAGAGGTGAAACCGTTGGAGACAACCACACCTCCACCGGCAACCACGAGCTGGCAGCAAGTGGAGCGAGGCGCGTACTGGAACCGCATCCTGACGGCAGACCCGGATACCGTGCCCCGGGATATCAGGACGGCCTCCGGGGCAGATGATGAAAGTCTGACGCCCGAAGAACGGGAATATCGTCTGCTGCGCACAGTCAACCGCTCCTGGGCGGCTGACCATCTCAACGCCTCCCGTGAACAAATCTCTGCCGATTGGTCCGGGATTCGGCGGGAGCTGGCCGATTCCCTCGGGGTGGACAGCTCCGAGCAGGAGGTATTCACCGCACTCTCCCTCCGTGCGCAGCAAGAACCCCGGCGACAACAGGCCCGCGCCGCCTACGAAGAAGAATATCTCCGGGTTCTGGAGGGCAGAGAAACGCCTCCGCCGCCCACAGCGACAGATGAATCGCAACCGAGCGAAGAAAACTCCCGACTGGCGGCCATTCAGGCCATGGCGCGCGCAGCGGCAGAAAATGCCCGCGAGGAAAGCCTGCAACATGCAGACGCACTGGGACACGCCGTCCGCACCTTCCTGCAGCTGGAGCGCGGCCCCGTTGAACAGGCCCGCGCCCTGTGGAACAGCCCGCAGTTCCTGGACTCCGTTGATGAACTGGCAGAGCTGAGCGAGGAAGAGCGCTCCGTCCTCTACCGCGTGGTACAGGCAGAATGGAAGAAGAACGGACACCGCCCGCTGCCGGAGTCCACGCCGCTGGCCATGCTGCACCAAATGATTCGCAGCGGCGTCAATATGAGCCTGAACACAGGTCAGGCCATCGGCAATGTGGCAACGGCACAGCTCGGGCACCTCGGCGACTTTTTCGGCATGGAAAAGCTGAGCCGGTTCAGCGAAGCGCAGGACAAACGCCTGCGCATCATCGAGGAATTGCGGCGTGTGGCGCAGATGGAGGTGCTTCCCATCAGACTCGGAGATGATGCCTCCTTTGCCGAAGAATTGATGGTGGATGCAGCCGGCGCCGTACCGGGAGTTGCCATGGCGTTTGCCGGCGTCCCCGGCGTGACCCTGCTGGCGGCATCATCTGCGGGGGCATCCGTGGCAGATGCACGGCAGCGGGCGCCGGAGGGCAGCCAGAAGCTCCAGACGGCGGCCGGATGTCTGGCCGGTGCCACACAGGCAGCCATTTTCAAGGGCATGTCCGGCCTGGGGCAGCGACTCATCAGCCGCACCATCAATCAATTCGCCGGCAGCATGGGAAAGGGGATGCGACAGTATGCTCTCTCGGCTCTGAAAAGCGGTGCCTGGTTCACGCAGGAGAACATCAACCTGCTGCTGGCAGGAAAAGCCGCACAGGCAGCGGAAATGGGGCTGCAGGAACTTGCCGCTCAGGCAGATGAGACCGCATCCCACATTGATTGGAAAGCCTATGGCAACAGCCTGACGGATGTCGAAACCAACATCCGCGAGGCAGCCATGAATCTGCCCTTTGTGCTCATTGCCGGGGGACGGGCAGCCCTGCATCATTTCCGCTCGCCCCGCACCATCCTGGGTGATGGGCAGCGCCTGGATGACTGGGGGGTAGACCCTGCCATGAAGGAGCGAGTTCTGCGCGCCCCCACCCTGCAACAGCAGAGCAAACTCCTGCGCGAGGCTCTGCGCAGCAGCAAACGCTGGTCCGGCGCAGGATTCCTGGAAGACATTGCCGCCAAAAGTCTGCGTCTCCTCCAGACAAAGGATTTGCACCTTTTCGACAATGAACAGGTCGTCGCTCAATTCCTGTCGCACCCGGGAGAACAGGCCCTCCTGAAATCGCACCTCCGACGCCAACAGGGCGAGGAGCTCCCTGCCCCACCTGCGGAAGAAATGCTGAAACTCAGTAAAAAATACGGGCATCTGGCACCGCAGCAGAAGCTTCCGGCAGCCAAGGCCCCCTGGCTTCAGAAAGTGATGTATGACTGGCTGGTAAAAGCCGGGCTGGAACACCCCTCCGGAAAAGCAGACGGCGAGGGAAATCCCCCCACCTCCGTATCCGCTGCGCGGAATCTGCCGACGGAGCTGAAACAGCAGGGAAATTATCTCCCCCGGGCAGAGCGTCTGCGACGCGGATTGCTCGCCGAGCTGGTGAACAAAGTGGAGCAGCTTTCCTACCGTTTCCTGCTGAACACCTTCACCATTGATACGCTCGGCCGCAGCAGCTCCGGCGAAGAGAGCGCCATCCGGCGCACGGAAGCACTCCGCCGCAACATCCCGCAGCTGGTGGCAGGTGCAGTAATGCAGAGCGCCATGGATGGACACCGGGCCCGGGCCAACCAGCAGCTGAAGGATTACTTCAGCAAGTTCTATCTGAACAGGCGCTATAACTCCGTTCGGGAACCGTGGCTGAAAAAAAACTCATTTTCCGATCTTCGTCAGATGGTCGAGGCTTCGGAGCCGGCGGGCCGCCGGAAAACATCTGAACCGATGGAGGTTCGGGAGATGAGAGCCCAATATCTGGAGCTGACGACCGTGGTACGCGAGTTGCAGGAGCTTATACCCCACATGGAGGATTTTCACACGATGATGTCGCGAGGGCATTCCCCGCTGGGGGCATACGCTGCCATTCTGGAGCGTGAATTCTCCCTGCCGGAATCGGGCAAGGATTGGAAGCCTGAAGGCTGGGATGAGGGTATCACCGCCGTGGACGAGGAGGCCGCCCGCCTGAGAACGCAGCAAAATGTGCAGAAGATGAAACTCTACTCGCAGCTGACCGGACGCGAACCGGAAATGGTGACAACAAGCAACGGCAGAGAGCTATGGCGCATTCAACGCCCGGACGGTACTCGCACCCGCTGGCACGAAGCATCTGATTACGTGGCCAACGATTTGTCGTATGTGTATGCGCTCCGGCTGGGAATGCCCTATCAACGGGAGCACTATGCCCGGAAGCTGCAGGAGAACATGCGGAGCAATGGCCCGGAGTTCATGGAAATGCTGCCGCAGCAGAAGCGCCGCTTCAGCACACATGATGCACTGGCTGCCATCGCCCTCAACGACCTGCATACCATGTGGCTGAGCAATGCCTCATCCCTTCCCCTGGGGCTGGAATACCACCGCCGCAGGATTCCGGGCAGCGTGGCGCGGCGGCTGTACGATGGGGTGGAGCCGTTTCTGTCACCCAGGTCGAAAGGAGAGCAACCGCAGCATTTCCGGCTGGATTCTCAGCGAACGGTTAATCCGCTCCAGCTCATTTTTGCCCGAGCCCGAATCTATTGGCAGCGCCAGCTGGACTCCGGGGCTCTGCAACCGGCCGAACTGGCAGATTTCCTGGAAAAACAGGGCGCTCTCAGCCCCGAGCGCAAACAGGAATTGCTGGGTTTGCCGGATAAAAACAGACGCCTGTATCGCTTGCCGGAAGTTCAGGAATTACCCCGTAAAAAGCAGCACCGCTATGTCCGCACCCTGCGGAATTTGCTGCGCGAACGTGATCAGGCTGCCATACAGGCAGAGCTGGCTACGGCGATGTCCTATTTTTCCACCGAGTGCCTGATAGCTGACCTGGATCACGCCCGCCTGCCGGATTCGGTGAAGGAATGGATTGCCGCCGCCCCGTTCCGCATTCCGTCGCAGCGGGGGAATGCCAATCGCCCCGGCCTGATCAGCCGTGGGGGTGAAACGTCTGCCTACCCCAGAAATTCCGATGAGTTCCTCATACGCTGGACGAATGATAAATCTGCCGCATTCCTGCAGGAGCACGGGGAACGAGTGGCAGAGCTGCGTGCAGCCATACAGGATGCACACTCGCCCCTGCGCCAATCACCGCTGTATGCCCGAATCCGGGAGCTGTGGGAACCCACGGACAGCCAGCGCAAGGAGCAGTGCTGGAGTTACCTCCTGAATGGAGAACAGCATTTCACCGAAGCGGGCCAGCAGCTCTGGAATATGCTGCAACAGCCCGCCACCGGCTGGAAAAGACTTCCAGAGCGCGAGCAGGAACTGCTGCGGGAAGAGCTGGAGACAGTCGTGAGAGAGCATCCGGCGCCCGGCACCGAAACACAGAGCCCGGATATGCTGGAACAGAATCTCCTCCGGCTCGAATCCCTGCTGGCGGAGAAACCGGCGCTGCGGGATTACGCCCTGAACCTGCGTAATCCCGGAGAAATCCTGCATATCAGCCTGGACTCCCTTCCCGCCCCTCGTGCTCTTGATGACCACACCACACCGCTCAGTAAACACGATTTACAGCAGAACTTGCCTGTAATGCAGGCAGGCGGAAGGATGGAAACAGCCTCTCTGCCCCCGGAGCTGGCCGGGGATGAACGAATCATGCCGGCGCTTCACCTGCTGACGGCACTGCGCCATCAGGTCATGGATTATCCCTCCGTCACCCCTCAGGGAATCCGCCGGAGAAATCAATATTACGGCGGAGTTTCCGGCTTGCGTCCCAAAGGTGTTACGGCCGAATGGTCGGTGGAACAACCGCTGAACGGCCTCCTTCAGACGCTCCGAAAGCTGGAAAATGATATGGAAGGCAACAGAGTGGAACTAACGGGCGAAGTACTGGAACCGCTGCAAACGGAGCTCGACCTCAGCCCGCTGCAGCATGTCACGGTATACCGGAATCCTCGGCATCCCGCGGTTCAGCTGCGCATGATGCCCGGCGATTTTGCCTCAGCCTCCCTGCACCGCAGACGACCATACGTGGTACACTCTCTGGCGGGCGCACCCCTGACCAGACGCACCGGGTGGGGAATCCGCCGCCGGGTCGGAGAGGCCTACCAGGATCTGGTGCACTTCGACAGCAGGATGGACCGCGTGACCTATGATGAACAGACTCACAGAGCCGGTGACTTTTTTGCCATGGTGTTCAACCGGCTGCAGGCTCGACTGATGGATGAACAGGCCCTCCGGCTCGGGCGGGATGCAGACCTGTCCAACAGGGAAATCATCCTTCATCTGGCACAGGACACGGGGTATTCCTCCAAACTGAAAGAGACAGACATATCCCAATTCGCACCGGACGAAGTCGTCACGCTGTCGCTCTTCCGGCTCCTGCTGGCCTATGAATACGGCACCTCCCCGGAAACGGCGGAAAAGGCCCTGCTGGAGCTCGGGGCGCGCTTCCGCAAGGATACGGATCTCTTTGAACAGGTGAAGGAAAATATTCTGGATTCCAGCGAGCATGGTCTGGATCTGATTGACGCGCTGCGGGCGGCAGATGAACGCATGCTCCGAAATGAGGAAGGCGAAATGAAATGATGGATTCCGTCAATCTACACCTCCCGGGACAGCTGGATGACCCGCTGTGGCGCTTACAGCATCTTTACTGGATTGAAAACAAATCCGGCAGGATGCAGCGCTTCCGGCCCAATGCCGCCCAGCTCCGCCTGCACCACGGAATGTGGCACCGGAACTCGGTGCTCAAGGCCCGCCAGCTCGGCATCTCCACCTATGTGGCGATGCTGATGCTGGACCGCTGTCTCTTCATCCCGAACTTCCATGCAGGGATTATTGATAAGACTCTGCCGGATGCTGAGCAAAAACTGGAGAAAGTGCGCTTTGCCTGGGAGCACCTGGATTACCTGCCCCCCGATGCCGCCCCGGATGAACAGGCGCTCGCCTATCTGGGCAGCCTGATTAAACAGAGCACCGGTATCCTGCGGAAAGGATGCCTGCATCCGGCTTCCGATGCGCGGGGGCGGCTCGCCTTCTCCAACGGCAGCGATATCCGCCTGGGGACAACGCTGCGCGGCGGCACGCTCCAGCTGCTCCATGTATCCGAGCTGGCTCATGTATCCGTCCATTCCCCGTGGCGCGCCCGCGAAATCCGCACCGGCGCCATCAACACCATCCCGGCAGATGGCACCATCATCCTGGAAAGTACCCACGAGGGTGGCCGCTACGGCGTCAACTATGAAATGACTGCTCAGGCGATGGAAAATGCGGCGCGCGATGAGCTCTCACCGCTGGATTTCCGCTTCTTCTTCTTCAGCTGGTTCGACAACCCGGACTACGCGCTGAAAGGGCGCGGCGGATGGAGCGATACCCTGGCCGCCTACTTTGAGCGACTGGAGAGGGAAAGCCACGTCCGGCTCAGCCACGCGCAGAAGCTCTGGTATGCCCGCATGGAGCGCACCATGGGAGCTGCCATGCGGCAGGAATATCCCTCCACCCCGGATGAAGCTTTCGCCATGGGAAATGACGGCGCCATCTACGGCTCACAAATTGCGCTGCTGCGCGAAGCCGGGAAAGTGGGTGCGGATTTTGCCTGCAACGAGCAGGAGCCGCTCTACACCTCCTGGGATCTGGGGCTCAGCGACCACACCGCCATCTGGCTGGTGCAGAGCTGGGGCGGTCAGGTCTACTGGCTGGATCACTACGCCGCCAACCAGTTCCCGCTGGAACACTATGCCGGAAAAATCCGTGAGTGGGAAACCCGCTATGGACGCATCGCCGCGCATTTCCTGCCGCACGATGCCGCCAGACGCGACCCGCACGGGCAATCCTATGTGGAAAGCCTGGCAGCGCAGGGAATCCGGGCGGTCCGGGTCGTGCCGCGCACACCGGATATCTGGCGCGGTATCAACGTACTGCGCGGTCTGTTGAGCAAAAGCTGGTTCCACCCCAACACGCTCCGGCAGCGCATCAACCTGCGCGGCGAAAAAGAGCCCTCAGGCCTGTCCTGCCTGGAGATGTACCGCACAGCTCCGGGCGGGGTTTCCGGCACCTGCCGGGAGACCCCGCTGCACGATGCATCTTCCCACAGTGCGGATGCCGCCCGCACCTTCGCGGAAGCCCACTCGCACGGCATGGTTGCCCCCGTGGTTTTCCGCGCCAAACCCCGCCGCGCCCTCATGTAGGGCGCGGCTTTTCGGAGCAAAACAATGAAAAAATGCAAATTAGATGACAAAAAACTTGACAGGCGCAGCTGTTTGGTGTATCTTGCCTGCCCGTTCCCGGACAAATTACTAACAACAACATCATCTATCATGCGTTCCGTCACTGTACGTAAAGGAGAACCGATCGATCGCGCCCTCAAGCGCCTCAAGACCAAGCTCGACACCGAGGGTATCCTCGAGGAGATGCGCCGCCGCCGCGCTTTCGAGAGCCCCATGGATGAGAAGCGTCGCAAGGCTCGTTCCGCCAACAAGCGTAACAAGGTCAAGTGGCACTTCACCAACAAGGAGGAGATTCCGGCCGCTGCCGTGACTCCCGCTGAGGCCTGAATCTGAGTGTTCGGGAATTTTTCTGAAACGGGCAGGTGTTCGCACCTGCCCGTTTCACTGTATTGAGTTAACTCAGGAGGAGACGGAGCATTTCCCCCACCTCAGTACACCGGCGCAAGGCATACTCCTGCTCAGGCGTAAAATCAGGGTAACAGAAGGCCAGATATTTCTTCATGCGGTTGCAATGCCCTTTCTCCGTGCGGATGCCGAACAGAATGCGCCCCGTCTCTTCCACCAGAATGCGGTAATACTCCCGCATCTCATCCCGGGATGGAGCCGCACCGCCCCTCAGTTGACGGAAAATGAACGGATTGCGCACAGCACCGCGGCCAATCATCACCCCGGCCGCCCCGGTGCTTTCCAGACAGCGCATCACCTGCTCCGGGGTCTGCAAATCACCATTGGCCAGCACCGGGCAACTCATCTCCTCCACCGCACGCCGCACCTGCTCAAACCGAGGCACACCGCCGTACAAATCCTTCCGCGTGCGGGCATGCACCGTCAGCATATCCGGCTGAGCCTCTGCCAGCAGCTCCAGAAGAGCGGGAAACTCCGTATCCTCTGCCCAGCCCAATCGGCATTTCACCGTAAAACGCCCCTCCGGCACAACCCGGCGAAGCGCCTGCAACACCGCGCGGAAATTCTCCGGCTCGCGGAGCAGACCCGCCCCGGCACCATGACGATTCACCAGCGGTGAGGGGCATCCTGCGTTCAGATTGATACCACGCACCGGCAGCGTGAGCAAATGCCGGGCATCCCGCACCATCGCGGCGGCATCGCTTCCCGCCAGCTGAGCTTCGATAGGCACACCCGTCTCATTTCCCTCAATACAGCGCAGGTTCTGCTCTGCCAGAGCACAGGTCGTCGGCGTGCTGCGGAAATAGGGCGTCACAAACAAATCCGGCAGCGACTCCACCCGCGCCAGCGTCCTCATGAACGCCAAATCGGTCACATCCTGCATGGGAGCCAAAGCCAGTAGCATGACCTCATCCTATCATGATACTTCCCGCCGGGCAACTATTTCCAAAAAATATGCCAAATAAATCGGAATGTACTTGACAAAAAAGCATAATGCGGGCATAAACGCGCGTACGCCGCGCGCATGGCCCGGCGTCCCTGAACGCATTACGAACGACTGACATGCTGACCTCAAAAGCCGGAAATCAAATCGTCAGACTGATGCTCGGAGCATCCGTCCTGTTGCTCTCGTCCTGTGAAACAACAAGACTCAACAACGTCGCCAACACCTACGCCTTTGCCCCGGAAAAAATCAAGCTGAGCCCCACAGAAGCCGTCAGCACCGGCCATTGGGACAAACCTTTCGGCCTGGAGGGAGAACACCTCATCGTCATCGACACCAACCTCCAGAAAGCCAAATACTACATCGGCGGCCGCCAGGTGGGCTGGAGCACCATTTCTTCCGGAAAAGCCGGACACGGTACCCCCAGCGGCACATTCCCCATTCTGGAGAAAGACATTGACCACAAATCATCCACCTACGGCAGCGTTGTCGATGCCGCAGGAAACACCCTCATCGCCGACTACACTTCCGGTGACCCCATGCCGGCAGGCGGCATCTACAAGGGTGCTGCCATGAATTTCGGCATGAAACTCACCAACACCGGCATCTGGATGCACGAAGGCATCGTCACCGCTGCCCCGGAGAGCCACGGCTGTATCCGACTCCCCCGCAAGATGGCCGAAATTTTCTTTGAAAACACCCCCTTGGGTACTCCCGTTATCATCAAGTAACCACTTCGAACTATGCGTAAGTATTCTTTTCCGGCAATAATCGCCGCAGCGGCAGCCATGCTGATGACCGCCTGCCAGACCCAGACCACCCCGACACCGGATGTCATCCCGCTTGCGCCTGTGGAACTTACCCGGTACGAGAAGTTCATCAGCGACGGCTACTATCCGGAGGTCATGAACATCTACACGGATGAAGAACTGCTGGCACAGGCCGATTCCACCTGCCCGATTTTCATCTGCCTCAGCCAGCAGCGCGGGCGTCTCTACGTCGGCAATCAAGTGGCAGCTGACTGGCCTGTCTCCACCGGTATTCAGGGGCGCGAAACCCCCACCGGCAAATTCCGAGTCACCCAGAAAAAGGAACAGTACGCCTCCAACCGCTACGGCAAAATGTATGATGCCAACGGCAAATGCATCAACAGCGATGCAGATGCCTTCAAAGAGCCCGTCCCCGAAGGCGGCAAATTCGTGGGCGCGCCCATGCCCAACTGGCAGCGCCTCACCAGCGATGGCATCGGTATGCATACAGGCAAGGTTCGCGCCGGGCAGCGACTCTCCCACGGCTGCATCCGCACCCCCCACACCATGGCCGTCAAGCTTTTCGCCATCACGAAGGTAGGCACCCGCGTGACCATTTGCGACAAACCGGAAGAGACGTTCCCCACGGGCGACCTCCTGCAGCGCAAACTCTACGAAAACAAAATCGCCCGTGCCAGGAACAAATCGGCCAACGCCGTCTACAAGGCCAATGTCTCTCGTCTGGCCCAAGAGTAAATTGCAAAGAGCTGTTCGTCCCCGGCAGTCGGCGCGCCCGAATCACACAAGCTTCGTTATTCCAATTCCCAATATTTTCGGGCATGTGCCACTCGCGGCAGATTCAGATAGCGCGAGCGCAGCAAATCAATGCTGCGATGCCCCATCTCCAACTGCAGCTCCCCTAAATTCCTGAAATAAGCAGCATGATAGCTGGCAAAGGTGTGACGGCACACATCCGGCTGCCAAAACAGAAAGCCGGCAGCACGACGGAGCAAACGCCAACGCTGCTGCCAATTCCTCGGTATACAGAGGGGAACTCCCCTTAGCTGCTTTCTCTTGCGTAGCGGCACCACTCGACCACCGCCCGTTTTACTCCCACAGGGAGGTATAATAACCCGTTTCTGTTCTACCAGAATGTGGTGCTCGCTCAACCGCGCTACTTCTTGCGGACGTACACCGTTGTATAGCAGCAGGTGGAGAGAGAAACGCATATCCTGATGCTCCGGTAGTTGGACTGTTTGTTCCAGACGCCGCACCTCCTGCAAACTCAGCGGCACAATCTCCTTTTCCTGTATCCTCCGGGATTCTATGCGGCTCACCGGATTATCACGGCACCATTCCCGGCGCAGGCCGTAAGCAAAGATGCTGTGTAAAATGGCACGCCCCTTATTGAAACTGTGCGAACTATTCCCAAATGCGTTCTCCAGTAAATTACGACATTCCTGTGTGCCCATTGCGCGCAGAGAACGCTCTGGCACCCCACCGACCCGCAGCATGCGTCGAACAAAATGCCGTAAATCGCGCAACGTAGTTGGTCTCAGCCCGGAGCGAGCCTCCACACTTGCCCACGCGGCTTCCGAGAAAGATACAGAGTACTCTTCTGCCCTCACGGCCTCTGCCCCGGCTCTAATCAACCGACGCAGCATGTGCAACAATTCTAACCGCGTCAACCCCTGGGCTTGCTCACCTAACTCCTCCGTTGCTTCCGCAATAAGGCGGGCAATATCGCTCATACTCAAGGGTAAATGGCTGATGACATTTATTTTTGTATTCATAATGATGATGTAATTGGCTATGCATTTCGAATGCTGATGCAAGCAAAAACTAACGAATGATGCGTATTTTTATAGAAAATCCAGTAGGTAATATGGAAAGCGTTACTCTCGAGAACTCAGATTTCACCTTAAAGCCATGATTAAACACATTACACAGATATCAGATAATAAAGTCACTAGGTAAAATTACACGCATCAGCATTCGAAATGCTGTAGACTACAGAGCGTTCAGGTATGGTTAAAGACAAACAGGTGAGGTGCATGTGTAACTCCACGTACTGCGGGGAGGTTTGTCCGCACTGCGGCATGCCCGGGGCAACAGCCCGATTTTTCTTTTCAGATAACGGTAAGACCGGAGTCGGATTTGCCTTGATTTTTTTTGCCTGTGTAGGTTTTTGCTTCGGCTATAATTATCTGGCCATCAAGGCGCCATTCTCGGAAAATGTTGAAATAGCAGATTCCGGCAACGGTAACTCCGGCCCCTTATTTTTGGATACCATACCGGATTGGGGCTCCGAAGGTACACCTTTAGACCTCTCCGATCCTGTGAAGGACCAGAACAAAAAAGCTGTTGTGTCCCCCCCGGCACCCACGGTGGAACCTATCCCGGCGGTCCCCGTAACGAAAACACCCCCGAATCAGGAATCTCACCATTCCTCAACCGTAGAGGAAAAGCCAACGAAAACGGAACGACACCAACAGAAAAGTGCGAAGGAAAGTAACAATGAAGCACAGAATAACAAATCCAGGCGTCTGAAAACCGGATCGCGGTCCGTACCGATAAAGTCTGAGAGTCCAACAAAGACAGAAACTGATGCAGAAAAAAAGCAATCGATATCTGAACAGGAACAGGCTCCGGCAGTCTCCACTACGAGCACAGGGAGGAAACCGACAAAACCAAGTGTAACAGATGCGGAGAGCCTGATAGAACCCCTGCTTCATATATTAGTCGGCACTCAGGATTCTCGACATCTGATAAATACCCATTTCAGCGAAAAAGTGGTGGAACCGGAAATAGGATTGCAGTTTGATCGGGATGAGCTCAGAGACAGGCTGGAAGAGTATAATGCCAACTATCCCTTCCGAGCCATCAAGATTATTTCTGCCGGGATATCCGGATTGAGGCTGGAACTGAACACGCTTCGAATTTTCCAGGATGTGGAGGGCGAACGCATTATCCGCTACGGGCAAACACATGTTCTGATTGGACAGGACGGAATAATCGAAGGTTTCACGGATAGTTCCTGCGGGGCAGAATGCCCGCTTTCGCCAGGCTTCACCCCCATTAATTATAAGGGGAAGAAACTTATCTCTCATAAAACGAAATAAAACTCTTTTATCTATGAAACGCTATATCATTAATTATAAAAAGTGGACATCTGCTCTGCTGATTGCAGGCATCATGTGCTCCTGCAGCAATATGTCGGACGGCACCCTGACCCGCACACAGGGGACGGGATTTGGTGCACTTGGCGGCGGCGGTATCGGTGCAGGTATCGGTGGGTGGATTGGCGGCAAAAAAGGCGCGGCAATCGGAGCCGGTTTTGGTGGTGTCGTAGGGGGGATTCTGGGCTATCTGTGGGGCGATTCCGTTGCGAAAAAGAAAGAGGAATGTGCTAACACGGAGGAATTTATCCGAGCCAACTCAAAACATCTGGATAATCGCATCGCACAGTTAAGCAAAAAGAATGATACACTCGCATCTGAAATCAACACCATGAAGCAACGGAAACAGAGGCTCACGGCAGACCGGGCCAAACAGGTCAAAAAAGAGCTGGATGAGGACATTGCCCTCATCAATGCTGATCTCATCATCGCGCGGGATGCTGCCCGTGAGGCTAAAGGCAGCGAAAAAGTGGCTTTAAATCAAAAAATCAACACGCTCGTTCGTGAATGCGATGAACTGCAACGCAATAAGTCCAAGATTAATACCTTAGTGTCTCGTTAACCCTCACATTCCCTTTTCTGAAATGAACCGTATCTTCTTAACCATCATTGTTGCCGCATCGGTGAGTTCCTGCACGCTGACAGGAGACCCGACACAGGGCGGAATCTTCTGGTCACCGAGCAAAGCGGCAGAACGCCAGGCACAGCTTCTGACGGAGCTGAGCAACAAGCAACTGACAGCCAGCTCTCTGGAAAGCAACACAACCTCTCTTTTATCCCGAAAAAACAAACTCAACAAAGAACTGAACACTCTTAAAGCCAAGCGCAACAATACCAACGACAATAAGGATATAAATGAACTGAATGCCGCTATCGATGCTCTTGAAGCTGAGCTGAATAACATGTAATCTCACCTCCCGGCTCCTTATCCGGGCAGCGCGGTTGACTGAACTGCCCGGTTTTTCTCCGGAACTGCGCATCGATCAGGAAACGAATGGACAAGCAACTATCACGGCGTTTATTTATCATACTATGCATTGTAGTATGGTTGGCCTATCATTTTTTTCTATCCGATTATCTGGGAGCCGATGTCAGATACAGTCTGGATAATGCGCTGCAAAGCGGCTTCCTGCTGGCGTACGCCGTCTGGGCTCTGGGAGTGGTTGCTGTGAATGCCTGCGTTTTTTATAAACAGGCATGCGACGAAGCCCCGCTCAACATGAGAGGAAAAGAAGTGCTGCAATACAGATTGAAGCAAGGTTTCGGCATCATTCAATCCGTTTGCAGAGCTTCACTCATTTCACCTATTCAGACGCGGTATCGTTCCTCCGAACACGAGTTTTTACCCATCAGAGTAATATGTATATTTGAGATATACATATTACGGCCACTTGCTCTCATTGCTGCTTTGGGAATCTTTATCTGTGCGGCATCCGTGCTGATACCCATCTGGATGTTCCTGATGCCGGGTGAGGAGGCGGTGCGCAATCGACGCAAAAAACAGGAGAGCTCCGGCAAGGCACAGATTGCCTTTCTCGCTGCGGGCGATAGCTATCGTCTCTCTCTTCTCGAAGCGCTACTGGCAGCTTTCAGAGATAACGACATTGCAGGCTGGAGCATGTGCGGACAGTCCGGCATTGTCAGCAAACCATCCTTCGGTGTGGGGGTTGCATGTTGCACCGTAGATGCTCGGAAAGGGCATGCAGGGGCAAATGAACCAAGCAAACCGACGCACCAGCTGCGCCTGTATGATATGAGAGAGAAAGCCATGGGAAATCCTTGCTCTCTGGATACATTCAGCGATTACGGCTCTCTGAACGCCGTAGTGTTTGTGGTGGATACCTCAACGGCTTCCCACGCGAGCTTTGCCAGGACGTTTGACAGTTGGTATGAGCTGATGCGCTCTATGCATCTGCGAACGCTCAAACGATTAAAATGCGCTGTCATCATCGCCGATCCGAACTGTGACTCAGCTGATGATTCCGCCCCCCCAAGCTCCGGCAAACCGGAGGCATACAGAGCGTATCTCCACCGCCGCAAACTGCCGGACATTGCCCAAAAATGCAGTTTGTTCCGCTCCGTGCGCTATTTTACAACCCACAGCAACACAGCAAAACTCAAGGATAGCTCCGGCGTGGCGGAGCTGAGTCGGTGGATGCTTCAACACGTCACAAAATAATGTTTTTCCTATTCAAATTATTCAAAAAAATGAACGATACTCCCCATACGATAGAAGAAGAGCCTCTGCCCGTTGTAGCGGAGGAGATCAATCCTCCCACAGAAACAATCACCCCGGAGGAGGATATGAACGAGACTCCGGCTGATACAGACGAAGCACAGCCTGCTGAACCGGGCGAAAATGCGGCTGAAGACACATCGGCAGACACGCTCACACCTGTACAGGATTCTGAGGGAGCCCCTGCCGTTGACAGCCCGGAAGATCCGCTGAATCCGGCTGAAGCAACTGAACCGCTGCCCACGGAACCGGCGAATGAACCGCAGGTACTTCCGACTTCCGAACCGTTTACCGTGGATTTCTCACCCGTGCTCAGTGCCTTATCTGCGGTGGATGCTCAGCTGAAAAACCTCAGCGATGATTTTGCGCGCAAGCTGAAATATGATGCATCCAAGCAGGAAATCATTGACCGCCAGCATGCGGAGCTGGAGCGCTACCGCCGGGAGGAAGCCGCCAAGCAGACCCGCGCCATCGTGATGGATCTCATCGCTGAGATAGACGGCGCAGAGCGCAGTTCCGAGCATTTTGCCGCGGCCGAAGAAACGCCGGAGAATTTTGCCAAACTGCGCAAGCTGGTGTGTGGTTATGCAGAAGACCTTCGTGATTTATTGGAAAACCACGATGTGATTGCCTACCGTTCCGAACCGGGCACCCTTTTCAACGGCAAACGCCACAGCGCGCTCAAAACCATCCCGACAGATAATCCGGAGCTGGCTAAAACCATCCAAAGCAGCATCCGCTGGGGATTCGAGATGAATGACAAGGTTATTCGTCTGGAAAAGGTTGCGGTATATGTGCTCCAAAAACCGGCTGAAGCAGCAGAATAATTCCTTCACCTGTCTCTCCCCCATGCGATACGGCATCTCGTTCGGTTACACCCATTCTGCATTAGCCAGTGCAGATGAATGCGGAGAAACCACCATCATCAACAACCCGGACGGTGGTCAGCTTACAGCCTCTGCCGTGTTCTTTGAAGAGGGGAAATCTTGCCGCAAGTAAATGTAATAAGCAATAGGTTTCTAACATTTTATCCTTAAATCAACAAACAATTATGAGCGAAAATACAAAACCCATGGTGTACGGCATTGACCTGGGCACCACCTATTCGGCTATATCCTACATGGATGACAGCAACAACGCCACCATCATCAACAATCCGGACGGAGGACAGATCACCGCCTCCGCCGTATTCTTTGAAGAGGGCAATTATACTGTGGGCGATACGGCAAAGGAATCTGCCAGCATCGACCCGGATAATTTCGTAGGCCTGATTAAGCGGGAAATCGGCTCCAAATGGCGCAAGGAATTTTTCGGTGTGGAGCACTCGCCGGAGTCTATTTCCTCTCTGATTCTCAAATACATGGTCAAAGGTGCGGAGATGGCAGGACACAGCGTGAAAGATGTGGTGATTACCTGCCCTGCCTACTTCAATGAAGCGGAGCGTGCCGCAACGAAGGCTGCCGGTGAGATAGCCGGGCTGAATGTTCTTGCCGTGGTGGATGAGCCGATAGCCGCCGCTATCAGCTACGGTCTGGGCATGGCCGGTCAGCTGAAGGAGAGTGGAGAGGGCGACTGCTCCACCAAACAGGTGATTGTGTATGACCTGGGCGGCGGTACTTTTGACGTCACGGTGATCAATGTTGCTCCCGACGGAGTGCAGGTGGTGTGCTCGGATGGCGACCATAAACTGGGTGGCGCGGACTGGGATAACGCCCTGCGCGATGTTCTGCTTGATAAACTGAATCTGGATAACCCTGATGCAGGAGACCCCATGAGTGACCCGGAGACCGCTGCGGCTCTGCAGCTCACCGTGGAGAAGACCAAGAAAAGTCTCAGCCAGAGGGAAACCGCCAAAGCCACCATTGCCTGCCCGGACGGCAAGGTAAAGGTAAGCGTCACTCGCGAGGAATTCGAGGAGGCCACCCGCACCCTGTTGGAGCGCACCATCAGCTTTACCGATGCCATGATTGAGAAGGCTCGTTCCATAGCCAAGGATAACGGCAGTTCTGAGAAGATAGACGAATTCCTGCTGGTGGGTGGTTCTACCTACATGCCTCAGATTATGGCCATGGTGGAAAGCCGCTATAAGGATTCGCTCGGCGTGGAACCCAAACTCTACGAACCAAACTATGCTGTTTCCAAGGGTGCGGCAGCCTATGGCAACATCAAAGCCATTCAGGATGCGTTCATAAAGAAGATGGAGGAACTCAAGGAAAAGGAACCGGATAAACCGGAGGTTGACATCGAGGATAAAGCAAAACAGGAGCTTGCGGACGAATTCGGACTTGAAGTAACCACGATAACAGAAACCATTGAAACAAAAGTCAGAACCGTGGCATCCAAGAGTATTGGAATTCGTGTCCTGAACAAGGAAAAGAAGCCGGTATGCTATAATCTCATCAAAAAGCAAACGCCGGTTCCCTGCTGCAAGTCACAGCAATTCCCTGTGTCAGAGGCAAATGCCACTACTCTTCCCCTGGTTGTATTCTCCAATAACATGGACGAAGTTGCAACAGAGCTGGATTACTGTGTAGAGCTGGGAAATGCCGAGATGGCACTTACCCCCGGCCTGCCCGCCGGCGCGAAAATCGAGGTTATCTTCTCTCTGGATGAGAATGGACGTCTGGAACTTACCGCGCGCGATATCACCAATGACAAGCATATTACCGTTGAGTTTACCGTGACAGATGCTCTGACTGAGGGAGAGATTGATGAAATCAAGAAGAAAGTTGCCGAACTGGAGATGGCAGATGTATAACCAGCACCCCTGAATCGATAAAACTATGAACAGAAAAGCCATAGGAATTGACTTGGGCACAACATATAGTTGTGTGGCCATTGTCGGCAACAGCGGGAAACCGGAAGTATTACTGAATGCGGATGGTGAGCGAACCACGCCCTCTGCGGTGTGGTTCGACGAGGATCGCCGTATTGTCGTAGGCGAGGAAGCTAAACAGGAGGCTCCCCTCAGTCCGGGCGAGGTTGCCACGTTCATCAAGCGTGAAATGGGACGTGATTCCTATGTCTTTTCCTGTTCTCAGGGAGACTTCAGGCCGGAAGAGGTGTCCGCGTACATCCTGAAAAAGCTGGTACAGGATGCCTCTGCCCGACTGGGTCAGGAAATACGGGACGTGGTCATCACCTGCCCTGCCTATTTCTCTCACAAGGAACGTGAAGCCACCAAGGCAGCGGGGCAGCTTGCCGGGCTCAATGTGCTGGAGATTCTCAATGAACCGACTGCAGCTGCCATGGCCTACGGTCTTTCCGGCGCGCAGGGTAAAAGTAATCGCCACATTCTGGTGTATGACTTGGGCGGTGGTACGTTCGATGTTACGATTATTCATGTATCCCCGTCCGGGCTGAATGTGGTATGCACGGATGGTAACCACCTGCTGGGCGGCAAGGATTGGGATGATGTGATGCTGGATATGCTGGTGGGTCGCCTGCAGCAATCTGCCGACACTGCCGTTGATTTGAAAAGCGATGCTGCCGCCATGCAGGATCTGCGATTGCTGGCAGAAAAAACCAAAAAATTGCTCACCTCCAAAATAGAGGTTCAGACCAGCTATAAATACCGGGGAGAAAAGCTCTACGCCTCCATTTCCCGTGAAGAATTTGAGAGGGAAACCGAATCTCTGCTTAACCGTACCCTGGAGGACACCCGCCATGCGGTGGAAGTTGCCCGCAGTAAAGGGGTGAAAAAAGTGGATGAGCTTATTCTGGTGGGTGGCAGCACCTACATGCCGCAGGTACCGGCAATGCTGCGCCGGGAATTCGGGCTGGAGCCTGTAACCTATGATCCGGACGAAGCCGTTGCCAAAGGGGCCGCCATCTCTGCCATGGCGCATCTGCTGCGGGAGGAAGCCGGCGACTTCTCTCTGGAAACAAATACTGAAGGTGATTTTTCACTCGAAACGAAAGAAAAGCTCCAGCAACTGGCAGATGAACATGACATGACGCTGGAGGCTATCTCGACCATCGTTACCCCCACCTACAACGTCAGCAGCCGCAGCTTCGGTGAAATCCTGGTTCGCCAGAGTGACTATGTGGACCGTATTTACAACATATTGTATAAGAACACCACACTACCGGCAGAGGCCACATTGACCAGTTATACCCTGCAGGATAACCAGACGGGAGTCAAAACCCGCGTGGTGGATAACATGGTGGAAATGCCTACCTCTGATGCAGAAATTTATGCTATCAGCACGGAAGGCATCGACCCCGCTCTGGGAAATGTTATCTGGGAGGGAGTCTTGCCTATCAAACCGGGCTTGCCCAAAGGCTCCCCGATAGAGACCATCTTCCGCCTGAGCGAAGACGGACTTCTGCACATCCTTTCGCGCGACCCCGCCTCCGGGCAGACTATCGAGGGTGAAGTGAAAACCGACTCTTCCCTCTCCGTTTCGGAAATGAGACAAATGCAGCGCAAGCTCAACAATATGACCATTGAGTAATCTGCTCCGCAGAGCTGAACAGCCAACGGGAATCGGAAACTTGTTGGCTGTTCATGCGCTCTGTGGTGATGAATTTTCCCCACGCATTCATGAAGAAGAAAAATTACTACGAGATTCTGGATTTATCGCTCGAGCCCTTTGAAATAAATTGTGCGAAAGTCGTAGCCAAACTGAAAGCCCGTGCAGAAGCGGAGAAATGGTCCAGCACACCGCAAGACGGCGATATCCTTCTTCGCGAGCTATCTGAAACTTTTGAGAAAGTCGTGGCAGCGTTATCCGACCCCGCCACTCTTCGAAAACTGGCTCAAGAAGCCTATAAAAATGAGTGCGAAAGGGTCAAATACCGGCTGAAGCATGCCGCAATAAAAGGCTGTGTGGCAGAAAACATCTTCCGCAACATCTGCAATAACTGCAAATTGAAAGCAGAAACGGTGCAAGGGCTCGCCGCAGAATGCAACATTCGCATCACGACCCTGGGGCAGCCATATCCGGTCTCCGTTCTCGAACCTAGCAACGCAAAAGTTCCCCCTAAAGGAGGAGTGATGGGAATTGTTATTTCCCGCGATATGATGCGTTTGCACAAATTGTTAGTCGTAGCCGAGAAAAAATCAATATACGATTATTGGGGATGCAGCGAAAATGTCAGTTTTGATGAATTAAGCAAAATCCGGACAAAAGAGAACACGCAGGTACGCAATCTGCCGGATAAACAAAAGCTGGAAGTCATCATCAAAGCAGGAATTGCTGCAATAGCTGATAAATTTTTCGCCAATGAAGAAAAAAGGCACAAAAGCGATGAAGCATGGAAAATCTATCTGGCCAGTAAAACCATTCTGGACTGCCTGCCGGGTTATATAGAAGGAGGAGCTCCAAGTACCATCTCTGCAGAGTATTATACCAAATTATTGGATTCTCTGTGCGAGGCCGGACTGTCCCGTGAAAATGCAGAATGGCTGCTATACAAGAAATGCTGTGCTGACTGCAACGTGCGTTTCCCCTGGCAAGCCACGCACATGGAATGCCCCACCTGCAAGGCGAAGAATGATGCAGAAGCCATACGCTGTGTATCCTGCGGGATGCAGTTCAAAGTGGATTGCCCGCGCTGCGGTGCGCTTTCCGACCCCAAGGCTGATAAATGCCGCAAATGCAGCAACCGCATGACTACCATCCGGCAGCACCACAAAGAGTTGGATGAATTGCGCTACCTGACAAAAAACGGTGAGTTTGGTAAAGTTCAGGAACGGCTGAAAGCCATACTGAAGAACTACCCCAAGTTTACCTCTGCCTTGCAGCTGCAACAAGAAGTTCAGGCAGCTCTGGATGCGGTGATTCTGCAGCAGATGCAGGCACCGGCCATACGCGCCGTAAAAAATGCAGGCAGCGCACTGCGGGTAGAATGGGAGAAGGTGCTCTACAGAGGGAACGCTCTGGATGTATTACCGGATAGCCGTAAAACACCCATCCGCTATATTCTGCGCAAAAAACAAAACGGAGTACCGCACCATGAGCGAGACGGCGAGGCCGTTGAGCCTTTCGGCAAGTTTTCTCCCTACACAGACAGTCAGGTACAGCCAGGCGTGTACTACACATACGCTGTTTTTGCGCTCGTGGGCGAACAGGTATTACGCGGTAACACTGCCGGAGGTCTCGTATTACCTACTCCCCAGCTGCGCATCCGGATGGGCAACGGGCAGGCTGATATTTCCTGGAACTCCCTGCCCCCCGGGTGGCAGGCTACGCTGACGCGCCGCGAGGGAGCTGTGCCGAAATCCGCAGCAGACGGTATCAGACTCCCGGTGGCTTCACGGGCAACAAGTTATACGGACAAAGAGCTGGAAAACGGCAGAAAATATGGTTATCTTCTGGTATTCAAGCGGGATGGCGGTTCTGAATCCGTGTCTGCAGGCGGAAGCGGCACTCCGGCCAGTCCTCCTCCGGAGTTGAAGCTCACCCACTGGGAATACGAACAAGCAGCGACCGAACTGCGCATCAGTCGAAGCGAGCTTCCGGGCGCGGAAAAGGTATACTGGTATGTCGGCAGAGAGCTCCCGGGACCGGTGGGCAGCATGTGCTCTCTGGCTCAGTGTGTAGGAGCTATTGCGGAAAAAGAACGGCATTCTGCTGTTCTGCACCAAGTCTCTGCTGCGGGAAACTATATCTTGCCCTTGGTTGTTAAGGGTGATATGGCACTGGTCTGTTCTCCCCGGCACGGCGGGGTGGATGGGCTCGGCATACGGCGGGATGCCTACGATATCGAACTGAGCTGGGATTGGCCTACAGCTTGCCATAAAGCCACCATTTTGTATAGCCACACCTCATTTCCGGAGGGGATAGACGATGTCATGGCTGATGGTCAGCTGACCGTACAGCGGGAAGGAAACGAGCGGACAGCGCGCCAAATTCTGTCCGATATCGGCAATAAACCGTGTCGCATCTGCATCTATGCACATCGTTCCGATGGTGCCGAACCTCTCCTTAGCGAAGCAAGGAAACTGTGTTCCGTTGCACCGGGGGATCTCAGGCGAGTCCGGTGCAGTGTTAAGGGTACGGCCGGTAAAAGCTGCCAATTTGTAGTCAGGAGCAATAAACCGGGAATACCGGAACTGGAGGTGCGCTGCGGACACGGAGCTCTGCCGTTCTCTCCGCAGGAGGGAAAACCGGCATTGCGGATACCCGCCTCGCAAGGTACGTCCTGCATGGTCGACATCCCACAGGAGTTGACACACAAGAGCGGAAATTGTTTCATGCCGTTTTTATGCGATGAAACAGCAGATTCCGAAACATTGCTTATTCTCGACCGCAAATCGCTTACTATTTAACTAACCATGGCTAAAACACCATATTGTCCACACTGCTACAGTCCTCTTTCTGTGGGAGAGATTCAGTACTACAGACCGGTCTGTTTCCCAAAATCACTGGCTCCGGCAAAATTAAATTTCCTGCAGAAATTGGGGATTTGTCCTCCCCCGCTTTTCGCAGAATGCACCCGTACACTCTTTCCCCAGTGCAAAACCTGTGACAGGAAAATGGGGTTCTGTGCCTGCCCGCGCTGCAAGGGAGAATTCCCGTCTGCCATGCTGGAGCGTTCCACTCGCACGCTTCATATTGCACTTGTGGGAGATGAAGGCTGCGGAAAGAGCACCTGGATGGAAGCTGTTGTTGAACGTTTCAGACAATTGAGTACCGCATTCGGTTGGTCTGTGATGGAACAGTACGCAGGAAACGGAAAAAGCAAACTTTTCTGTCTGCACAACAGGGGCAGAAATATTCTGCTCTCTCTCTCAGAAAGCCGGGGTGAAACCCTGAACTCCCCCAAAAAACAAGCGCTCTCCGGCATCATTCTGATGACTGAACCCGGTACTTTTACATCTGTTACAGCCAATTCTTCTCTGGCTCCGGCAAAGGGAAGCGATGAAACTTTTCTCAGGCTGTTGGGACGAATCAAAAAGGAGTTCACAGGTATTCCCGTGGCGGTAACCCTGAACAAAACGGACTTACTCAGAAATCATACCGCAGGAAAGTGGGAACTGAGGCCATCGATTCACCGCGTCTGTCGGGATTGCATCCATAACGGCTCTCTGGATGCAGGCGAACAGGGCACCATAAGCTGTGAGATGTCCGCCTGGCTGAGCGCTGCCGATACCCGTCTGCAGAAATTATTGATGCAGGACGCGAAATGTGCACTATTCGGCTGCTCATCAAAATCGGATGCTCTGCGTGCGGAAGAACCTCTGTTGTGGATTATGGCACAGAACGGTTTCATCAAACAATCATAAAGGAAAACATCATGGCAAATACTGATAGTTATGGAAGTGCCCGCTGGGCCAATGCCGGGGACCTGGCATCCGAAGGTCTGTTCGCGTTTTCGGATTTTCAGCATTCCCGGGAATGCTTCCGCAATGATATGGCACGCCGAACCTTCATTTCTGCGGAGAAGCCTAATCGTTGCATGGTACTGGGGCGCTTAGTTAATCCCGAAAAACTGGTCGCCGGCATCCGTCAGGATTATGATTCATCCATGTCCAAACTCATGTCCGGGCTGGGCAAGCTTATCAGCGGTGGCATGGAAAATAAATTGCTCGGTTGGGCTGGAGACGGTCATATCATCACCGTTGCCCCCACTCGCTCTGGGAAAGGCGTAGGGCTGGTGGTTCCCAATCTGTTGCATTATCCGGGTTCTGTCATTGTCATTGACCCCAAAGGAGAAAACTATGCCATTACGTCCAAATTCAGACGCGATGTATTAAATCAGGAAGTAATCTGTCTGGATCCATTCCGGGTTTTAGGCAAAGCAACTGATAGCATCAATCCGCTGGACGGCATTGTGGATTACACCAAACCCACCGCCACCTATCTGAAACAGAACCCGGAACTGGGCGATATCGCAGCCAATATTGCCGAAGCGATGATTGTGAGAGAGGTCGGAGCGAAAGACCCGCACTGGGACGATAAGGCTCGCACACTGCTGCGAGGTCTGATTCTGGCAGTCATGTGCGGCAAAGGTCCCCACCGCCAACGCCATCTGGGAGAAGTGCGGGAACTGCTGGCAAGACCCTACCCGGAAATTATGGAATTTATCATCCGGGAAATGTGCGGCGATACTGCCGCCGCTGGCGGACTGCTGCGCAGAGCCGGCAATGAAATCCTCTCCGGCGGACAGGAAGAAATCAAGAGTATCATCTCAAACGCACTTAAACACACGGAATTCCTGGATTCGGCGCTCGCATGTGCTGCTCTGGGAGACACAGACGAAGGCGGTGAGGGGAGCTATAACCTCAATGATTTGAAAACGATGGGTGGTGTATCCATCTATCTGGTAATTCCACCCCAGCATCTTACCCGGTATGCACGTCTCATTCGCTTGTGGATTACCATGGCCATGGCTGCCATGACACAGAGCATGGAACCGCCGAAAGATGGGTGCCCGGTACTGTTCATGCTGGACGAAATGGCCCAGCTCGGAACCTTGCCCATGATGAAACAGGCCGTCAGCCTGCTGGCCGGCTACGGTATGAGCATCTGGATGGTGTGGCAGGATTTATCACAGCTCAAAGCTCTGTATGAACATGACTGGCCCACCTTTCTGGCCAATGCCAAAATTCAGCAATTTTTCGGCATCAATGACCACGAAACAGCCAAGTACATTTCTGAAATGCTGGGCGCAGCCACGATAACCTCCTGCTCCGTCTCCAGCGGCACCAGTGGCAAGGCAACGGAATTCTTCAAAAATAACAGTAAGACGGAATCCTATTCGGAAATAACACGTAACCTGCTCAATCCTGATGAAGTTCGACGTTTGAACAGAACGGCCGTTCTGACCTTTGTGCAGGGCATCCCCCCCATCATGGCTGAGCGTCTGACCTATTTCAGAGACAATATGTTCTCACGCAAAGCCGCACCCAACCCATATTACGCACAACATAAATAACTGAATTATGGCAAATACCCAACAGGCAGAAGACCACCTCCGCGACTGTGAGCAGAAACGCGCTCGTCTGGAAGATGAGTATAACAACCACCAACGGAATTTCCCGGACGACAACCGACCTTATTTCGAGCGTTTGAATGAGCACCAACAAAAACTAGAAAAGCTTGATGCTCAGCTAAAAGAAGCCCGAGAAGAGGAACACAAGGCAAAAATGGCCCTGGACGCTGAAAGAAACAAAGCCCGGCAGGAGTATGAAACAAAGCAACAGGATAACCTCAAGAACAATAACGGCAGAATGAATGACGACTACTGGCAGGCTCATTATGCGCGGGAGTATGAGTTGAAACAACAGGCCGGACGCGATGAGTATGCCAAAATGCAGGAAGAAAACAGACGCAAGGCTGAAGAGTATTACCGTAAGGAATACCTGGAAAAAAATCAGGAGCGCAGTCGGGACAATGATGGCAGAGACCGCTAACGTTATACATATATGGAAAGTGCAGAAGTACAACAGGCTGAGTTATACTACAAGCAGTGCAGAGAGCTGCGTGTACAGGCCAGAATCAGTCTGGATGATGAGGAAGCCCGCAAACAGGCTGGTTTTCCCGGGGACGACCGCTCGCTGTTCCTTGTATACGAAGAGCATGCTTCCCGAATGCGGGATTTGAAAGCTGAACTTTCTGCCGCAGAGCACCGGGAGAATGAATCAAAAGAGATGCTCCGGCAGGCACAGGAGCGGGAAGCCGCCGCTTTTGAGGCAGAAATGGAACGCCTCAAAAGCTTCAATAACGGACGCGAGACGCGGGAAAGTGAACAGTTACGACTGGATAGAGAAAAAGATTTGCAGTATCGACAGGATCGCGCTGCAAACTATGATTGGAGCGAACAAATTGCCCTGAATAAAGCTGCCTACGCACGGGAGGATTTAATACGCAGCGCGTACCGCGAACACGACAACGACGGACGCGGACGCTAAAACCATTGTTGATGCCATGTTTTTCGGAGACGATGTAGATTTTTTTGGGCGGCGTCGCCGCAGAGGCGGTTGCGGTCGGCTGTTCTTCATTTTTTGCGTAGTGCCCATGCTACTGTTTGCCGGGGTGATCAAATGCATGAATGACCTTGCATACGAATACGCCACCCCTGCCGTACCGATAACCCCCATGCCCCCCATTCACGCATCCGTGACGGAATTTCACACCTTGCCCCCAAGGGAGAGAGCACGTCTTATTGATTTGACAGAACTGGCAGGACTGGGTATTGATTCTTTAAAGAAACTTGCCCTGCAAAAGGGCTACCAACTTGTTCAGCCTTTCAGGAAAATTGACGGGGACTTATACCACGCCCTGCTGCAAAACGGCAACACGCTGTTTGTTGTGTTCCACGTCAATTGCAGTGATATTGGCATTTCAGATGAGCAGTGGGAAAGCTTATTTAATCCGGTCAGCGGAAAAGAAACCGTTGAGAAATTGCTCACTCACAACCCGAAGCTGAACATAGGCGTTATCGGGTACTCTGCAGCCGGAGCCATGGTTCAGTATGTACTCCGAGAAATCAACTCCAAGCGGCTGTGGGGATGTACTGTAAACTCCTGTGCATTTCCGACCGGAGTAAGCGGAGCCTCCGCCCGGCTAATCGATATTGTCCATGAAGCTGATCCCGCTCAACTCTATAACCGCAGTCAGAGACTCCTTGGAAAAGGTATTCTTGTTAGGGGGATGTACAGCAAACAGCCAAGTGATAAGTGGAGTCCCGCCTTTGACCTTACCGGGGATGCCAGGCAACACTCCATTGAATCGACCTGGATCAACATGATGCAGCAACATGCCGGGGTCTACACCCCGCCTGCCATGGAGCAGGTAGAAATCCCGCGTGTAAAACCGCCAAAGAAAACGATGACGGAATTACTGGATGCACCCGCACAGAACAACTCCAACGGAGAATCCTGGTCACAGCGTCTCGGCGATACCATGTAAGCCCCACTATCCGCATCGTCTTGCCTATGAAAATACAGTATTTTCCTTTTTTCTGTTGCATTGCTTGCCTGTTTCCGATTTCCTGCAAATCCATCAGTATTCGGGAAGGCTGTGAGTTCGTTACAAAAGAAATAGAGGTAAACAAAGCAGAGGATTTGGAGTTGTTCTTCATTGCTCTGGCAATACTGTCAAAAGAAGGTGTGTGGATGGCAACGAAGATTCCGGACTTCCCCTCCGAACGTGACCGCTATGATTCCACGGAGGCGTTTGCACAGGCTCATGCCGACTATCTCGATTACAGGAAATATCAATGTGAGGTAGTTGCATCTGCTCTACGAAAACGGAACAATAGCAAAAATGCAAACGTATCCAAAGAGTTAGCAATTATGAAGCGGCTGAATGTACGGGATATGGAGCAACTGTCGCTTTCCTGTGAAGTTGCTCTGTGGAACTATCGCCGGAAAGCATTTCCCCTTGTAGATGGTCTTTCAAAAGAAAAACTGGAGCATTCTGCTCAAGCCTTGACTCGGGAACTGGAGAAGCTGAAAAAAGAATACAAAAAAATTCGGCACTGCGTCAAAAAAGTCGCGTGAAAGACGGGGATGTTAGCTGTCTGAGTTTGAGACGAAGATAATCAACGGAGGGGAGCCCCCGGGTTTTTAGTTGGATACGAGCAATCATGGAGTTCATTCCTTCAATGCGTCCAGAGGTCAACCGATAGCGGAAAAAGTTTAGCACCTGTTGTGCATGTCTCGAAAGTGTTTTCGTTAAACGTTTGAAAGGCTTAAGAGTTGAAGATTCTGCTAACGCTATCCATTCTCCGAAGGCGGTAGCGCATTTCTTGAAACTCGAAAACTGAAACACAAGCCTGAGCTTCTCTTTGAGCAGATATGCTTCTTGCAGAGGTTGATTGAGTTTCAGAATCTTATCTAATTCTTCCCTCTTGTTATCATCCAGATTCTCCTCACCACACAGAAATAAGTAGCGATTCCCTTTTACTAGTTTCTTTTCATTCTTCTCCAGTCTCTTACATAAATCTCTCCTGACTTCATCTACGGCATCATTTACATTCTTAATGATGTGGAATGGATCAAACGATATGCTCACATGGGGTAAGTGCTCACGAAGAGCTTTGAGGTATGCATTCCCTCTATCAATACTCACTACCTGGATATCTTCTTTCTGTTCTCGAGTCAGGGAGCGAAAAAATCCATCCAGGCTCGCAGTCCCTTTTCCTTCCTTAAGCCAGAGGATTTCCCCGGTGCTGCCATCTATCACACATGTTACGAACTTTTTATCTCGCCCTAGGTATTTCTCGTCTATAATCAGGGCGCGTCTACCGTCCATGCGAATGGGGCGCACTTCATCCAAGAGCGTGAGGATATCTTTATCTGCTCGTAAAATACTGCTTTGTGATAAGCGTAAAAGATTGGAAAGGAGTCTTGCTGATGTTTCCTGCATTAACCTGGCAATATACCCCATAAGGCGAAGAGTCATGCAACGTCTGGGATGTATGCATTGAGGCCTGACAACGGCATATTTCGAGCAATGAGGACAGTATAGACATGGTGTCTCTATCTGCAGTGCTATATCGTATTGCATATAAGGGGTATCAGTTACAGTAAGCTGGCGACTTCCCCGGCGTTGCATGCTGCGATTGCACAGCCTACACCTGAATGTTTCAGATGAGACAAACTCATACTTGACAAGTATCTGATTACCTGTACAATCTGACGCAGAGGCGCGCCAGCCCTTCATTTCAAGAGTTGGTATTATTTTCATTCCAACCACATATTACCACAACTCTTGATGGCTGGTGCGCCTCTGTCCGTCATCACGCGACTTTTTTGACGCAGTGCCAAAAATT
>JAFUQZ010000012.1 GCA_017472085.1 Akkermansia sp. | reverse complement strand
CTCCGGCTATGCGGTAACGCTGAAAGATGCTGACGGCAACACCACCGGGTCTGCCGTGTTGGAATACAACGAAGACGGCAGCGTGACGCTGGCCGCAGCCGCCGTTCCTGAGCCGACCACAACGACGCTCAGCCTGCTGGCTCTGGCCGCTCTGGCCGCTCGCCGTCGCAGAAAATAAGCACCTGAACAATTATCGATAAATTGCCGCTGCGTTTCAAACGAAACGCAGCGTTTTTTTCATCACTCAAAACGGATAAAGAAAAGCCCGTTTGCTTCGCCCATCAGATTTCTGAGAAGTCAAAAGGGCTGTTGTTGGGATCCCACAGCACAGAGCGGCGGCGGCGCGAATCCCACATCAGCAGAATCATCGCCCCCAGCAACAGCAACCGCATGGAGGTATCCAGCGGGTAGTTCACAATCTCGTGCAGGTTGCCGGTGCAGTTGCAGCTCAACTCCAGTCCGCGCGCCCAGGCCTGAGCATACAGGAAGAGAAAGACGCTGCACATGACCGTTCCCCAGAGCACCGCGCCCTGATAACAACGCCGCGAAACCAGGCACGTCCCCACCACCAGCTCCATGGCAACACCGATGCAGGCAATGGGCATGGAACACCAATCCGGCAGTAGTGCGCTGCGGGTCATGAACTCTGCCGTTGTCCCCAAATCGGTTATCTTGAGAGCCCCGGTGATGAGGAAGAAGATACCCAGTCCGATTCGAAGCAACGTCAGCAGAATGTTGATGATACTGGTGCGTCCCATATTCGAACAGCATTGTAGCGAAACCACACCAAATGTCAATAGGTCACTTACTAAAAAATCGCATCGTCGCACCTGAAAAACAGCCCATGCAGCTATCTGCATGGGCTGCCGAATTGGAAGCGTTTGTCTTAGCTTCAGAACGTACGGCTGGCACCGATGTTCAGGATGTGCTCATTGGAGTCATCCATCGCGTTGAAGCTGTAGTTCGCGTTGGCGCTCCAGCGCTCGCCGAGGCGGATTGTCGCTCCGGCCTCCACGCCTACACCCTGTCGTCCGGGGTTCGCTCCGCTCCCGCGCAGTCCGTTCACCTCGATGCTCGGGTTGTTGCGTACCATGTCGTTGATGTAGCTTACCTCACCGTAGAGCACCACTCGCTCACAGCCCGGTACGGCGTTGACCATTCCGATCTTCTCATCCACGATGCTGCGGGAAGTGCCCTGTGCCACGTAGCGCACGCCGATACCCAGCTCACCGCGCAGGTTCTGCACGGATCCGCTCTTGCAGTTCTGCACGCGGTCGGATTCGGAAGCGAAGTATTCCAGCCCGCCGAACACGTTGTAGGAGAATCGCTCTGTCACCTGTTTGTTCCAGGAGAGACGGGCGTTGAGCTGCACGCTGTCCTGCTCCCACTTGGTGCCCATATACTTGGACTCCGTGGTGCCGGTAGCGGCCACCCAATCCAGACTCAGGCAGGAGTCGGCGGCGAACTTCTTCAGCCCGTGCTCACCGTAGAGGGCAATGTGTCCGCTCTCCTGGTCGATATCGCCCAAACCGTCGGCAGACACCTCACCATCCGTGTAACCGAAGGCCACACCCAGGCTGCTGCGCTTGCCCAGCTTCATATCCACACCCACGGCTGCGCCGAAGAGCGTGATATCAGAGCCGGAAGCCACACCGGAGCCGGAGATATCGGTCATGCCGCCCAGCAGAGATGCCCACGCCGTACCGCGGCCGTTGGCAATGCAGCCCATGTTGTTGCGCTGCCCCTGCACGGCTGCCGTAAAGGCGCGTGAGGCGGTGAAGATACCCCAGTTGCTCTGTGCCAGCACATCTGCCGGGGCCTGGTCAAACATCGGAGCGGCGGGTGCATCCGGGCCGACGATGGGCTTATCCTCCTCACCCGGGTCGACGACGGGCTTGTCTTCCTCCGGAGTCTGCGGAAGAGCCAGTTTGATGGTCTTGCCATCCTGCTCCAGCAGGAAATCGCCTTCTGCTTCCAGCAACATATCCGCTACATTACCGGTCAGCGTCCCCGTCCAGGTGAGCAGCGCATCCCCCTCTGCATATCCGCCGTCTGCCAGCGTGATGCACACTCCCTTACCAATCGTCAGATTGCCGGTGATGGTCAGTGCATTCCCGGCGTGCAGCACAATGGCTCCGTCTTCCAGAATCGTCAGGTTGGTAGCAATCGTGCGATTGCCGCCCAGCAGCTCGAAACCGCGCGTCTCCAGCGTATTGCCCTTGAGGCTGCCGCTTTCCGTCAGCGTCACCCAGGCTGCTCGTGCGATATCATCCGTCAGCTGCAAATCACCGGAAACCGTCATCTCGCCCTCATACTGACTTGCGCCGGATACCGTGCAGCCCTCCACATGAATAGCATTATCCAGAGCGAAGCCACCCAAATCCAGTGCGCCATGCTCACGCAGATAAACCGTACTGTCACCCAGAGCCGTTTCTGAGCCCACGGTCAGTTTAGCGTCAGAACCTATGATGGTGGTATCACCCGTGTGGCTGTTATCACCGCTGATTGTGCCGGTGCCGGTCGCGTTGACGGCAGTTTCGCCTCTGAGCTCGCTGTCCAGCGCCACGTCCTTCCCGGTCAGAGCAATTTTGCCCCCCGTGGCCTTCACCTTCACGCTTTCATCGGCAATCAGCGTACCCGACTCCATATCCATCAGTTCGAGCCGGAAATCACTGAGTTCCCGAACATCACTTACCTTGGCAGTATGGTCATCGGTGTTGATGTGGTAGGTATCCCACAACGTCTCGCCATGAGCAACAGCCATGCCGTCCGTACCTTCCAGAGTATAGGTAATCCCATTTTCGTGGGTGATGACGGCGTTGGAGGACGGGGAGACAGAGGCGTTATTATTCTCCACAATCTGAATGCTGCTGCCCTCATGGCGATAGAAACCGTTGGCGCCCGGTTTCAGCTCCTCATCCTGATACTTGCCCAGATAGGTAGCTCCTATCACCTCCGGCTTCAGCGCGGAAGCATCAAACGTGCCGTTGAGGGTCAGCTCTCCGTCCTTGTTCGCAATGACACCGGGAAGCACGGCTACCACACCGTCTGCCACAGTAAGGGAGCTGATGCCGGTCGAGGAGACAGCCCCCGCGCCCAATGCCGAGGCAGAACCAAGCGTCACGTCGGCATTGTCAATCGCCGTTCCGCCGGTGTGAGTATTGTCGCCGGACAGCGTAGCCGATGTATTCACTACCGTAACGGAACGCTTTGTGCCGTCCGCTACGTCCGTGATGGATTCGGAAAGGTCCATGGCATCATCCACAACAATGTCGGTTACGGCGTTGACAGTACCGACAATCCAAGTTTTGCCGTCTTCTACTTTCCATTTAAAGTCAGCGGATTCATATTCCCATTGAATACCCAGATCGCCGACAGTGCTGATATTTGCTTCTGCCGTTGTTGCCTCTACATTTGCCACGAGAATGGAAACCTCGTTGGCAGCAGAAGAAAGAGCACCGACATTCTGCTCCGTGATTTGAAGTATCACGTTGGAATTGCTTTCAAAAACGCAGTTACTGCCCAGAGACAGAGAGGTTTCTTGAGGATTAATGATGTCGAGATTAAATGTTGACCCGCTTTTCAAAATGAAAGAGTCTGCCGCCAGCACCGCTTCATCCAGAATTAGGGTACCTGCATACAATGTAACAGCTCCGGCAACGGAGAATTGACGGGATAACTCAATTTCCTCTGCGGTAACATCACCGGCACCGGCTGCAGTCTTGACAGCCTGTAAATTTTTCTCAACATCGGCACCGCTCATAATGATTTCACCGGTCTGCGCCTCACCATTAAACTCGGCATTCAAATGAAGATTGGGATTCTTGTTGAGTTTATCCAAGGTAATGGCATCACAGAATTCAATTTTGCCCCCTTCATTCGCCGAGAAGTAAAAATCGCTATCAGAACGTCCGTATATGGCGCGCATGCGATAACCTGCTTCCGTCCTTTCGTAGTTTCCGGAGAAGGTTACCATATCATTTCCCTGAATATTCAGACCATTACGGGCATAGATGGCTCCACCGGATACGTCGATTGTGTCCTTTTCTGTACCCGGTTTCCCCAATATGACTGCATTATTGGTAAAACTTACGTTCCCATTTCCAACAATGGAAAAATTCTTGTTAGTTGAATAAATTGCACCGCCATGTACTGTGTGCGAATTTAAAGCCTGGGTATTATTTGGCGTGTTTACTGCGACGTTTCCGGAGAAATTAACCTCCACGTTGCCGGAAATTTCAAACTTTCCTGTCGAGCCGTTGCATATAGCTGCACCGCTGACAGCGCCCCCGTTGTTACTTACTTTGTTATTTTTGAAAGAAAGCTCAGCATTGTTGTTCAGAATGATGTCGGCGGTACTTGTTATATATACGGCTCCGCCCTGCGCGTGATTACGGCCACCTGAGACTGAGGAGTTGTTTTCAAAGAGAACAGTTCCCGTGTTACCGGAGATGTTGACAACGGGACTTCCTGAATAATCACCGGCATATATAGCAGCGCCGCGAGCCTGATGATTTAAAGAATAACTTTCATTAGCAGAGAAAGTTACATCCACGTTACCGGTAATGTTAAGATAACTTTTACCGGTCATGTAAATAGAGGCACCAGACACGTTTCCGGCTGAGGTTATTGGAACTTCTGCAGATACTCTGTTGTTACTGAAGTTAACAGAAGTATTATTGGCAATGTTGAGGGTAGCGTCTCCATCCGCATCCATCAGGATTGCTCCACCGCCGTTTCCTCCATTATAGGTATCGGTATTATTTTTGAAATCGACGGTTTCAAATCCGATTATATTAAGCGTTTTTGTTGCCGAAGAGCCGGGAGTAATCTCCAATACGCCATTCCCATATCCGGTTACAATGTTATCGCAGTAACTTACTTTGGTTACACTTTCGTCCGGTTCCCATGTTGTTTCACCATTAGCAACGCTTGTTCCCGTTGTTGTTTGTCCTTCGTAAACAGGCTCAGCCGCGCCGTATGCTAATGTAGAACCAACGGATGAAATAAGCGCTAACAATGCGGTTAATAATACTATCGGTAAATGTAATTTCATGTCTTTTTAAATATCTGGAGAGGTGATTATGCAGAATACATGGCAACCAAGCCGTTTCTCCGCAGTCACATGTTATCGCATTTCAAATGCGATAGCAAGCAAAAATCTAAAAAACAAAACATTAAAGGTCGGCAAAGAGAAGATAATATCTTGCGTTGTTTTTGTTAATGATATATAAAGCATTGAAAATTAACAGATAACAAACTATCGCATTTGAAATACGCTAAACAAAGCTGACGGCAGGTATGGTTTCGGGGGTATCCCATATGCATAGCCATGAACTGTCCCCAATCAGAAGCAATTATCGTGCAGGAGCAAAACGCAACACCGGTAATTATACCGGGAGCAAATCAGCCGGCGTTGCCCAGGCAGCGATTCAGAAAGGCATCTGACTCTTCCAAAGCCCGCAGCTGGGAGGGGAAGGCGCGGCGGCGAGTTCCGGCAAAAAAAAAGAGCGCAGGTAAAAGAAGCTGAAGCAGCAGCAGGAAACGGACGGTACGCCACCGCCGCAACAAAGGCACAAGTCACACGACTCCCCAATAAACAATCAATTACCGGGTTTGAGACCGAGTATATGGTTACGGGCCTCCTGGCGCTCCCGGGAGAGTTGCTCCTCTGTGGCGCCCAGCGCGCGCAGCACATGCGTGGCCATGGAGAGGGAGGCCTCTGCCTCCCCGGAGAACACCGTGTTGTTATCATGCGCCATCAGCTCGCGGGCCGTGCGAATGTAGGTCGTGTTCGCCACCACTTTGATATCCGGGTTCAGTTCACGAGCCGTTGCCGTGATATCCGTAGACGGTGCACCGGGTGCCGTGATGACGATGGCCACCGCTTGTTCCACTCCGGCGGTGCGGAGGATGGGGCGCAGGCGGGCATCTCCCAGAATGGCTGGAATATTTTCCCCGGCCAGGCGGTTGACGGTATCGATATTCATCTCAATGATGATGACCTCCAGGTTATATTTGCGGAAGATTCCCGTGAGCAGCTTACCGCATGGGCCGTACCCCACCACGATGACGCGGTGGCGGTCATCTGCCGGCGGCGACACCAAATCATTGGCTCCGCGCTTCGGCAGGCCGATACCGCGCTTCTCCAGCGCCATGATGACAGCCGGGACAAAGCGGTAGCAGGCCGCATTCACCGTGATGGAGATAATGGCCACGCCGGTAATGATGTTGACGGCCTCCATAGGCAGCAGTTTGTAGGAACCCGCCACCAGCGTGGCCAGAATAAAGGAAAATTCACCAATCTGGGAGAGAGAGCCGCCCACCAGCATGGCCTTACGCATGGATTTGCCCAGCAGACGCACGATGATGAACGCCCCCAGCGGTTTGACCACCATGGTGGCAAGGAGTGTGGCCAGCGCCAGCGGCCAGTATTCCAGCAAACCGCCCAGGCTGAAGCCCATCCCCACCGACACGAAGAACAACACCGCAAAAGCATCGCGCATGGGCAAGGCATCGGATGCCGCACGACTGGCAAAGCGGCTCTGCCCCACCACCATGCCGGACAGGAACGCGCCGAATTCCATGGATGCGTTGAACACCTTGGCCGACAACACGGCAATGCCCAGCGCGGAAACCAGCACCGTGAGCGTGAACAGCTCACCGGATGCGCTGCGGGCCACATAGGTGAAGATGGTGCGCATGAGCTTGCGCGCCACGAGTGTGACCACCAGCACGAGCCCGGTCAGCTTGATAACCATCCACATGAGCGCTTCGCCCAGGCTCTGCCCGCTGTCCCCGAACAGCACGGGCAGCAACACCAACAGCACGATGGTGAACATATCCTCCACCACCAGCCAGCCCAGCGCCGTGTAGCCGGCGGGAGTCTGCATCACACGGTTATCCGTCAGCACGCGGGTCAGCACCACGGTACTGCTCACACAGATGCAGAGACCGAACATCAGGCTGTTCAACCAGGTGGGCTCGCCAATGCCGAAGTAAAAATACCCCGCCCCACCGGCCAGCACCACCAGCGCCATACACACCAGAGCCCCCGGCACCGCCACACGCTGCACCGCCAGCAAATCCTTGAAGTGAAACTGCAACCCCACCCCGAAGAGCAGCAGCACCACACCGATGTGCGAGAAATCCTCCACCACATGACCATCCACCGGTTCGCCCCACCACGGCTGGGCAGCAATCATGCCGGCTACCAGGTAGCCGACCAGAGGGGAAAGCCTGCAACGCTGTGCCAGAATACCCAGCAGCAGAGCCAACGTGAGACCAACGACGAGAGTGAATATCATAATGGTATGGTAGGTAAGTTAAAGCTATTCTTTCAGGTAGGGCAGCTCCCCTGCCAGCTTGCGGCGCATGTGGTCGCGCTCGCGGGCCACCTGTTCATCCGGCGCACCGAAGGAATGCAGCAGATACCCACCCATGGAGAGAGCCAGTTCCTCCTCGCCGGAGAAGATGGCACGCGCTCCCTTGCTGCGCATCAGCTGAGCATTGCGGATAAAATGGGTCGCGGCTATCACGCCGATTCCCGGGTTGAGCGATGTGGCCGCCTCAGCAATCTCATCTGCCGGTGCAGAGGTCACGGAAATCACGATGGCCTCAGCCTCTTCCACCCCGGCTGACAGCAACAGGGCCCGCAGGCGGGCATCGCCGTGAATCACGGGAATCCCCTCCTTCTGCAGACGGGTTACGGTATCCACGTTCATTTCTATGATGACCACATCAATGTTGTTGCGGCGCAGAATATCCGATGTAATCTCGCCGCATGGGCCGTAGCCCACCACGATGACGCGCTGTTTCTCCTCTGAGACAGAGGGTATCTCCGGCTCTGCATTCTTCACCAGGCCTATTCCCCTGTCCTCCATGCGCTTGATAAGCCCGGGCACAAAACGATACAACGCCGCATTGAGGGTGATGGTAATGATGGCTACACCGGTGATGACGTTGGCCGCCGATTGCGGCATCACCCCGTATGTCCCGGCGGCCAGAGCCGCCAGAATGAATGAAAATTCACCAATCTGGGAAAGAGAAGTACCGACGACCACCCCCAGGCTGCCGGGGCGGCCCAGCATGCGGATGACAAAGTAGGCGGAAACCGGCTTGAACAGCAGCGTGAAGAGCACCGTGCCCAGCGCCAGCGGCCAGCACTCCATGATACCGCTGATGTTGAATCCCATACCCACGGATACAAAGAACAACACTGCAAAGGCATGGCGCATCGGCAAGGCGTCGGACGCCGCACGGCTGGCAAACTTGCTCTGCCCCACCACCATACCGGACAGGAACGCACCGAACTCCATGGACGCATTGAACACATGAGCCGACAGCACGGCAATGCCCAGTGCAAATACCAGCACTGCCAGCGTGAACAGCTCATCCGAACTGTGGCGGGAAACATAGGTGAGAACACGCGCTATCACCTTGCGTCCCAGATACGCCACGCAGATGATCATTGCCACCAGCTTGAGCGACATCCAGCCCAGAGCTTCCCAGATGCTCTGCTGTGCCGCCTCCCCGCCGAACAGCACCGGCAGCAGCACCAGCATGATGATGGTGAAAATATCCTCCACCACCAGCCAACCCAGCGCCGTGTGCCCGGAGGGCGTCTGCAGCAGGCGATTCTCGGAAAGCACCCGGGTGAGCACCACGGTACTGCTCACGCACACACACATGCCGAACATCGTGCCGCCCAGCCAATCGGCCTGCGCCCCGCCCAGCAGATAGTATACCACGGCTCCCAGCCCCGTCCAGAGCACCATGCAGATGCACGAGCCCGGCAGCGCCACCTTCCGCACAGCCAGCAAATCCTTGAAATGAAAGTGCAGACCCACACCGAACAGGAGCAGAGCCACGCCGATATGCGAGAATTCCTCCACGATGTGGCTATCCACCGGGTGTCCCCACCACGGCTGTGCGGCAAGCATGCCTGCTACCAGATATCCCACAAGCGGCGAAAGCCGCAACTGCTGAGCCACCATGCCCAGCACCAGCGCCAGCGTCAACCCTATGACCAGTGTAATTATCATGCGTCTGTCTTTCCGAGAATATGTTTTTCAAGTGGCAACACCCATTGTCACCGCTTCCCAGACTACCACTCCGCCCCGCCTCTGTCAACGCATTTCCCAGACTTTGCCCGCTCCCGAGCACAAAAATTCTCTTCGGAGCATCATCCGTATTAGCGCCCCCCGCAGCTTTCCCGATTCACGCTTTCGGCCAGGCACCTATGTTATCCGCCCATTCCATGCGGACTCTACTATCGCCTTTTAAATGCGAT
>JAFUQZ010000073.1 GCA_017472085.1 Akkermansia sp. | reverse complement strand
CTACAAGCGCGGCTCCACGCTGGTAGCCAATCGCCAGTACAGCTACGACTCCCTCGGTCGCCCGACGGTTCGTAATACCTCCCGCCAGGGTACGGTGAAGAACGACACCTTCGGCTACAACAACCGCAGCGAGCTCACCTCAGCCACGGTCAGCGGCAGCAACTACACCTATGACTACGACAACATCGGTAATAGAGAAACAGCAACAGAAAGCGAAATTACCACAAACTATACCGCCAATGCGCTGAATCAATACACCGCCGTGGGTAATTTCACCCCCACATTCGATACCGACGGCAACCAGACGCTGGTGAAAACCTCCACAGGTATCTGGAGCATCACCTACGATGCCGAAAACCGCCCCGTGAGCTTCAGCAACACGGAAAGCAACACCGTGGTAGAATGCGCCTATGACCACATGGGCCGCCGCGCCACCAAAAAGGTAACAGTAGACGGCAGCATCACGCTCCATCAGCGCTACCTCTACCGAGGCTATCTGCAAATCGCCTGCTGTGACCTCACCCGCAGCAGCCACCCGGCGCTCTGGTTCATCACCTGGGATCCCACCCAGCCCATCGCCACCCGCCCGCTGGCTATCCAAAAGGACGGCACATGGTTTACCTACGGCTGGGACTTAACCAAGAACATCTGCGAGCTCTACGGCTCGAACGGATACATCCGCACCGCCTACACCTACTCCCCGTATGGAGAAGTAACGGAAAGCGCCAACGGTGTCTACCAACCCATCCAATGGAGCAGCGAGTACAACGATTCCGAACTCGGTATGGTGTACTACAACTACCGCCACTACAATCCGATGGATGGGAGATGGATAGGGAGGGATAGATTGAGTGTATTACAAATACTGTTGTATACTTCTTACAAAAACAACCCAAATGTGTATATTGATGTACATGGAGATTATATTGCTCCCATAATAGTTCTCTTATTATCATTGCTCGGCTTAAACTCTTGCTCAAATGATGAAAAAGAAAATAATAAAAAAGAAATAGACATCACAAGCAAAATAATGAATTTTGAATCTAAATATTGTCTAGGATATGCCTTACCTGTAAGGAAGGATATGCTAGGCAAAAGTATAGATGAAATTATTTTAGATATATCTAGCGCTATTCATCTCTGGATAGCGGATGAGATAGAAAAAATCATCATGAAGTCACTAGTTAATACCGTGGTAAAAGTAATAGGAACAAATTCTGCGATGTTATCTTTTAACGGATACCTTATCTATTCCTGCAAATGCCCTACGAATAAAGAATTGAATTTTGTTACTCATTACAAACCCAGCAACATATATGAATACTTTGGCTTTAGTGAAACAGGTGGAATAGCAGGATTCAGGAAAGATATGATGAATTATTTCATGACTGAAAGTATGAATTTCCAAATCAAATGTGAATCTTGTGAATGTTAATTAAAAATTTCCCCATATTCTTTACAAAGAATATGGGGGATTAAAATTCAATATGAAAACGGTATTTTTATGTATTGTGTCGCTACTGTTCGTTTCCTGTTTTCAGAAAACAAATGACGAAGTTTTTCAAGAGGCTTTGGAAGAATCCTGCGAAGATACTTTTCAGGTATATGACGAAGTTATTACAAAAGAAGCAGAATGCTATGATAAACGTGAAAGGTTCATGCCATACATGATTCATTGGAAGTCGGTGGGGAAATTACCCTTGTATACAGACTTCGTGCATAGTTATATCAGCCGTCATGAAAGCAATGATTCAATTACAAAAAAAATCAAACATTCCAATTGGTTGTATCATGAACTCGAGAAACTGAAAAACACCCCGGATAAAAACAAGGTAAAACGAGAGCTGAATAGATTGATTTCATACATAATAGAAGAAAAGGACGCTTTTGACAAGAAATTAAATCTACCAAAAAATGTATACACAAACGCGGGTCTATGTGGCATCAGCTCCGATTTTTTGTACTATTATCATTATACAATGGATATGAGTGGTGAGGAAAATCCCTATAACAGCGTCAAGCCTTATGACATATTTACCCTCGTCTTCCGACCTAAATTAAATTCTGATAAGTTTATCACTTCAGAAATAGAAACGGATTTTTATAGTAATAAATTAACAATAAAAGATGTAGCATCTATACTTTCAGACAAATTAAAGGGCAAGGCAACACCCCATTTATTCAGAATAAAGTTTTCTTATCGCGCTGTATCTGAACAGGATATTGAATTGCTGACGGCCTACATCAGAAACAATCCCGATGACTGTGACGCAAAGTACATCTACGTAGCGTATGAACTTCAAGAGGCAATGTATAACGGAGACAAAAAACGATGGAAGAGTGCAGCTGAATATATGTATAACCATCGAAAAAAACATTTTTGTCCAGACGCTGCACTTTTAATCAAACGAATACTGAACAGAAGGTTTGTTTTTGTCCATTAGTTATTCCTTTTGCACTGCATAGCACCACTCTGAGCGGAAACGCACACAATGACAAACGACGCCGTTTTCAGCGATTGCGAATAGCAGCTAAAAGTCGCCTCACTCGCTCCCCGGGCAGGATGCCCAGTTGCATACGATTCATCACATAGGCAAAGGAGAGCCCCTGCTCCGGCAGGCAGAAGGCGTGGCTCCCCCCTGCTCCGGCATGTCCGAATCCGCCGGCTGCGAAAAGTTCCGCAGGCTCCAGCATGGCGCCGCAACCGAAAGCGGTATGACGCAGCAGAATGTGGTCAAAACCGGCAGCCCGGCGTGCGCTCATCTGTCGCGCCACCTCCGGCACAAAGGGGGACTCGGATTCTCTGTTCATCAACAGTTGATAAAAACGGCAAAGCCCACGAGCAGAAGCAATGGCTCCCTTGGCCGGCGAGCCGCAACGCCAGGCAGCCGGGGTATTCATCTCGCGCGGTGAATCATATCCGCTCACGCTGTGAAAGGCGCGGTAGATGTGGCTGCCGGGAGTAAAGTACGCGCGGTAAAACTCATCCGTCGGCATTTTTCCGCCCGGCAGGCGGGGCGCCTGCAAATGAGCGATGCGAGGCAGCACTTCATCCGGCACGTGTCCCAGGTAGAGCTCCAGCCCCAATGGGCGACGAATGCGCGCTTCCCAGTAGTCACACACGCGCCTCCCGGTCAGCTTCTGCATCAGAATATCCACCAGAGGGCCGAAGGTCTGGGGATGATACCCGTATTGTCTGTCCGGGCAACAGCGTTCAAAGGCCTCGCGAAAGGCCTCCAAATCCTCCATGGGCAATGGCTGCGGCAGCGCCGCCATTCCCAGCTGATGCGACAGCAACTCTGCCACCGTGGCATGCGGCAGGGGGAATCCGGGCCAGAACTCGCCTATCTCTGCCTCTGCATCAAAGCCCTGCTCTGCCAGCGCGTTCAGCAGACAGGCAGAAGCCACCGCTTTCGTGGCTGAAAAAACCGGCACGAGAGTAGCCGGCGACCATTCCACACCGGGGCGAGCCCACCCGCCGCAGAGGCTCACTTCCTCCCGGCCATTGCGGAATACCGCCACGGCTGCTCCGGATTCCGGTTCTGCCGCGAGCAGGTCGCGAAACACCTCGTTCAAAGCCATCATGTCAACGGTTTTATCTGCAATATGTACGCCGTATCTTCCTCCACGCGGAAAGAAATTTCACAGGGGCGGAAAGCGAGATGATAGCGCCTTTCCGCATCCTGCTGGTAGGCAGGGCGTGGGTCCTGTGCCAGCGTTTCCTCCAGCGCCGCCAGCCACTCGGCCGACATCGGAGGTCTGGGCGTCTGCCACTCCACCCGCAGCAGGGTCCGCGGTACGCTCGTGAAGCCCTCTGCCGCATCGGGAATGGAATCCGCATAAGGAATGTAGGGCTTGATATCAAATATCGGAGTCCCGTCCACCATATCTGCACCGGAGACCCGCAACACCGGGCCGGGTTCTATGGAAACCAATCGGACGACGGAAAGGCCCAGGCCGTTGGGGCGAAAAGGCGAACGGGTTGCAAAGACCCCCAGTCGCGTATTACCGCCTAAGCGGGGCGGGCGCACGGTGGGATGCCATTCTTCCCCGTTGTGATGAAACTTCCAGATGAGCCAGAGATGGGAAAATGCCTCCAGTCCTCGGATGCAGTCATCGTTGCGATATGGGGGCTCGAAAACAATCTCGCTGATGACATGAGGCGCCAGATTACCCTGCCGGGGCACGCCGAATTTTTCGGCATAAGGGCTGCGGATATGGGCAACAGGCTGCATGATGAAGCATCAGAGAGAGAAGAAGTCCCGCATCACCTGCTCGTAAACGGGGCGCTTGAATTCAGGCAACGAGGAAAGATCAAAATCCGCAGGCTGCACCCAGCGATAATCCCGGAACTCCTTGTTATCCAGCCAGGGTTCAGCATCATCCCGGTGCATGAGACAGAGGAAGTAATGCTGCTCCTGCCCGGCATAGGGAATACCGCGCTTGCGCAGCACCCGCTCACGCTCTTTCGGCGGATAATCATAGCGGTAGGGCCCCGTTTCAGCCACCACCTCATATTCATTGGGGCGGAATCCTGTTTCTTCCATTCCTTCACGACAGGCGGCGATACGCGGAGCCTCGCCTTTCTTGATGCCACCCTGCGGGAACTGCCAGGCCCCGGGCTGTTTGCTGCGTTCGCATATCAGCACCGTCCCATCGTTTCGCTGGTAGATGATGGCGGCATTCGGGCGATATAGTTGACTATTCGGCATAAATAAAATTGTTTATCAGTTGAGTTGTGATGTCCACAAATCCTCGCAGGCATCAGAAGGCATGCGCCAGTCACCGCGGGGAGAAAGAGCAATGGTGCCGACCTTGGGACCGTCCGGCACACAGCTGCGCTTGAACTGCTGGCGGAAGAAGCGGGTGATGAACATGCGCAGGGTACGCTCTATCAACGCCTCATCGAACTCACCCGCAAAGGCTTTCTGTGCCAGGAAGCGCAATTTTTCCGGCTCTGCCCCATATCTGATGAAGTGATACAGCAGGAAGTCATGGATATCATACGGTCCGAGAATATCCTCCGTTTTCTGCTCCATCGTGCCATCATCGGCCGGCGGCAACAGCTCCGGGCTCACGGGGGTGTCTATCACATCCCGCAGCGTGGCGGCCAGCTCCGGGGTACTGCGGCGGGCCTCATGTTCCAACAGACAGCGGATGAGCGTCTTGGGCACACTGCAATTCACTCCGTACATGCTCATGTGGTCACCATTATAGGTAGACCAGCCCAGCGCCACTTCGGAAAGGTCGCCTGTGCCCACCACCATGCCGCCGGTCTTGTTGGCCAGATTCATGAGGATTTTGGTGCGCTCGCGCGCCTGCACATTTTCGTAGGTATTAGTACGCAGAGCCGGGTCAAAATCCAAATCCCGGAAGTGCAGCAGGCAGGCCTCGCGGATATTGACCTCCTTGAAAGTCACCCCCATGGCCTGCATCATCGCCACGGAATTGTTATAGGTGCGTCCCGTTGTGCCGAAACCCGGCATCGTGACGGCAAGAATGCAGGAATTATCCCGCCCCAGCATGCGACACACTCGCGCACACACCAACAGAGCCAGAGTGCTGTCCAGGCCGCCGGATACACCCAGCACGATGGTTTTGGCATGGGAATGCTCCACCCGCTTCGCCAATGCCGCCGCCTGGATATTGAGAATATCCTCGCAGCGCGTCCCGAAATCCTCCGCATCCGGCACAAAGGGGCGAGAGGGGAGATACGCATACTGCAAATCGCAGCGATTATCCGTCTCGCCCAGCGAAATACGCCGTGCGGGCGGCAGCATCTCCTGCGCCCGGGATGCAGAGAACGAGCCCTCACTCAGGCGGGCATTCCCCAATCGCGCCAAATCCACATCGGCATAGATGACGCCATTCCCTCGGCGGAAACGCTCATTCTCCGCCAGGACGCGGCCATGACAGGCTATCACGGCCTGACCGCCACACACAAAATCCTGCGTGCTCTCTCCCACTCCGGCAGAAGAATGCACATACGCCGCCACGCAGCGGGAGCTGAGCCCGGCTACCAGACGACGGCGATACGCAGCGCTGCCCACCAGTTCCGGCGAGGACGATGGATTCAATATCATCCGCGCGCCCAGCAGGGCAAGGCGGGACGAGGGAGGGATGACGCTTTCCGCATCCTCGCCCACTTCCACGCCGAAGCACAAATCGGCACCATCGGAAAACAGCAAATCCGTACCGAACGGCACAGTCCCCTGACCGGGGAGCGCCAGAGCATCTGCCCGCAGCTCCTCCGCAGCGCGGAAATGACGCGAGGCATAGACGGCACTACGGCAGGAAAGCACGCTCGCGGGTACCAGCCCCAGCACCTTCCCACGCTTCACGACCGCCGCCACGTTATAGAGAGCCTCCTCTGCCGGCAACGGCAATCCCACCACAGCCACGGCATCCAATCCGGCCGTTTCCTCAGCAAAGCGCAGCAAACCCTGCACAGCGGCCTGCTGCAAACGGGGCTGAAAGAACAAATCACCGCAAGAGGCCCCGGTTATGCATAATTCCGGGAACACCACCACAGCAGCACCGCCGTCAACCGCCGTTTTCATCGTCTCGGCCAGAGCATTTACATTGAACTCCACATTCGCCACGCGCACCTGCGGTGTCGCGGCTGCCAGACGATAATAGCCGTATGTTTTCATCATATCTTTCTCTGCGCGCCTATTTTGCCAGAAAGCAACCCAATCGTCAATCCCGGAAATAAATCGACGCCCGGCACAGATTCACTTTTTCGGATTTGAGAGTAAACCGCGAAACTCATCAGACATTTTCTACTTGGCAACATGCCCGTTTTACTGTAGTATAGGAGCAGTTAGAACTGAAACCACATACCGCCATGTCCGATTCCATTCTCATTGTGATTCCTGCCCGATATGCCTCCACCCGTCTTCCCGGCAAGCCGCTGGTGAAAATTGCCGGGGTGGAAATGATTAAACGAGTGGCCGATATCGCTGACTCCATCTGCCGACACAATGACAACTGCAACTATGTGGTTGCCACGGATGACACCCGAATTCTCGATTTCTGTAACGGTGCATCCATCCCCTGCGTGATGACGGCGGAAACCTGCCGCAGCGGCACGGAACGCTGCTGGGACGCCGTCAGCCAGCAGGCAGAAGCGCCGGCTTTCATCATCAATCTCCAGGGCGATAACCCGCTCTGCCCGCCCTGGGTCATCCAGCAGCTCATTGATGAATGGAAGGCCTGCCCCGCAGATGTCTTTACCCCCTGCATCCACCTGGACTGGGCCGAGTATGACCGCCTGGTGGAATCCAAGAAGTCTACCCCTTACAGCGGCACTACCGTTCTGGTGGATAAGAACGGCTACGCACTGGCCTTCTCCAAGAGCACCATTCCCGCCATCCGCAAGCCGGAAAAAGCTCGCGAAAGCATGGAAAAGAGCCCGGTACGCCGACATGTCGGTCTCTATGCCTACACCCACGGGGCTCTCAAGAACTATTTTGAGCTGCCCGAAAGCGACTACGAGAAGGGCTGCGTGGAAGGACTGGAGCAGATGCGCTTCCTCTACAACGGTCTTCGAGTCAAAATGGTGGAGGTGACCTATCGCGGCCGCAAGACCACCAGCGGTGTCGATTCCCCCGAGGATGTTGCCCGCGTGGAAGCCATCCTGGCGGAGTACGGCGAATACGATCTGTAATCATCTGCGAATGAAGATTCCTCAACACATCGCCATCATCATGGATGGCAACGGACGATGGGCGGAACAGCACAACGTCATCCGCGCCAAAGGCCATGAAAACGGCGGACTTGCCGTGCAGAGAGCCATCGACCTCTGTATCGAAAAAGGCATCAAGTGGCTCACGCTCTACGCATTCTCTACAGAAAACTGGGGGCGTTCCAAGCTGGAGGTATCCGCGCTCATGCACATGCTGGGCAAATATCTGACCGAGAGATTGCCGGAGATGCAGCAAAAAGGCGTTCGCCTGCATGCCATCGGAGAATTATACATGCTCCCGGAGCGCAACCGAAAACTCCTCCGTGAATGCATGGATGCAACTGCCGACAATCAGGTTCTCCACGTTGTACTGGCGCTCTCCTACGGCTCACGACAGGAAATCACGGCAGCGGCCCGTGCTCTGGCAACAAAAGTGAAAGAGGGACAGCTTCAGCCGGAGGATATCACCCCGGAGATGCTGGGTAACCACCTCTACACCGCCGGCATGCCGGATCCGGATTTACTCATCCGCACCTCCGGCGAGATGAGAATATCCAATTACCTGCTCTGGCAAATCAGCTATGCCGAGATTCACGTGACCGATACCCTCTGGCCGGATTTTGACCGGGCGGATTTTGATGAGGCGCTTGAATCGTTTGCCTCCCGCGAACGCCGATACGGCAAACGCTGAACCGAATACATCCTCACCCGGATAAAGGCCACACAGACAAACGTGTGGCCTTTATCCGTTATTGAAGTTCTGCCATCCCGGACGCATCACATCATGCATAAGTCTCACAACACCCTTTCCATGAGAAATAAGAACATCACCCGATATACATACGAAAATACGGATTTCCAGGGATGGCGTGTCAGCATCCAGCGATGCGGACGTATCATCACCCGCTATTTTTCCGATTTATATTACGGTTCGGAAGAAGAATCGTTCCGGGAAGCAGTTGCCTACCGTGACCACGTCCTCAGCGAAATGAGCCTGCACAGGGACAACCTCCCGGAATACATGGACCACGAACTGGAACACCTCCAGGAGCTGCTGCGGGAAAAGGAACACAGCCCTGTACCCCAGCATGCAGGGCGCGCAAGATAAGCCGCTCAGAAGAGCAGCGTCTTCAGCTCCTCACATCCGTAATAGTTTTCCTTTGCGATGCGGTCAATCTGAGCCGCCATCCGCTGCAGCACACGCATCAGCGGTATCTTGACCTCGTCCGAATGGTCAATGAAGTTCCAGAGTTCGCGCTCATCCACGCCGAAAAGGGCTTTCTGGTCAGCCAGAGATTGTCGAATGGCCGGCAGGGCTTCTGCGGCAGAGGCTGCATCTCTGACATCCGACAGAGCATCAACCTGGGCTTCCAATGCGGCTTCCAGCCGCCGACATACCGATGCCAACTCCGCATCTTCGGCAGCAAATGCACTCAGCACCATACCACAGCCCACAAAAGCACCCAATATCATCTTCTGCATAGCTGCATGTTAGTGCCAAGTGTCCCGATTGTCAAGAATTTACCGCACCTGATTCAATTTAGCGACCCTCGGGCCTGCCGGACGACCAAAAAAGGCGTGACTTTTCGTCCGTGAGTGGTAAAATAGACCCGTACTTATGAAATACCAGGGTCTTTATACAGCCATTATTACCCCTTTCAAGAATAATGAGGTCGACTACGATGCGCTCAAAGCACTCGTAGAAGCGCAGATTGCGGCCGGAGTGGACGGCATCGTCCCTGTCGGAACAACGGGCGAATCTCCCACGCTCACCCATAGTGAGCACATGGAGGTCATCCGCCGCACGATTGAGTTCGCCGGAGGTCGCTGTCAGGTTATCGCCGGAACGGGCTCGAACTCCACCGTAGAAGCCATTGAGATGACAAAGGAAGCCGCCGCCATGGGTGCAGACGGCACGCTGCAGGTGTGTCCCTACTACAACAAGCCCAGTCAGGAAGGGCTCTATCAGCATTTCAAAGCCATTGCAGAGAGCACGGATCTGCCCGTCCTGCTGTACAGCATTCCCGGCCGCAGCGTCATTGAAATTGCGGTAGACACCGTTGCACGCCTTGCGGCAGACTGCCCCACTATCGTGGCCATCAAGGAAGCCGGCGGCAGCGTGGAGCGAGTCAACCAGCTGGTGCAGGCCCTGCCCGCCGATTTCTCCATCCTGAGCGGTGATGACGGGCTGACCGTTCCGTTCATCTCCTGCGGAGCCGTCGGGCTGGTCTCCGTCACCTCCAATGTGGCTCCGGCTGAAATGAAAGAACTCGTCACAGCGGCCCTTTCCGGCGACGGCAAGCGAGCCCTGGAGCTGCAGAAGAAATACTACCCGCTCATGAAAGGCCTCATGTCGCTGGATACCAACCCCGTTCCCATCAAGGCCGCCCTTGCGCTGCGCGGCGACATCAGCTGGGAAATCCGTATGCCGCTCGTTCCGCTGGCCGCTGATAAGCACGACAGACTGGCTGCTCTGCTTCGTCAATTCAACCTCATGTAAGTAACCTTTTATCCATAAGAAGCTATGATGAAAATTCTCATTACCGGCATTTCCGGACGCATGGGACAAGCCGTGCGTCAGGCCGTGGAGGCAAATCCCCGTACCGTCATCGGCTCCACACACGATGTCGGCGAAGATATTGAAGGAGCTCTTGAATGTGCTGATGTAGCCATTGACTTTTCTTTCCATGGCTTCACCCCGGAACTGCTGAAAGCGGCCATTGAACAGAACAAGCCGCTGGTCATCGGAACCACCGGTCACACCGATGAGGAACGCAAAGCCATTTATGAAGCTGCCGGTAAAATTCCCGTGGTATTCGCATCCAACTATTCCGTCGGTGTCAATACCCTCTTCTGGCTCACCCGAAAGGCTACCCGCATCCTCAAGGATTTCGATATCGAAATCGTGGAGATGCACCACCACCACAAACTGGATGCCCCCAGCGGCACCGCGCGTACCCTTGCGGAAGTTGTCTGCGAAGAAACCGGCATGGACTATGACAAAGACGTCATGCACGGTCGCTTCGGCAACGTGGGCGCCAGACCTCAGCGCCAGATTGGCATGCACACCCTGCGCGGCGGCGATGTCGTGGGCGACCATACTGTCATTTATGCCATTGATGGCGAGCGAGTAGAACTGGCACACAAGGCCTCCAGCCGCGGCACTTTTGCCGGAGGCGCCGTTCGTGCTGCGCTCTGGATTGCGGACAAGCCCGCCGGGCTTTACAGCATGCAGGACGTACTCGGTCTCACCGATTAAGTATTTCATGCAGGAAACTTCCAACGGCGTCCGCCGCGTGGGCTTCTCCCTGGGCTCTAATCTGGGTGACCGACTGGTCACCCTTGAGTCTGTCTGTGACTATCTTTCTGATGTATTCGGCGCTCTGAGACTCTCTCAGGTATACGAAACGGAGCCCGTAGGTTGCCCGGAGGGCTCTCCGGCCTACCTCAACGCCTGCGTGGAGGTGGAAACAGATATGCCGGCGGCAGAGATTCTCCGCATCTGCCAACAGATTGAACAGGAATTGGGACGAACTCGTTCCGGAATCTACGGCGAAGCCCGGACCTGCGATATTGATATTCTCTATTGCGGAAGCGAAATTCATTCAACCCCGGAGCTAACCATACCCCATCCCCGCCTTCTTCAGCGGGCATTCGTCCTGCGCCCCCTCTGCGATATTGACCCGATGCTGACACTCCCCGGGTGTACCCGCACGATTCAGCAGCATCTCAATGAACTGGCAGACGCCCACTCCGTCACCACCTTCCCCCTCTGAACCTTCCGATATGAATCCGAAAATCGACGCCATTCTGGCAAAGAAAGGAAACCAGCCCATTTCTCAGCTCACCGCCTACGATTACCCCACAGCCCGCATGCTTGATGAGGCCGGAGTGGACATGATTCTGGTAGGGGATTCCCTGGGAATGATGATGCTGGGATTCCCGGATACCACCCACGTCACCATGGAGCACATGCTGCACCACGGGGAATGCGTGGCAAGAGCAGTCAAAAACGCGTTGGTTGTCGTGGATTTGCCCATCCATTCCTACGACACCCCGGAGCTGGCTGTAGCCAATGCCCGGCGTCTCATGGCCATCGGCGCAGATGCAGTCAAGCTGGAAGGCGGCGTTGCGCAGGAGGATAAAATCCGCGCTATCGTTGACGCCGGAATACCCGTCCAGGCACACATCGGACTTCTGCCCCAGAGCATCAAGGAAGACGGCGGCTATCGCATGAAAGGCAAGACCGATGAGGAAGCCGCCGCTATCACACGTGATTTGGATGCCGTCATTCGTGCCGGGGCTTTCTGCGTCGTCATCGAATGCACCAAACACACCCTCGCGGCAGAGCTGACCCGCCGCAGCAGTATCCCCACCATCGGCATCGGTGCCGGGGCTGCCACCTGCCATGGTGAAGTGGCCGTCATTCACGACCTCGTAGGCGGATTCCCCTGGTTCGTGCCCGGATTCGCCAGACAGCTGGGCAATGTGGCGGGAGAAATCACCCGCGCCGCAAACGAGTGGATGAGTAATCTGAAGCTTCCGGAGTGAGCAAAGCCTCCGTTCGTATTCGAGTTTTGCAATTTCATCTAACAATTCTTGAATTCAACATGCAGTTGTGTTAGCCTCACGGAATGGAGACGAACACGTCGCAGCATGCTGAAGCGGGAGAAAAGGTGTCCGACTACGAGCAGCTCCTCTGGAAGTGGGGAAAACGCATCCTGCTGATATGGGTGGGATATATTATGGTTCTTCAATTTCTCGCTCCATGGGTAAAGGCCGTTCTGTTTCCGGAATTCAAAACAGATGAAGGAACCTTTGATTACGGGGCATTTGGTGACACATTCGGGGCGCTCAATGCACTTTTTGCCGGTTTGGCTTTTGCGGGACTCATTGTCACTATCAGGCAACAGGCTAAAGACCTCCGCGCCACCAGAGAGGAGATGCGCAACACAAACTGCGAATTTGCCCGGCAGACTCTTGAAGTTTCATTATTTGAATACATCAATTACATGTATAAAGTCAGACCGGAACACCACGAAAAACGGATTTCTCTGATACTGAATACAGTAGATGGTTTTGTCAACCTGTGCAATATGTATCATTCACACAAAACCAATTTTTTCTACTGGATGCTACTTAAAAGAAAACTCAATTTGATACGCAGAGAATTGAAGGAGTTCTCGACATGGCGACGAATATTTTGCGACTGGTGTGAAAAAGTGGAAGAGGAAAGCCATCGTGCTCTGAGGGATGAGCAACCGAAAGAGTTTGTCGAAAAATACGAGATACGACTCTGGAATCTTCTCACCCAGCACGAAAGAAGGATACTTTTTTTACAGTGCGCATTCTATACTCACGAACAGGTGGAATACTGGAATTACCACAGAATATTTGCGGAGAAAAGAAAATGTCTGAAACGCTACGCCAGACGCTTTGATAAAAATAGCTACAACGCACTGCTGGAAGCACTTCACCTCTCGGGCCCGTACCCGGATTATCCCATTAATGATGTCAAGCTTCTCAAAGACATCATGAAAAAAATCTACGTCAATAACGATTATCAATACGAACTGCCGGAATAATAAAACAAATTGTTTCCAAGCCAGACACCAACACAATCGCCGCTCCGCGAATACGCAGAGCGGCGATTGTTATAAAGTGATAATGGCTTATCAGTATTTGGCAATCACCTTCATCATGTCGTCCATCTGCTTTTCGATGGATTCCACGAGGGCCATCTGGGTGCGGGTGCGATCCAGATTGTGCTCCGGGCGGTGAATCTTGAAGTAGGTATCGCCCTCCAGATAATCGGTAAGGAAACGCATACCGCACTCCATGGTGAGCAGCTTGCCGGAGAACGGCAGCAGCTCCTTCTCCAGCGGGGTCAGGAAGGTGGCGGCCTCGCAGTAGCCCTTGGCCAGAGCCTCGAAATACTCCATACGCATGGTCACCTTGGAGATATCCTTCTCATCCTCAGCGGCAGGAGACGTGGAGGTGCGAATCATATCACCGAAGTCGTACAGAGCGGAACCGGGCATGGTGGTGTCCAGGTCAATCACGCAAATGCCCTCCCCTGTCACGTCATCCAGCATCACATTGTTGAGCTTGGTGTCATTGTGAGTCACACGCAGGGGCAGCTCTCCGCTGGCCAGATAGTTCACCACGCGGTGGCAATCAGCCTCGCGGGAGAGATACCAGTCAATTTCCTTCTGCACGGATGCCGCGCGGCCCAGGGGGTCGGCAGCAATGGCGTTGCGGAAGTTCTGCAGACGCTTGGAGGTGTTGTGGAAATCAGGAATCGTTTCAAACAGCGGAGCACCGGGCAGATTGGCCCCCAGCTTCTGGAAGTTGCCGAATGCACGGGCCACTTCCACGCACTGACCGGGATTCTCAATCATGTCGTAGGTGCGGGCACGCTCAATGAAGGGGTACACACGCCACACGTTGCCCTCCTCATCCTGAGCGTAGGGCTTGCCGTCCTTGGCGGGGATGATGGTGAGGGTGCGGCGGTAGGCTTCCCTGCAGCCTTCTTCCAGCAGCACGCGGAGCGCCTCGTCCGTGACACGCTTCACGTTCTCCATCAGGGGAATGGGCTGTTTGAACACGTTGCTGTTGACGCGCTGCAGGATGAAACGCACGCGGATACCGGCCTGATCCATCTCGATACGGAAAGTATCGTTGATGTGACCGGAACCGTAGGATTCACCGAATACGTAGTCCCCGCGGAGGTCGAACAGAGAAGCAATGGCTTTCAGATTGAACATAATCAGATAACTCTGTTGAAATTAACCGAGCTTGGCAGGATAGACGCCGTCCTCAATCAGCTTGGCGATGCTCTCCACCACAGCGGGCTTGTCGCTGGGATAGGTCACACCCAGCCAGTTGGCGGTGGTCTTGATAACGCTGCAATCAGCCTTGCCGGCGTGGATGAGCTCATCCACCACGGTGGGGATGTAGCACTCGCTCTTGAGCTCAGAACCATGAGCGGCCATGAACTCGGTGAAGTGCTCCTTGATACGGGCAATGAAGCCGGCGGGGAATACCCAGAAGTTCATGGAGACGAGCTCCTCGGGGTCAACAGGCTTGCGCTCGCCGCTCAGGCTGTCACCACGGCACACGCCATCTTCTTCCATCTTAATCTTGGTGTACTCCTCCACGCTGTCGAGGTAACCACCCTTGATGCCGCAGATACCGCGGTTCACATCACCATGGTCGCTGAGGGTGTTCTTGAGGGGATAGCCAATCATGCCATAGTGCTCCTTGCAGGGGCAGCCGGGTTCGGCAGTCAGGAAAGCAGCGGCCTTCTCGAAAGCATCTGCACCGTAGAAGTCATCGGCATTCACCACACCGAAAGGCTCATTCACCACATCGCGGGCAGCCAGAAGAGCGTGGGCGGTGCCCCAGGGCTTCACACGTCCCTCAGGAACGCTGTACCCCTCGGGCAGGTCATCCAGACACTGGAAAGCGTAGTCTACTTCAATCTTACCGGCAAAGCGAGCACCCACCTGGCTCTTGAAAGCTTCCTCAAAATCCTTGCGGATGATGAAGACTACCTTGCCGAAACCGGCGCGGATGGCATCGTACACGGAGTAATCAAGAATTACTTCGCCGTTGGGGCCCATGGGGTCAAGCTGCTTGAGGCCGCCGTAACGGCTGCCCATACCTGCTGCAAGTACAAGGAGTGTAGGTTTCATAATTTAAATTTTGTGAGAACTATACGTTCGTACGCCATTATTCTAACACGAAAGCCCGGTTTGGCAAGAAATAAATATGACTCAACACCGGGCTTTCGAATTTTTTCTGCGCAGTATTCTGACAGCAGCGAAATTACTCCATATCCTGAATCTCGTCTTCCAGGTCTTCCAAAGCATCCTCCAGAGCCTCACAGTCATAGTAATTCCGGCCGGCCACTAGCTCTGCCGCAGCTCTGAAATCAGCTTTGAGTTTATCAAAGTTGGCAGATTTGGCGAGTCCGGCTTCAGCCTCCGCCACAGCAGCTTCATCAACATCGTCAATGATATCCTCCACCAGCTTCATCTGCTTGACAAGATCATCAATACCCTGAGCCAGCATCTCAGGATACTTCTCTGCCCCCTCCAGAGAGAGCATTTCCAGCGCACTGGCCAACACCGTTGCGCGTGCTTTCACCGCCAGGTCGGAGGTAGACTCATCTGCCATGGCCGGAGAAAACCCAGCCACAGACAGGGCCAACAGAGTAAGGAAGATTTTTTTCATGTGCGTGATAAATGTTGTTCCCGAGAAAAGCCGTCACACGAACGGGGTTGCGGAATCTAGCAGCTTTCTATCTGATTTGCAAGTCTTTTTTACCTCTATTTCAGGTTCATTCCTCTTCTGCGCCTTCGGCAAACAGCTCGTAGGCAATGGCATCCACAATTTCCACCTCTGCAAACTCACCCACGGGCAAGGCGGGGTCAACATGAATGGAGCCATCCACATCCGGCGCATCCCAGGGACCGCGGGCAATCCCCGGAGCATCCACCAGCACCCGAATCTTCTGCCCGATGCAGTCCTGACCGATTTCATCAGCAATCCCGGCCATCAGCATCGAAAGCTCATTCGCGCGGCGTTTCTTGGTTGCATGATGCACCTGCGGTTTCATTTTGGCCGCGAGCGTACCCTTCTCTTTGGAATAAGCAAACACCCCCGCACGCTCAAAACGGAACTCGCGCACAAAATCGCGCAGCTCGGCATGGTCTTCTTCCGTCTCACCGGGCAGACCGCTGATAAAAGTCGTCCGCAGCCCGATACCGGGCACGGCATCCCGAAGGTCACGGATAAGACGGCGGATATAGTCCCCGTCCGTCTTGCGACGCTGCTCCTCCAGAATGTGGTCGGCAATATGTTGCAGCGGAATATCCACATACTTCACCACCTTGTCACATTCGGCAAAGGTATCAATAAGCTCACGGCTCCAGTGGGCAGGATGCGTATAGAGCACGCGAATCCAGAAATCGCCGGGAATGGCGTTCAGCTCACGCAGCAGTCCGGCAAGAGAGTCGCCGCGGGAAGAATCCACTCCGCTGGTCTTATCGGCGCCGCCTTTCCACTTATCCATGCCATAATAGGTGGTATCCTGGGCAATGAGGTTGATTTCTTTCACCCCCTGCTCCACCCAGCGGCGGGCTTCCTTCACCACATTAGCCATCGGGCGGCTGCGGTGGCCTCCGCGAATGCGGGGAATGGCACAATACGCACAGGCATGGTTGCACCCCTCTGCAATCTTGATGTAGGCATAATGCGGGGGAGAGATGAGCGTGCGCGGCATCCCGTAATCCGGCATCAGGCGAGACACCTTCGTGGTGTAAATACGCTCAGCCTTTCCATCCAGACAGGCGGCGGCAATCTCTGCCACCTCACCGATTTTATCCACCCCGATGAAACAGTCAGCCTCCGGCATAGAGACCGCCAAATCGCTCGCATAGCGTTGGGAAAGACATCCGGCCACCAGAATTTTCTGGTCTGCAGGCGCCTCACCATTCTCACGGGCACGCACGGCAGAGAAGATGGTATCGATAGCCTCCTGCTTGGCGGGGTCAATAAACCCGCAGGTATTGATGATAAGCACCTGCGCACGTTCCGGCTCCGTGTGAACAAAGCCGGCTTCTTCCATCACGCCCGTCATGATTTCAGAATCAACCTGATTCTTGGCGCATCCCAGAGAAATGAGTCCGAATGTTGACTGCATGGCGGCAGTCTACCATATTCCGCCAGAAAAGAAAAGTCCAATCCGTAACGCCCTGCTGCGGCATGTCATACACCGCATTGCCTCCGCTCGGAGCTCATCCTCGGCAAGGAACGTCTCTGTCTTGCGGCTCCGGGCGGCAACCAGTTCTCCATTGGCTTTGGTTGTGACCGTATGCTTATGAGTTGCATCGTGTTCAGTCGTTGCTTCATAATCATGCCACGTCTGCACGCCATTGATAGCCTGGCTGAACTTGGGCTTACCGATAGCATAGCTGTATGCTGCGGCTTCTCCGTAGGTCTCATCAATCGTCACCTGCTGATGGCTTACTCCAGCGGCGTATGTGGTGGCGGAGACGCGCTCCACTTCTGCAGAATCCTCGTATGTGTAATCCGTAACAGCGAGATTGAGGAATGTACCATTTGCCATCTCATAGTCGGTATACACCTTGATGGGGCGGGTGTCATAGAATCGGGAAGAATTGGCAGCATAGACATTGCGAGTCATCTTCTTGCCACCATCACCCAGGGGCGGGTTTCCTTGGTGATGCGTCCCTGATTATCATATTCGTACTCCACATAGTTACCATTGTGGTAGGTAACTTTTTCGATGCGGAGGTCGGCATTGTATTCGTATGTGGTTATCATTATCCCCGAGGGAACACACAAATCCCGGTTGCGGATTCTTATCAACAAGTTCACAAGGGGGTAAAATAGAGATGCCCCCGGTGACAAGGCGGAGGCATTTCAGGAGAATTGTTTATCAGCGCACAATGTTCTGATAGCCTTATTATAGCCGCTCACCTGATTCAGACAAGGCAAAAGAAGCGGGGCTTTCCCTTTACGCCGTTGGGAAAGCTCCGAAAACTAGGAAACGTCACACTGTCCGTAGTGGATTTCTTAGAAGAATGATACTAAAATTAGCGCTTTTGTCAAGCATTTACTAAAGTTCTAAGCTCAAAAAGTGTAAAAAAGAGGTGCCAGCTGGGTGGCGAACCCAACTGCGCTGAGCCATTAAAGCTTCACGACAAATATCACTATTTGTACAATCAGCACAATGAGCTCAATCCACGATACTACAGACGTTTCGTGTTATTAATCTGGCTACAATTAATCAGACATTCTTATCCTCGTCCTCAGCATAAGCTGTGCTGGGCTTTTTGAAGAATTTTTTGACAATGAGTGGTTCTCTTTGCCGCTTCATCATGTGCTTTCTCACCTTGGTCTTTAACT
>JAFUQZ010000072.1 GCA_017472085.1 Akkermansia sp. | reverse complement strand
TAGCCATGGAAGGTGTGTGTTTTATGCAACCCCAATATAAGGTTTATTGGGATAAATACAACCTTCCATTTTTATTTTTGTGCCAGCAAGAAAGAGGTTATCACCTTGCTCCTCCCTGAAAAACTTTGGGACACATGTGGGGTGAGTGTGCCATTTTTCTTTTTTTCTTGCTGACAGCGGGAGAATCTGCTAGGATGCGGGGGTATGATACGTTCCGGTATTTGTTCCTTACTACTCTGTGGGTTGCTGGGATTGCCGATGGTGGCAACGTCTGCACCCGAAATTTCTTCCGTGGAATTGCACAACCCCGGTGCCTATCCGGTATTTCGTCGGGCACCCATCAGCCCGGCCTTTGCCATCAAGCTGCAGTGTGAGGGCGAGGGCAAGCTGCTGATTCCGGAGAAAATTGCCATCAGGATTTCTGATCCCAAGGCCGTGGAAGTCGTGCGGCTGCGTCTGGGCGATGAGAAAGGGCTCAAGTTTGCGGATGATGTGGTGCTGGCAGAGGGCAAACCCTCCGGCGAGGGGGTGGTGCTCAAGCGTTTGAAAGGCGATTTGCCGGATGCTGCCGCGGAGAACTGGCTCTGGGTGGATGTGCAGTTGAGCAAGAAAGCCACCATCGGCGGCCTGTTGACGTTCTCGGACGTGGTGGTCACCGCCAAGGGCAAGAAAACCAAACTGGAGGGAGAGGTTACCCAGCGCATGGGCTATCTGGTGGCCGTTCCCGGAGAAACGGTGGGTAATCAGACAGCGGGGGCTGACCGCGCCTGCAAGGCATTTCGCATTCCCGGCCTTATCCGCAGCAGAAAGGGTACACTCATCGGCTGTTTTGATGCCCGATACACGCACGAGGGTGACCTCTGTGCGGATATTGATGTGGCGGTGGTGCGCTCTGAGGATGGCGGCCAGACCTGGACAACCCCGGCGGTGGGGATGGATTCCGGCCCCGGCGGCAACAACGGCTGCGGAGACCCCTGCATCCTGGAGGATAAGAAAGGCCGCATCTGGATGCAGGCGCTTGCCTGCCATTTCAGCGGCGGCGCCAGCCTGAATGTGTCCAAGACCGGCCTGGACCCCGCCTCCACCGGGCAATGGGAAATGGTATACAGCGATAACGACGGCAAAACCTGGAGCAAGGAGCATGTCAACCCCACGAAGGAAATCAAGAAACCGGAGTGGACCACCATTCTGGCCGGACCGGGCAACGGCATTACCCTGAAGGACGGCACCATCGTTTTCCCGGCCCAGATTTGGCAGAATGGAGCCAGCCCTCGCTGCATGAGCACCATCTGCTACTCCGCAGATGGGGGGAAGAGCTGGAAATACGGCACCGGTGTGCCGCATTCCACCTCTGAATGCCAGGTTGTGGAGCTCAACGATGGCTCCATCATGATTAATTGCCGTAACGAGGCCCGCCAGGGGAATCGTATTGTCTATGTGACGAAGGATCTGGGCGCCACCTGGGAGCCGCATGCGACGAATAACAACACCCTGCGCGAACCCACCTGCCAGGGCTCCATCATTCGCTTCAGGACAAAGAAGCACGACCTGCTTCTTTTCTCCAACCCCAATGCCGGTTCCCGCAACACCATGAGCATCCGCTATTCCGAGGATGACGGCAATACCTGGAGTGAGGGGTATCTCTACGATACTCGCCAATGCAGTGGCTACTCCTGCCTGACCATGATTAATCCGACCACCGTCGGCTTGTTTTATGAGACCAGCCACAGCCTGCCCGGGCGCGGTGAGCGCGGTATCGGCTTCCTGAGTTTCCCGCTGGAAAGCATCCTGACCGGCGAGGACCTTCCTGTGGGAAAGGTCAAAAAATCCTCCAAATCAGCTGATGATGAGGCTGCCGCTGATGATACTGCTGCTGAACCGAAGAAAAAGAAGGGGAAGAAGAAAAAAGGTAAGAAAAAGAGAAAAAAAGCCGCTGCAGAAGCCTGAAATGGCAGGTTTTGCTTGACTTTGCCCCGGAAATGGTGTACATAACCCGCTCACTTAACCCAAAATTACTGAGTTATGGCTAACATGAAAGTTATTCTCGCTACGAAAATCGATGGTCTGGGCTGTGAAGCCGACCTCGTTACCGTGAAGGCTGGTTACGGCCGCAACTACCTGATTCCCCAGGGTCTTGCGTTCGAGGCTACTCCCGCCAACCAGCGTTTCATCAACATGCTCCAGAAGAAGCGCGCTGAGCGCGAGGCCGCAGAGCTGGCCAACTTCCAGGAGATTGCTGCCAAGATTGCTGCCGTCACGGTGAACCTCACCCTTGAGGCCGGCGAGAATGGCAAGGTGTTCGGCGCCATCACCAACCAGCAGATTACCGAAGGTCTGGCTGCTCTCGGCATCGAGATCGACCGCCACACCATCGAGCTGGAGAAGCCCCTCAAGAAGTCCGGCTCCTACGAGGTTGCCGCCAAGCTTCATGCTCAGGTCACCGCTACCGTCAAGGTGGTGCTCGTGGTCAAGGGCGAGAAGGTGGAGGAGGCTCCCGCCGCCACCGAGGAGGCTTAATAGTTCTCCCTTCGATATTTCACCAAAAAGGCTGTTCCGAAAGGAACAGCCTTTTTTGTCAGGGAGAGGCGTATGGAAAAGAGTATCAGGGGTTGGATGCCGGAGCTGCTGCCCGGATGGCCTGATGCAGCACCTGCATGATGCGGCGGTATTTCTGCACATATTCCGGGCGTCCGTGCGGAGCAGTTTGTTCTTCCTTCATATGCTTCTCAGCCATTTGCAGAGGAGTGATTCCTTTGCCGTTCGGCATGGTAGGTGAGGCTCCGTGTTGCAATAGGCAGTTCACTAACTCCACATCCGCGCAATGAATGGCATAGAACAGAGGCGCTTCTTCATCGTTGATGCGGAATAATTGGTAATAGTATGCCTTTTTGTCCACCGGACCGGCTATTTCATAGATGCTGCCTTTCATATTCGGATCAGCGCCGGCTTTGCAGAACAGCTCCACTAATTTGGTGGAGCGGCTTTTTACTGCTGCGTGGAGAGGGGCTCTCCCCGCCGTGTCATGCACGGTAAAGTCTGCTCCGCTCCTGATGAGAAAATCAACAATTTCCTTGAGAGGAATGCGTCTTCGGTCGCCGTTCTGTCGCCATATCTTTTCTTTCGGGCTGACGCGTTCCTCAAAATCGGCAGCCATTTCGGCGGCAACCCAGGCTGCGCGGTGCTGTACCTCCGGGTCAGCTCCGGCTGCAATCAGCATTTTGGCAATTTTCATGTGATTTTGCTCCAGGGCTTTGCAGAGAAGATTGCGCTCATCCTGACAGTAGTTGGGGTCAGCCCCCTCTGCAAGTAATTTGCGTACCATTTTCTCCTCCAGCTTCATGAGCTCTTCGCCGTACATGCTCTGAGTGGCAGGGTGCATCCCGTGGAGTATCTGATAAATCTCTTTGCCTTTTTCCCGAATTGTTTCTTCGCTGAACTTGGGAGTCAGTTTGCGACCGGGTTTGAGTCTGGCCTTTTTGCGCCAGGGTTGAGTGGCGATTTCATTGTAGACAGGTTTGCCCAGTCGGTGAGCCCCCAGCAACCATTTGCGGGCTTTGGCTGCGTTCTTTTCCACCCCATCGCCGTCGCGGTAGGCCTCGTAGAGCCGGTAGCAGGCTTCGGCATCCTTGTCCGTTCGTTCGTAGAGGGCCTTGAACTCCGCTTCTGTCATCCCGAAAGCGCCGGAGACGCCGAGCATCAGTGTAAGGAAGGTAGTTTTATTTATCATGGTAGTATGTGGTTAATACTCTGCCAGTATACACGGAATACCGCCCGGTGCAAGCAAAATTCGAGAGCGTGGGCTGAGCGTGCGGATTCACTACTGTGCCGACTGATTTTTTTTACCCAATTCCCGAATTTCGGGAATTGGTGGGGTGTGGATATAAAAAATCCCCCTCCGGCATGGTGATGCAGGAGGGGTGTTCCTGATGAATGGTATTATTCGTCAAGCCGTTTATTGGATAGCGGCGAGTGCCTGCTTGAGGTCATCGATGATGTCCTCTGCATCCTCAATACCGACGGAGAAGCGGATGAGGTCGGGCTTCACGCCGGCTTCGATGAGCTGCTCATCGGAGAGCTGGCGGTGAGTGTGGCTGGCGGGATGCAGCACACAGGTGCGGGCATCGGCCACGTGGGTCACGATGGCGGCCAGCTTCAGACTGTCCATGAACCTGATGGCGCGCTCGCGACCACCCTTGATGCCGAAGGTAACGACACCGCAGGTGCGACCGCCGTCGAACTGCTTCTGAGCCAGGGCGTAGTACTGATTGGAGGGAAGCCCGGCGTAGTTAATCCAGGCCACATCCGGCTGGGATTCCAGGAACTCGGCCACCTTCCGGGCATTTTCACAGTGGCGGGGCACGCGCAGGTGCAGCGTCTCCAGCCCAAGATTGAGCAGGAACGCATTCATGGGCGAGGGAATGGAGCCCAGATCGCGCATGAGCTGGACGGTGCATTTGGTGATGTAGGCACCGGCGCCGAACGCCTCTGTGTACACGAGCCCGTGGTAGGAATCATCCGGCTGAGTCAGCCCAGGGAATTTGTCTGCGTGGGCATTCCAGTCGAACTTGCCGCTGTCCACAATCACACCGCCCACCTGGGTGGCGTGGCCATCCATGTACTTGGTGGTGGAGTGCATGACGATATCGGCGCCGTGCTCGAAGGGACGGCAGTTCATGGGAGTGGCGAAGGTGTTGTCCACAATCAGCGGCACGCCGTTCTTGTGGGCGATATCGGCCATCTTGCGGATGTCGAGCACCTGCAGGGAGGGGTTGGATATCGTCTCGGAAAACACGCACTTCGTGTTGGACCGGAATGCCTTCTGAATCTCTTCCTCCGGGGCATCCTGGTCCACGAAAGTGACCTCGATACCCAGCTTCTTGAACGTGACGGCAAAGAGGTTGAACGTGCCGCCATAGATGGCAGAGGTGGAGATGAAGTGGTCACCGGCCTCGCAGATGTTGAAGATGGAGTAGAACGAAGCCGCCTGGCCGGAGGAGGTCAGAATGGCAGCCACGCCGCCCTCCAGCTCAGCAATCTTTTTCGCCACACATTCGTTGGTAGGGTTCTGCAGTCGGGTATAGAAGAAGCCGGACTCCTCCAAATCGAACAGGCGTGCCATCTGGTCGCTCGTCTCGTACTTGAAGGTGGTGGACTGGTAAATGGGCAGCACACGCGGCTCACCCTTCTTCGGATCCCAGCCGCTCTGAACGCAAATGGTGGAGGTTTTCATCGTGTGCCCAGCATATCATATTCTCCCCGCTCCCGCAAGTCCCGCCCCGCCGCTGTTTCTGACATAACGGGCTTGATTTATGGTGCAGGGCTGATATACTGATACACAGTTAACCCAACATATAGAACCATGATTGATTTTGAGAACGGATTTTTCAAGCTTTCGCCCGTGGAACCCAAGTCTGTGGCAGACAAGGTGATTCCCCTTCTGGTGGAGGGAGAAGCGATAGTGGCGGCATTCAAGACGATTCGCGATTTTGTGGTTTTCACCGACAAGCGGGTCATTTCCGCCAACGTGCAGGGTATCACGGGCAAGAAAGTGGACTACACCTCACTCCCATATAGCAAGGTGCAGGCTTATTCTGTGGAAACCGCCGGCACATTTGACCGCGACTGCGAGCTGGATCTCTTCTACAGCGGGATAGGCCGGGTGCGTTTTGAGATAAAGGGGAACTGCGATATCGTGGCACTTAGCAAGCTCATCAGCTCCTACATCCTCTGATAAGGGTGTTGAAAAAAACGCTCACTCTGCTTGCATGATGAACGATGATTGATGCTTAGCGTTAGTCGAAACATCTGCGCAAAGCGCAGCGAGCTTTGAATTCGTAAATCGTCATTCGTCAATCAACAACTCATTCTCCCCGCTGCCTTTTTTAGGGCGGTGAGGTTCCAGCATCCGGCGTGCGGCGCGTGCACGGGCGCGAGCCTGTTTGCGGGCCTGGTTGTGGAGGTGGCGCTGCATGGCAAAGGGCTTTTTGCCGTGGCCCTCCACCGGGTGGGAGGTGCCGTCCGGCTCGATGATGGATGCCTGCGTGTTGTCCTTGAAGCAGGCATCCAGAATATCCTGCACGCGGCGTGCCAGCGCAGGGTCTTCAATGGGTACCATCATTTCCACCCGGCGGTCGAGGTTGCGGCTCATCCAGTCGGCGCTGGCGATGTAGACCAGCGGGCTGCCGCCGTTGTGGAAGGTGAGGATGCGGGCGTGCTCCAGGTAGCGGTCCACGATGCTGATGATACGGGTGTTGGCCTGGGCCTGCGGGGTGCCCGGTGCCCAGCAGCAGATACCGCGGATGTTCAGCCGGATTTTGACCCCCGCCTCTGCGGCTCGTTCCAGTGCGGACATGATATCCACATCGTTGAGCGAGTTCATCTTCGCGCGGATTTTGGCTTTCTCTCCCTGGAGGGCGCGCTGGGTTTCTGCGTTGATGAGGTCCAGCAGTCGCGGTTTCATCATGGTGGGGGAGGGGAAAGCACGGCGGAACTGCATGAGACGGGTGAGCCCCATGACGGAGTTGAAGAACTGGGAGGCATCCGCCCCCAGATTCTCATCGCAGGTGAGCAGGGAGAGGTCGCTGTAGATGCGGGCGGTATTCTCGTTGTAATTACCGGTGCCGATGTGGCAGTAGCGGCGCAGGGAACCATTCTCGCGCCGGACGATGAGCATGATTTTGGCGTGGGTCTTGAATCCCTTCACGCCGTAGACGACCTGCACGCCGGAGCGTTGCAGCTGCTCGGCCTGGGCGAGGTTGTGGCTTTCATCGAATCGGGCCTTGAGCTCCACCAGAACGGTGACCTGCTTACCGGATTCGGCGGCGCGGCAGAGGGCGCGGATGAAGCGGGAGTTCTTCGCCGTGCGGTAGAGCACCTGCTTGATGGCCACCACATCCGGATCGGCGGCGGCTTCCTCGATGAGCTTCACCACGGGTTCGTAACTTTCGTAGGGATTGTGAATGAGGATATCCCCCTCTGCGATGTTTTCAAACATGGTCAGTTCCGGGTCGACCCCGGCAGGCCAGCTGGGAGTCCAGGTCTCTATCTTGTATTGGTCATTGCCGGGTTCGAAGGCCATCTGCCCGAAATCTACCAGCCGCAGCAGACCGGGAACGCGGTAGATGGCATCTTCCGCCGCGCCCACAATGCCCGCTACGCGGGAGATGAATCTCTCCGGGGTGTCGGCAGGGATTTCCAGACGCACGCAGTCGGAGAACTTGCGAGCAACCAGCACCTCTCGCATTTCGTGGGCGAAGTCGCCACCCTCTTCCTCCGCAACAGCGATATCGCCGTTGCGGGTCACTCGGAAGGGGTGGCAGCGTAGCACCTGCTCCCCGGGGAAAAGATGGTGGATATAGGCGGCGGTAAGCGCCTCCAGCATCACATAGCGCCCGCGTCCCAATACGGCGGATTCCACGCGGCGTGGCAGCGAGTCCGGCAGGGTAACCGCCACGAAACGCGAGCCGGTTTCGCTCGCATCGCTCAGCAGCTCAACACCCAGAATGATACTGAGATTGGGCAGGGTGGGGGGGATTTCCACCTCCATGGCCAGCGGGGTAAGCAAAGGGGAAATGGAGGAGATGAACTGTTCCTCCAGTGCCGCGCACTGCATTTCTGTGAGTGAAGCACGTGTCAGCGGGCTTAGTGCCGCTTCTTCCAGCAGAGGCATGAGCTCCCGGCGCAGTAAATCATACTGCTCATCCACCATGCGCCCGGCGCGGGTGCGTATCAGCTCCAGCTGTTCCGTGGGAGTGAGCCCGGTCAAATCACGCTTCGCCTTGCCGCTCTGCCGCAGCAGGGTAAGACCGCCCACGCGCACCTGAAAGAACTCATCCAGATTACTGGCGGTGATGGAGAGGAATTTGAGCCGCTCCAGCAGGGGTAAATCCTGCCGCCGAGCCTGATTCAGCACCCGTTGGTTAAACTCCAGCCACGATATTTCCCGGTTGATATGCATGATGTCGATGTTTTTCCTGCACCGTCTTTCAGCTTAGCACAACGTTTGCAGGGGGTCAAGCTTGCTTTATTGCATCTTTTGCGGTAAAATTGAAGAAAAGTTGACAGTAAGTGCTTGACAAAAGCGGAAGGTAGTGCCACGATGCGCCGCATGAAACGTCTTCTGCTTTTCGTGATGATGGTGTCGGGGCTGCTGCTGTGCCCGGTAATGGCTCAGGATTTTGCGGATCCCGTCGATGAGGCTCCGGCAAAGAAGGCTGCACCGACCAAGGAGGATGCCGCCGAGATGCGCGAGGCCCGCAAGGAGGCCGCAGCATACGTGAAGGACGAGCTCAAGCGCAACAAGAAGCTGGCCTCCCTGCTCAAGAAAGTAAAGGATGCCAGGAGTGCCAAAAAACAGGCAGAGAAGATTCTGGAGCTGACCGGCTCCGGCAAGACGAACCGGACGGCCCTCGGCGATGCCGGCCCTGCCACGCGTCCCACCGGTCTCGCCATGGATGAAGTGAGAAAGAAGAACGCCCGCGAGCTGAAGAGAACGTATGCCAAACTCATCAAGCAGGTGGAGGCTTTCAATGAGCTGGAGATTGTGGACTGTGAGGAGTATGACGATATCAAGGCGGCCCTCGACAATCTGCCCGGCCTTTCCGAAGCTCAGACCGGTTTCCCGGAGGAATAACAACACCGGCTATTATCCATTTTCAGGGGCTGTCACTTGCGGACAGCCCTTTTTTATGCGTGGAAAGAGTCTGTGTTATGGATGTACGAAGCCCGAAAAGTATTAGTATCGACTCCAATATGCTCTTTACATAATCCGGCTGTACATCGCATTCCGAATGCGATG
>JAFUQZ010000071.1 GCA_017472085.1 Akkermansia sp. | reverse complement strand
TAGTATACTCAACGGCGTAAGCTGACCATCCTGCGATTGGTAGAATCTCGTTTATTGTTTTCACACCTCATTATAACGGATTCTGGGCAGGGTGGTCAGTTTTAGTCTTCGTCATAAAATCTGACGCAGCGCCGATTTTTTGGCAGGGTGAAGCTGCGGGCATTCGGGCTTCACCCGGGAATGACGGAAGAAGTGAAGCAGGATCGCCGCGGGCGGGGGCATCTGGTGTTTGATTACACGGAGTATGCCGTCAACGGTGAGCATCTTCCCATCGGCTTTCTGTGGCTGCGGGATGTCAATGCCACGCTGGAGGTGCTGAACGGTCTGCTGGAGACAGTCTCGCCGGAGCAGGCCCTCGAACACGCTGCAGAAGAAGAACACCAGCAGCAGTACAGCGAGCGCAGGATGAAGCTGGTGGCAGGTATCATCTGTTTTGCCGTTGGAGCTACCTCCCTTATCCTGGGCGGGATGGAGGCCTTGGCTCTGCAACAGAATGCAGATGCGGAGCAATGGCTTGCGGCACTATTACCGGCCATGGTGGGCCTGATATTTGTGGGTGGCGGCATAGCGGCGCTCTGCTCCCGCCGGTAAATCAAAGGACTCGCACCAACATCGGCATTGTGCAAGCCACCGGGTTGTTCATCCGGCTGCGATATTATCCCCCGTTATTTCTGCCCGATCGTGGCTTTCGTCCGGTTGGGCGTTTTGGTAAGTGGGCAGTTCAAAAAACGCCTGCCGGTCGGAACCGGCAGGCGGGAAAGTTTTTCTGGGAATATCCGGCTTAACCGAAGAAGCCGACAGCGCCCAGAGCAGTCATCAGGACGATGGTGATGACCAGCCCCAGGATGCAGAGGATGGTGCCGGAGATGGCCATACCCTTCTGCTCGACGAGGCCTGTGGCGTAGGCCATGGCGTTGGGCGGGGTAGAAATAGGCAGCGCCATACCCAGAGAGGAGGCGAAAGCCACTGTGACCAGCAAGGCGACAGCGCCGGGATTATCCATGGAGCCGGTGGCAAGCATGGCACCGGCAACACCGGCCAGAATGGGCACCAGCAGGGCAGCCGTGGCGGTGTGACTCATGAAGGTGGCCATGAAGAGGCAGATGCAGCTGGCACCGATGAGCAGTACCGTGGAGTTCCACTCGCCGAAGGGAATGGCGCTGATCATGTCCTTGGCCAGGTTAGTCTCGCTGAGAGCCACGCCGAGGGCGAAGCCACCGGCAACCAGCCAGAGCACATCCCAGCTCATGGAGCGCAGATCCTTCTTCGTGATGACACCTGTCACGGAGAACACCGCAATGGGGATGATGGCCACGGAGTTGGCATCCAGCCCGTGATACTCCTTGGGGATAATCCACATGAGGATGGTGATGATGAAGGTGGCGTACACCACGATGGCCTTGGGAGTCTTGAGGAACTTACCCTTGAGCTCCTTGGAGAGATCCAGGCTGGGCTGGGAGATGGGGAACATCTTGATGAGGATAATCCAACCAACCAGCAGCATGATAATCACGAAAGGAATGCCGAATGCCATCCACTTGCCGAAGGATACGTCCAGCCCCAGATCCTGCATGGCTTTGAGGGCGATGGCGTTGGGTGGTGTGCCGATGGGGGTGCCTATACCGCCCACATTGGCACCAATCGGGATGCAGAGGGCAAAGGCGGCGCGGCCGCGATCCTCCGGTTTGAAGAGAGCCAGCACGGGGGTGAGCAGGGCGAGCATCATGGCGGCGGTGGCCGTGTTGCTCATGAACATGGAGAAGATGGCCGTCACGCTCATCAGCCCCAGCAGCACATACTTGGGATTGGTGCCGAAGGGCTTGAGCAGCACGCGAGCCAGGTTGATGTCCAGACGGTACTTGGTGGCGGCATCTGCCAGGAAGAAACCACCGAGGAAGAGGATGATGATGGGGTCTGCGAAAGTGGCAAAGATGCTCTTTTGCTTCGAGACGCTGATGAGCTTCAGGTCATCAATCTTCTTGCTCAGTTCACCATCGTACAGACGGCCTGCAGCAGCCAGCAGGGCAGCCTTCTGAGCCTCGTCAGCCTTGTTGGTCACCACGGGCTTGAGGATGGCCGTATTGATGGTGGTGCGCACATAGCCGGAGCTGAGAGAGGTCTGCTTCTTCATGTCTGCCAGCACAGCGGACTGAGTGGCCTCCACAGTAGCGGCATCCGCGCCGGGGCCATAGGCATCGGCAATGATGGCCTTCACCGCAGTGGAATCATAACGGTCAACCCGGAGAAAGTTCAGGGACTGGTTGGACATGCCCAGCAGGGTGAGGGTAATCACCAGCACGGAGGTGGTCCAAATCGGAATGGGCTCCAGAATCCACATGAGTGCGGCAAAAATGAACAGGGCGATGACTCGCGCCTGGATGACATTGATGGCCACACCCATATCTTCAAACGGAATCATGAGCATGCTGCCGCTCAGGAGCAGCACGATGATGATTTTAATCAGGCTTTTGATGGTGGTGTTCATAATAACTGACGATAAGTTACCATACGCGAACCCGGGGACGCCTCAGCCTGTTTGTTGAGGCGCCCGCATGCTCGCGCACGCGATGAGGGTACTATAAATATCCTGTTTTGGCAAGTTTTATCTCATGACACGTGTAAAAGAAATGCCCCCGCGCCGTGGTCGGTGCGGGGGCAACGGGGAAGTTGATGGGCGGGATTACCCGCCGGAGCCGGGAGAATCAGGCTTTCAGCTCGTTGCCCAGCTCGATGATGGAATACTCGCCGGGGCGCAGTCGATAGACGATCTGCAGCACGTTGCGGCGGGCATTGCGGTACAGCACGAAAGGTTTGCCGGAGATTTCCAGCTCCATGATGGCATCTTCCTTGTACATGGTGCGCAGGTCGTAGCCTTCGCGGGAGATGCGCACGGGCTTGGGATCTTCCGGTGCATCAATGTCCACATCATAGTCCAGCACTTCCTCCTCATACACCTTCTCATCCAGCTTGCGGATGCTCTTGGAGCGGTGCGGACGGAAATGCTTCATGAGGCGGGTTTTGTGCTTGCGCATGCGGCGCATGATTTTGGTCACCGTCTCATCAATGGCGGCATACAGGTCTGCTCCGGTGGTCGAGGCCTGAATGGTGATATGGTCAGCACAAAACAGAACAATTTCTGCCATCTGTCGCTCCTTTTGCACATCCACCACCACACGGGCTTCCACAATCTTCGGATAGTCGATATGAATGCCTTGGATTTTCTTCGTGGCGAATTCGCGGATTGCCTCAGTCACCTCAATGTGACGCCCCGTAACAGTAATGTTCGTTTCTGAATTCGGCATGGTCTGTACCTCTTTCTATTGGTTGGTTTCTGTTGGTGCAGGGGAAGGCCGTCAAACGTCCTTTCTGCAATACTCATATTAAACGCTGCCATCTATTTTTGCAAGAAAAATCGGCTTTCCCGAAGCTTTTTTTGCCGCGGCGGAGAGAAAAAGGTGAGGGACGAGGGTCGACCCGCCCGGGAGATTAAGTTATTGCAGGGAAATTGCTTACTTGATTTCGGCGCCCATGCCCTCGTATTCGATGATGTCGAGCTTGGGGGCGTTGATGAGCTTCATGACACCTTCCCCGGGCTCCTGAGCCGTGGGTTTCACCGGGAGGGGCTTGGTTTCAAACACCTTGAAATCGGGCTTCATGGCGATGTTGCCGCCGGTGGCGAGGGAGAAGTAGCCGCGCTCCGGGTTGAAGCGGCAGTTGATGTTGTTGTTGGGGTTGCCGTCCTTGGTGAATCGGAACTCCGTGGCAGGATGCCACTTCTGCCCATCCCAGCGGAAAGCGGGGCCGAAAGTGGCGCGGCGCTCGTAGTTCTTGGATTCAACATTGCGTTGGAAGTCCTCAACAAAGCCGCAGCATCTGCCCAATCCACGGCGAATGGCCTGCACGCGCCAGCAGCTCAGCAGCTCCCATGCGCCAGTTTCCGGATTCATTAGGTAGCCGGCAAGCTGGCGGAAGTGCTCGCCATCCGGCTTTTCAATCACGAGTGTGCGGATGACATCGCCCTCTTTCCAGTCGAACACACGCATGGACTTGCCGCCGGTGCCCTCGCCGCCGAAGCGCTCTGTGCGCACGTTCTCGCCGCGCTGCACCAGCTTGGCACGCTTGTGCTCAGGGGCGGCGTGGGGATTATCGCCGGTATCCGAGGCATCCCAGATGGAGAAGATAACCACGCGAATGGGGCTGCCGTCCTTGCGCTTGTGACGCAACTCCTGTACTCCGATATAGCCACTGGAGGCATTGGAGAAGTTGTTGCAGCAGAAGTAGGTGCCGGGCGCACTCTTTTCGATGACGGTCTCCTGGTAGGCCGCTGTGCAGTTATCCACGTTGGGCAGATAACCGATATGAACAGAAGCGCACATGAGCTTAGCCATGTTTTCGGGTTTCCAGTAATCGGCGTAGCGGTCGGCGAGAGCCTGCGGGACAAAGACGCCCGCCAGCGCCACCAACCCTGTCAGAATTCGGGAGGTAACTCTCATATCGCATTATATTATACAGAAATTGCGGCGGCATGACAAGAGATTTATCGCCCGATCGCTGCCGCGCGTCTCATTCTCTTGACAAACAGAGGGGCGGGCGCTAAACTCTCCCGCGAACATGAACACTTACAAAATCGCTGTACTGGCGGGCGATGGAATCGGTCCCGAGGTCATGGAGCAGGCGCTGCGTGTGCTGGATGCTCTGGAAAAGAAACATGGCTTTGCCACGGAGCGTACGGCCTGCTATGTGGGCGGTGCAGGTATCGACAACTGCGGCAAGGCTCTGCCGGATGAAACGCTGGCAGCCTGTGAGGCGGCGGATGCCATCCTGTTCGGTTCCGTGGGTGGGCCGAAGTGGGATACGCTGCCCCCGGATGAGCGCCCGGAGCGCGGAGCGCTGCTGCCGTTGCGCAAGCATTTCTCGCTGTATGCCAACCTGCGTCCCGGTATCTGTCTGCCGGAGCTGGTGGAGGCTTCCCCCATCAAGACCTCGCTCATTCCCCATGGTTTTGACATCCTCTGCGTGCGCGAGCTCACCGGCGGTATGTATTTCGGCGAGCCGAAGTTCTATGGCGAGCGCGACGGCGAAATCGTGGGTATCGACACCCTTGTTTACAAGAAGAGCGAGGTGGAGCGCATTGCCCGCGTGGCATTTGAAGCCGCCCGCGGACGCAGCGGGAAGCTGTGCAGCGTGGACAAGGCGAATGTGCTGGCCTCCTCGGTGATGTGGCGCGAGGTGATGAACACCATCGCAGCGGAATACCCGGATGTGGAGCTGACGCACATGTATGTGGACAACGCCGCCATGCAGCTGGTGCGCAATCCCGGCCAGTTTGATGTGATGGTGACAGAGAACACCTTCGGTGATATCCTGACGGATGAGATGGCGATTGTCTGTGGGTCGCTCGGCATGCTGCCCAGCGCCTCCCTCTGCGAAGGGGCGGACAGCTTCTTCGGGCTCTATGAACCCTCCGGCGGTTCTGCCCCCGACATTGCGGGCAAGGGGATTGCCAACCCGATTGCTCAGATTCTCTCCATGGGGATGATGCTGCGCTATACCTGCCGCGAGACGGCTGCGGCCGATGATGTGGACCGCGCGGTGCGTGCTGTCATTGCCGCCGGTTATCGCACAGGGGATCTGGCCACCGGTGCCAAGGGCGAAATCCGTGTCGGCACCGCCGGTATGGGCGATGCCATCATTGCTACCCTGTAAGTACCTCCGGCCAATGTAAAAAAGCCGCTGCGGCATCATGACCCGCAGCGGCTTTTCTTTCGCGGGAAACAGAGGGGTTATTTCTTGAGGATGAATCCTTCCGGGGTGACGGTGAGCATCTCGAAGTGGATACCGCGAGAGCCGTTGGCATTGAGCACGGTGAGGCGCAGCTCAATCTTGTCCTTTTTGTAGCCGGGGCGGGTGATGGTGATATCGAACTCACCCTCCGGGGAGATGTTTCCGGTCACGGCGCTGGTGTCGTAGTCGCACCAGCCACGGGGGCGGATGAAGCGCTCGCCGTCATATTCCACCCACGGGTCGTCCTCCGGCGGATCCAGATAGAGGGTCACGCCGTAGGGCTTGCGCTCCGGGTTGATTTTGCCTTTCACGCGCACTCCCTCTGCCACGGGCGTTATCTCCAGTTTTTCCACGGTCATCGGTTCGTAGGAGCCGCAGAGCTCTCCGGGGATTCGGTCGGCGGCGAGGGTGGTTTCCACGCCGCAGAACAGGGGGCTGGAGGCCAGTTTCATGGCGTCTGCGGGGGCTAGATAGCTGCCGTTGCCCTCGCCGCGCAGTTCATTGCCGTAGGTGTGATTACCATCGCCCATGAGCGAGCGGCAGGAGGCATCCGGGTAGCGGGGGTCTTCGCCTGTGTGGGGCAGGCCGAAGCCGTGGCCAAGCTCGTGTGTGGTGCCGCCCACATATACCGTGGTGTTACGGCCGCGTGTCATCGGATAGCGGGCGTCCTTCATCTCCTGCGGGTCGCAGAAGTTCAGAGGGTCAAGCCCGGGCTGGTCGCAGGTGTAGCCAATGCCGGCGTGGCTGTGGCCGGCGCCGTAGTAGGGGCCCACACCATCCGGCAGCTGGCACACCAGCAGAATGTGTTCATTGTCCATATTCAGCCCCTTTTCGGCCAGCACTTTGCGGGCGGCCTCGCGGGCTATGGTGCCGGAGCTGCGGATACCCACCTCTGCCATCATCTTGTCCACATACGCCTCGTGCACCACCACCTTGCCTGCTTCGTCCAGCTCCAGGTCAAAGGTCAGGGCCGGGAAGCCGTTGGCTTTCATCTGGTCGGCATAGAACGCCTGAATGTTCTTCATGATGCGATCATAGCGTTCGCGGTAACCCGGTAGCGCTGGCCGGTCACGGAACGTCACATAGACCACCCGCAGCTTGCGCTCACTCCGGGGTAGTCCCCGGTGGCTGTCGCTGAGCATTTCCCAGGCGCGGGCGGCGATGGCCCGGTCCTCTTCCCGGGGAGTCCAGTTCACCCGCATACGGGCAAAATCTTCTCCGGCGGTTGGTTCTCGGTATTCTCCGGCGCTGCAGAGGGTGACTCCCAGCAGCACGGGCGTCAGAAGGTGTCGTATCTTCATGCATAGGAATACGCCTTCCGGCGGCCGTTTCTTTCATGTCCTGATTGTTTGAACTTTAGTCTTGTCTAACTCTGTATCCGGGGGTAAAAGGATAGCATGGCAACCACCATTGAAAATCTCAAGACTGCAATCATGGGCGAGAGCAAGGCCTGCGCCAAGTACTCTGCCTATGCCACCCGCGCCGCTCAGGAAGGTTATCCTCAGATTCAGAAGATGTTTGAGGCAGCCGCCAGGGCAGAACGCATTCACGCCACCAACCACAATAAGGTGTTGGTCAAGCTGGGCTGCGAGCCCATTGAGCTGGACATCGAGATGCATGTGGGCAACACTATCGAAAATCTGCGCGATGCCAAGGCTGGCGAGATTTACGAGTTTGCGGAGATGTACCCTCCCATGATTGAGGATGCTGAGGCCGAGGGGGTGAAGGACGCCGTGCGTTCATTCACCTGGGCCAAGGAGGCCGAAAAGGGACATGCCGAATTCTATGGAGAGGCTCTGCGCCAGCTGGAGGCGGGCGAGAAGCTCAACCTGCCGGAGAAGTACTACGTCTGCCCGCTTTGCGGTGATACTTTTGCCGCGGAGTCTGCGCCGGAGAAGTGCCCGGTGTGCAATCTGCCCAAGGCAAAGTACCTTGAGGTCTGATAGAATAGAGCCGGTTCATTCTGCCAAGCGGAAGCGCCTCACAGGTGCTTCCGCTTTTTTTCTGCGGGTGAATTCAGAACAGTCGTTTGGCCTGACTGGCTTCCTTGCCGTCCAGGTAGCGGACATAACGGCTGACGCCGGCACCGAAGGGGGAGGAGAGCCGCAAATCCGGCGTGGTTTCCAGCAGGATGGCGCCTTTGCGCCGCACTAGGAAGTAGTAGGCAAAGGTCAGCGCGGCCACCAGCAGTACGATTCCCAGCGTGATGAAATAGGGCAGGTTGATGGGATCCGTGGCCATGGAAGCGAGCTTTTTCCTGAGCGAATCCTCTTCCTTTTTTTCTTCCGGGCGGTACTCGATGGTGATTTTTTCCGGCAGCCTGACGGAATGCTCAGCGTGTGTTTTGGGGAAATCGCCGGATACGGGAGTGATGCAGGCAGAGATACAGTGAATGGCCGCCATCAGTCCGGCAACACCTCCTTCACCATCGGAGGCTGCCGCCACGCGCACCTTTTCCAGCCACTCAGGGCGGGAAATTTTATCCTTGGGTATGCCTTTGTAGGCTATTTCTATGGCAGAGGGCATGCCGATGGGGTAGCGCAGCATGACGGCGTAATCGCTGCGCGGGGCGTGGGCGTTGAGCAGATTGGCTGTTGTGAGGTCGGTGGGAATCTGCTGAGTCCCCTTGAACAGGGTCACATAAATGTGAAAATTGGCGTGTACATTCAGCTCGTGCAGGACGTAGAGCACATCGTTGCGCTCCATGGTACTGAGGAGTTGTTGCGGGTCAGTCAGCCCGGAGAGTGACTCTGCCGTATAGGCCGCATGGTATTGAACCGGCACTGTCGTGTCACTTTCTTCCATCCCTTTGCCGGTTCCGGAGCGTCGCACAGGCCGGGTCGGTCGTTCCGCTTTTTTCTTTTCGGGACGAGCTGCGGATTTTTTCTCCTTATCGGCCTCCGGGGGCGCGGGGAACAGCGAGATGTAGCCCGTGGCCAGTTCTCCGGCCATGAGAAGGCGGTAATGCTCCTCACTCCATCGCGGCACAAGGGTGGTCGCTGTCGCCGGTGCCGCCTGCTGCTGAGGCTGCGCCGCAGCATCTGCCGGTGCGGAGGGCGTGGGTGGCGTGGGGAGGACTTCCTCTGCTGTATCATCCTGCACCAGCTCTACCGTGGCAGGGGGGGGCGGTGGCGTTTCCTGTGCAGACGCGTTCGATATCAGCCCGGTGGCGAGCACTCCGGCCAGCAGCAGGGTGGCTGCACCTCCCGGGGGCGGCATCATGCGGCGGCGCAGGCGCCGGTTCACACTATGGGCTTCCAGAGCAATGTTGTGAACCACGCTGCGCATGACTTTCTTGAGGCCTGTGACCATGGCGCGTTCGCGGAACTGCAGTCTGGCTTTGATGATACAGCTGTTGATGCTGTCCGGGTTGATATAGGGGTCAAGCATGTACCCCCAGGTAAAGCAGGCGGTTTCCAACTGCACATCCATCACCAGGATGAGCATCCATTCCTGCCGCACGGGCGGCGGGTAAGGGTGGAACGTATCGCGCCAGCGATCTTTGATACCGTTCCAGAAGGCAGAAAGGAATCCCTGCTCCTGGTGAGGGTAGGGCTCCGGGCTGTCGCCCGGGCGGCGTTCGCGGAACTCCGCGTCTTCAATGGCCTTTCTCTGTTCCCGTTTACCGAAGGAGGGGTGGTGGATGCGGGCGTGGTTCAGAATCCAGTGCGCGTGTGTGCGCACATGTTGCACCTGGCCGTTGTCTGTCAAATAGATACACAGGCCGATGGGCGGTAGATTGCGCTCCAGATTCTCCAGCAGGTGCATCAGCTCCATGCGTTCCTGGTGCGTCAGTGCTCCGGCCTCGTCCAGCACGCGCGTGAACTCCACCTGGCGGTCGCCGAATATATCGTTTGCCCGCAGCAGACTATACCCGCACGCCGGACACTGGTCATCAGCTCCGGTGTGAATGGTGGCAGAACATCGCGGACAAATCGGCACGCCGTAGTTATAGCCTTTTTTTGTTCATTCGGGAAGCTAAATCACCGTCACCTCCCCAGATTTTGTGCGGGACTCCCGTCGGTCATGAAAAAACGCAGGTTCCGGGACAGAACCTGCGTTTTTGTGCAAGACGAGGAAAGCCGTAGGGCTCAGGCCTCGGGAGCAACGTTGACGCGGCGGCCTTCGCGATCGAAGAACACGCGGCCATCAACGAGGGAGAAAATCGTGTAGTCGCGACCCATGCCCACGCCCTTGCCGGGCTTGAACTTGGTACCGCGCTGGCGGACGATGATGTTACCGGCGATGACTGCCTGACCGCCGAACTTTTTCACGCCGAGGCGCTTGCTGCGGGAGTCGCGACCGTTGCGGACGGAACCTTGACCTTTCTTATGTGCCATGACTTATAAAATCTTGATGGGGGTTAATAATCAGGCGTTGATAGCGGTAACCTGCACTTTGGTGAGAGCGGCGCGGAAGCCCTTCTTCTTGTGGAAGCCCTTACGACGCTTGAACTTGAAAGCGATACCCTTGGCGCCGCGAGCCTCCGGATCCAGCACCTTGGCCGTCACCGTTGCGCCGGCCACCGTCGGGGTGCCAACCTTCGTTGTCTCACCATCCTCAACCAGGAGCACCTGGTCAAACGTGGTCTCGCCATCCTTCTCCAGCCCGGCGATGCGGTCCACGGTGAGCACGTCACCGACCGTCACGCGGTACTGCTTGCTGCCGGAAGTGAAAACTGCGTATGCCATAATTTGTTGATTTTTGTGTTGCACCCGCTCATGCGGGCTGGCACATTATAGGCATGCCGACGCATTTGGCAAGAAAAATTTCACAATTTTATGAAAAATTTGCAAAAAATTTTCAAAAACACGCCGATTATGGTAGAATCAGCAGCCGGGATGGTGGCTCTGGGGCAGGAGATAGCCGCAGAGCTGGAGCCCGGGGATGTGGTGGGGCTGGTGGGTGATTTGGGTGCCGGCAAGACGCATCTGGTGCAGGGCATCCTGCGCGGCGTGGGTGCGGGAGACCCGGGAGCGAGCCCCACGTTCTCTCTGGTGCATGAGCACAATGACGGCTCCCTGCCGGTGGCTCATTTTGATTTTTACCGCATGAAGTCGCCGGACGAGGCGCTGGGGATGGGCTGGGATGAGTACCTGTCCGGGGCTCATGTGCTGCTGGTGGAGTGGGCAGACCGCTTTGACGGCGCGCTCATGCCGGAGGACACTCACTGGCTGGTGCTTGCGCACGCGGGTGAGGGCACGCGCGTGGTAAGATACATGAACGAGGATTGAGAGCCATGGCACGCATACTGGTAGCACTGAGTGGCGGAGTGGACAGCGCGGCAGCCGCCGCCCTGCTCACGGAGCAGGGTCATGAGGTTGTCGCCGCCTACATGAAAAACTGGGTCAATGATGAGAATATCCCCGGTGAATGCCCCTGGGAGCGGGATATTGAGGATGCGTTGGGTGTCTGCCGCAAGCTGGGTATCGAGTTCCGCGTGGTTGACCTCATTGAGCAGTATCGCAACCGCGTGGTGAACTACCTCATTGAGGGCTATCGCAATGGCTCCACGCCCAACCCGGATGTGCTCTGCAACCGCGAGATGAAATTCGGTGTGCTGCTGGATTATGCGCTGGAGCAGGGGTTCTCCTCTGTGGCAACGGGGCATTATGCCCAACGGTTGGATGTGGAGGGCGAGGGCAGCTATGTGCTGCGCGGGGCGGATGTGAACAAGGACCAGTCCTATTTTCTGGCCCTCATGCGCCCGGAGCAGGTGGCGCACGCCGTTTTCCCCGTGGGGCGGATTACCAAGCCGGAGGTGCGCGAGATTGCCCGCCGCTTCGGCCTGCCCAATGCCGGAAAGAAGGATTCGCAGGGTATCTGCTTCATCGGACAGGTGAAGATGAGCGACTTCCTGCGCCACTACCTGCCGGATAATCCCGGCGATATTGTGGATATCAACGGTCGGGTGCTGGGACGGCACGATGGTCTGCACCTCTTCACCATGGGGCAGCGCAAGGGACACCATGTGGCCTCGCCTCGGGAGGGGGTGGCCTATGTGGTGGTGGGCAAGGATTTGGCGCGCAACCGGCTCATCCTCGGCTACGAGGGGCAGGAGACGCCCGGATTGTACACCCGCCGCGCCGTGGTGGGCGGGGTGACCAACACGCTGCGCCCGCTGCCGGAGCGGGTCATGGCGCAACCGCGCTATCGTGCCCCGGCCGTGCATGCCACCTGTACCCCGCTTTCTGCCGGGCGCGTACAGCTGGATTTTGATGAGCCGGTGCGCGCGCTCGCACTCGGTCAGGTCTGTGCCTTTTACGCCCCGGATGAACAGCGCGGCGAGCGCCTCCTCGGCGGCGGTTTCTTTGAGGAGATACTTTCCTGAAATCAGGCAGAATCAGCAGAAGAAGAGAAGCACGATTGCGCTGTTGTCAATCGTGCTTCTGTTCATTTTCAGAGGCCGGTTCAGCCGTCAGAGCTGTGCATTCCTCATATCACCGGTTTCGGAGAAGGCGGTGTGGAACGCGAAAGCCTTGGAGAGGTTGTGCGGGGTGTGGCCTTTGGGGGTGAGCTCCACATAGCGCCGCAGCAGGTCGCGGTAGTCCGGGTGGGCACAGTTCTCGATGACCTCCACGGCGCGTTCGCGGGGTGATTTGCCGCGCAGATCCGCCACGCCCTGCTCGGTGATGATGATATCCACATCGTGCTCCGTGTGGTCGGTGTGGGAGACCATGGGCACAATGGCCGATATGGCGCCGCCCTTGGCCACGGAGGGACAGGAGAAGATGGTGTAGGCGGCGGCACGGGCAAAGTCGCCGCTGCCGCCGATGCCGTTCATGACGCGGTTGCCGAAGAAGTGCGTGGAGTTCACGTTGCCGAAGATGTCGGCCTCGATGGCCGTGTTCATGCAGATGAGGCCCACGCGGCGGGCAAAGGCGGGGTCGTTGGAGATTTCCTGCGGGCGCAGGATAATCTTGTTGCGGAAGAAGTCGAAGTTGTCGTAGAGGTATTGCAGTTTCTCGTCGGAGATGTGGAGGCAGGCGCTGGAGGCGAAGATGCAGCGGCCCTCAATCATCAAATCCATCACCGTGTCCTGCAGCACCTCGGTGTACATCTGGAAAGCGGGGATGATTTTTGACTTGCCTACGGATGCCAGCACGGCGTTGGCCACATTGCCCACACCGCTCTGCAACGGCAGGAATTGCGGAGGAATGCGCCCCTCCCGGTATTCTTTCTCCAGAAAGCGCACCATGTTGTCGCCAATCTGTTCCGTCACGCCGGAGACGGCCTTGAAAGCGGAGATGTGGCTGGGCTCGTGCGTGTGAATGACTCCTACAATCTTCGCCGGGTCAACCTTCAGCGTGCGGGTGCCCACGCGGTCGCTCAGGTGGTTGAGCGGTATGTACACGCGGTGGGGCGGGTCTGCCGGCATGTAGATATCATGCAGACAGCGCAGTTTTTCCGGGTCGTGGAAGCTGTTGAGCTCCAGGATGATGCGGTCTGCCAACTGACAGAAGGTCGGGGTGTTGCCCTCGCTGGTGGTCAGGGTCAGCTCGCCGTTGTCCGTCACCTCACACACCTCGACAATGGCTGTTGTGACGCGCGGCAGATGCCCGTAGCGCATGGCCTGTGCCATCATGGACACGTGGGCCTCCACGTACTGGATATCGCAGTTGTTGATGCCGTTGCGGGTCTCCGGGCTGCTCTGGTAGGGCATGATGCGGCTGAGCGCCTCGGCCTCTGCCAGTACGCCATCCACCAGGGTGCTGGTGGTCGCGCCGGTCATGAGCGTTATTTTCCACGGGCGCCCGGCGGCATGCTCTGCCTTGGCATGCTGTGCCAGCGCCGTCGGCAGCACCTTCGGTGAACCTGCGTTGGAAAATCCGCTGAACCCTACAACCTCACCATCGCGTACTATGGCGGCTGCCTGTTCCGGTGTCAGGACATTGTATCGCATCGCATGGTAGTCTATCACAAAGTTAGAGCCTAGTCTAGAATAAAAATTCCCCGACAGGCTCAAAGTGAGCGTGCCGGGGAGAAAAACCCGCGGAATGAGAGGGGGATTAAGCCTTGGCTTCCTCTTCTTCCTTCTTCTCAGGCATCTTGCCGGTGGAGAAGTACTGCTCGATTTCCTCGAGGGTACGGCCCTTGGTCTCCGGCATGAAGAAGGCGGCGGTGATGAAGTAAATCACGGTGAAGCCGGCCAGAGTGAAGAAGACGGAGGAGTAACCCAGCGCACCGACCCAGGGCAGGAAGACGCCTGCAATGGTGGTGGACACGCCCTGGTTGATGAGCAGGGCAATGGCCATGCCGTTGGCGCGGATGCGGGTGGGCATCAGCTCAGAGAGAGCCAGCCATACACACACGCCGGGACCGGCAGCGTAGAAAGAGATGAACACCACGAAGAAGCCGGTAACCAGCCAACCGGTGACGGGGGTGGGCTTCATGCCGATTTCGGCACGGGTGATGGTGATTTCCTTCACGGCGCCCTCAGGCAGCGGGGTGCTCCAGAAGCAAATCTTGTCCAGGAAATTGGGAGCCAGTGCGGTGTCTTTCTTCACCGTGATGGCGGAACCCTCAGTCGTATCGGCGCGGAGCTCGGCCACGTCCTGCTTGCTGTCCAGGCCCTGCTGGTAGGTGACGATGAGCTGCATGCCGGGGGCAACGGATTCACCCTGCATGAACTCGGGATGAGCGGTGGCTACTTCCGGTCTGGCGACGGCCTTCTGCACGGCATCGGCCACGGAGATGTTGAGGCTGTTGTCGGAGAGAGAGGCGGTCACGACGTCGGTGACATCCACGCGGTTGCTCTCCACGCTGTAGAACATGGCACCCACGCCGCAGAGACCGACGATGATACCCAGCGTGCCCATCTTGAGCAGGAAGGTGCGGCCCTTCTTGTCTACCAGGGAGACAGCCACGATGGTCATGAGCATGTTCACAATCTTGATGGAGAAGTCAGCCCAGTTGGCATCGGAGCCTTCCAGACCGGCCTGCTGGAACACCTTCACGGAGTAGTTCAGCACGGAGTTGATGCCGGTTGCCTGCGTGCAGGCCAGTACCACTACGGCCAGGATGAAGGGAATCACATACTTGCGCTGCAGGAGGGAGTCGCCCTTGGAGGCTTCTTTCATGGCTTCCTTCTGAGCCTTCTCGGCCTCGTCGGCGGCAATCATTTCATCCAGAATCTCCTTGGCGGCCACGTCACCGTTGTTGGAGGCGAGGGAGAGCAGAGCCTCTTCCTTGCGACCGCGGTAGTACAGCCAGCGCGGGGATTCCTTCAGCTTGCAGGCACCAATCATGAGGATGATGCCGGGGATGGCGGAGCACCAGAAAATCGTCTGCCAGGCCGTTACCTTGCTCTCGTCGGTCACGGTCACATCCGTGGCGGCGCCCACGAGCATGGTCACCACCAGACCGATGACGGCGGCAAAGACCAGACCCACGGTGAGCAGCAGCTGGAACATACCGGTACCCTTACCACGGGAGTTGGCATCCAGGCATTCGGCCAGATACATGGGCACAACCACGCCGACCAGACCGGCAGAGGCGCCCTGGAGGATACGGCCACCCATGAGCATTTCAAACATGCCGTTGGAGAAGCAGATAATCGGAATGCTCAGCGTGAACAGGAAAGCGGAAATGATGATGACCTTCTTGCGGCCCAGCCATTCGGCCAGCATGCCGGCAAAGAGGGAGGAGAGCACCGAGCCGAACAGCACGGCGGCCACCACGATGGAAATCTGCTGCGGGGTGTAACTGGAGGTGGCCTCAATGTAGGGCACGGCGGCGGCAATCACACCTACGTCAATGCCGTAGAGGAGACCGCCCAGACCTGCCATCACCATCAGGTAGGTGGCGTAGCGTTTCACTGAAGCGGGAAGCTCAGCTTTGATAGTATCGGTACTCATAACGCGCCTATTATATCAGCTACTTCCCGCTTGGCAATCCTAAATTTCAGGCAGAATCGGCTTTTTGGCGGCGGACTTGCCGCCCCTGTGCGTCAGCGGGTGCGCTTCCACGGACCATCGCCCACGGAAATGACCTCCACGCGCACGCGCTCCAGCCCCTTGCGCTCGAAGCCCAGATAACGCGCCACACGGGTGCTGACGTCGATGAGACGCCCGTCAATATACGGCCCGCGGTCGGCCACGCGCACATAGCAGCTGCGCCCGTTGCTCAGGTTGGTCACACGGCAGACACAGGGCAGGGGGAGCGTCTTGTGCGCGGCGTAGAACTGGTGGCGGTACAGGCGCTGGCCGATGGCGCCGGGGTCGCCGTCTGCCTCGTAGAATGAGGCGATACCGTCTTCCCGGTAATGGAGCGCATCTTCCACGCTGAGCGGATAATAGCGCACACCCTTGAGGGTGTACGGGGCTTTCTTATAGCCTTTGTAGACCGGGAATTTCTGCGTATAGCGCTGTTGCTGGCAGGCGGTGAATGCCAGCAGTCCTGCTGCCAGCAGAGCAAGGCGGGTGAACGGTTTCATCATGCTTCCCGCATTATAAATCAGAATAAACGTCCTGTCGATATCAAAAAACGCGGCAAAGAGAGACTTTCTTCTGCTTGCTTTGGAGAAAATTTCAAGTAGTACTTGAAATTTTACACTGCCGGCATGCGAGTCTGATGCGCACGGGGTGTTCCGCGGAGGATTTTTCGCGTTTGCGCCACATGCATCCCAAAGTTTTGAAAAATACCCTTTATACACTAAATATCGGCGTAAGCCGCTAACTTTTAATTCGTAAATTGCCTGCCACGGCGAAGCCTTCGGCGGAGACGGGTAATTCGTCATTCATAAATCCGAGTGTCCAAAATCTTTGGGACACGTATGGCGTTTGCCCTGCTGCGGCAAATTTGTCTTGCCTTTCAGGCGAAATAGGGTATGCTAGGGGCAGCGGGGCAGATTATACCATTCCCCCGTGATGTACATTTATGGCCAGCGACAATCTTCAGGAACTTGAGCAGAACTACATGTGTGACCCGGATGCAGACGGCGGTTTCGTCTTCACCACGGTCGAGGCAGCTATCAACTGGGTGCAGAAGAGCTCCCTGTGGCCCATGCCCATGGGTACATCCTGCTGCGCCATTGAATACATGGCCACGGCCTGTTCCCGTTTCGATATTTCCCGCTTCGGTGCAGAGGTGAACCGTTATGCTCCCCGCCAGGCTGACTTCATGTTCATCTGCGGCACCATCACCTACAAGATGGCCATGCTGGTGCGCCGCATCTGGGAGCAGATGCCTGAGCCGAAATGGTGCATCGCCTGCGGTGCCTGCGCCTGTTCCGGCGGCATGTTCCGCAGCTACTCCGTGCTGCAGGGGGTGGATAAGATTGTGCCGGTGGATGTGTACATTTCCGGTTGCCCTCCCCGCCCGGAGGCTCTGTTGCAGGGTCTCATGACTCTTCAGGACAAGATTTCCGCCACGGAGCATCCGCTCAAGGGTTTCTTCAGGCAGCATGATGCCCGCACCCCCCAGAATGTCGATACCATCCCTGCGGAATTCAAGAATCCCGAGGCCTGATAACCAGTTGATAACCCCATATTTTTCATCTTATGCCTGCCCCCACGCTTTCCGAACGCCAGAATGCCGCAGCTGATGCCATCTGCGCCCGTTTCCCCCAGGTTGGCCGCAAGGAGTTTCGCGGCGATGTCACTCTGACCGTTCAGCCTGATGATTTGTCGGCCGTGATGCGTTACGCCCGTGATGCCTGCGGTTTTGACATGCTGCTGTGTGTCTCTTCTGTGGATAATCTGGGCTGTGAGCCCCGTTTCGAGACCAACTACACCATTACTCAGGCAGAAACCGGTGCAAACCTGCTGGTGCGCTGCCCGGTGAGCGAGGCGGAGAACGCCGTGCCCAGTCTGGTGTCCGTCTGGCGTGCTGCCAACTGGCTGGAGCGCGAGCAGTACGACCTCATGGGTATCGAGTTCACGGGGCATCCCGACCTGCGCCGCATCATGATGTGGGAGGGTTATCCCTACCACCCGCTGCGCAAGGATTTCCCGGTGGCCGGCAAGGATTTCGAGCAGGCCGGTCTGGCATTCACGCAGAAAGCCCCCACCGCCGGCGGTCCTTTCATCACCCGTCCCGGTGTGCAGACTGCTGCAGCCCGCGAGCCCCGCGCACAGGGCTGATGCTCTGCCGACAGATAAATCTATTATTGAGCGAATGCGCGCCTGTCCCGGCGCGCATTCGTGTATAAAAGCTCAACAGAAAAACAGATATGCCACAGTTAACCCCTGATCAGGACCCTGTCATCCGCGCGCAGGCGTGGGTGGGTGATGCCGTGCTGGCGCTCTATGTGCGTGAGTGGATTCTCTCCTTCAATGGCGGCGCGATTGATGGTTCTCTCTTTGTGGAGTTTACCAGCAATAATTTCCTGCGGCTCACAGGGAATGCCACCGGAGTGGAGGCTCAAATCGGTCGCGTGTTCAAACAGGGCGGCCTGCAGGCGGCTTACACCTGGATTGATGAGAATCTGCGCGAGCGCATGGAACAGCGCCTGCACATCCTCCGCTCCCGCCACCCGCATCACCGCCGCTGAGCCGGAGTTTGCGCTTGACGCATGGGTGTTACTGCGTTAGAGTAGGGGCATGTCACGCTATAACGGAGAACAGGTGCTGGTGGTGCCGCGAGAGGCCTTTGAGGTCGTGGGTGCTTTCAATGGGGTGCGGCTCAATCCGCAGGATTATCTCAACGCTTTCCTGAAGCCCGGGGTGGCTCACTTTATGGACCGAGAGCTGGCGGAGCAGTCTCCACAGTTCAAGCAGATTATTGCCTATGCCATCTTCTGCCACGAGGGCAGGGTGCTGGCCTACTCCCGCACGACCAAAGGGAATGAAACCCGCCTGCATGATAAATGGTCGCTGGGTATCGGCGGGCATATCAACCCCATTGATGGTCTGGCGGAGAACCTCAGCACCTATCTGGCCGGGGTGGAGCGCGAGATTCGCGAGGAAATCACCTTCTCCGGCGATGCTCAGCAGCAGCTCTACGCCGTTATCAATGATGATACCAACGAGGTGGGCTCCGTGCATCTCGGCATCGTGCACCGCTTCGATTTGGACAGCGAGGAGGTGCGCGCCAACGAAAAAGCTCTGGCGAACCTCGGTTTCCGCGATTTAGAGGAACTGGCAGGCCCGCTGTACGGGAAGCTGGAGACCTGGTCCGCCATCTGTGTGGATGCCCTGCAACAGAACTGATTCTTTTTCAACATTATAAGAAAACCGCCCGGCGCAGAGTTGACGCCGGGCGGTTTTGTGTATCCTGAAGAGGAGGGTATCAATACTTGTAGTCCACGTAGAACTGGAACTGTCCGTCATCGTCAGCGGCGTTCTCAGACTTGAACGGAATGGCGTAGTCCACGGCCAGCGGGCCCATGGGCAGGTTGATACGCAGGCCGATACCGTAGTTGGCTGCCCATTCGTTCGGCTTGAAGTCGAAGCTGTCGGCATGCACGAAACCGGCATCCACGAACATGGCGAAGCGCATGGATTCCACCAGCGGCAGGGTGACTTCCAGCTGCACGAATGCCGAGCTGTTGCCGCCCATGGTCTCATCGCCGGCGAGTTTCTCGTTCACCATACCCACATCGCGATAGCGGAAGCCGCGCAGGTTGGCAGGTCCGCCCAGGTAGCAGCGTTCGAAGATGGGTACTTCCTCATCGCTGTCCACGGTATCAATGGTCTGGAGACCGAAGTTGATGCTGAAGATGGAATCCCAGATGGAGTTGTAGTAGTACGAGCCGTTCAGCCCCACCGTGTAGGTCTCCACGGTGCTGCCCGGGCCGCTGTAACCCACAAAGCCTTCCAGGTGCCCGCCGCTGCGGGGGGTGATGGAGGCATCGCGAGAGTCGTAGTCGTAGCTCAGGCGGAAGTGGCTGCGGGTGTAGTCACCGGCGGCCTCGCGGAAGAAGATGGGGGCATAGCCCTCCGGCTCAATCTCGAACTGCTCCAGGCGATAGTTGAACTTGACCGAGGCGAGGTCGGACACGGCCTTGCGCAGACCGATTTCCCAGCCGTAGTTAGTCTGCTGGTAGTAATCGCTCATGTAGGTGGAGCGAGTGTAGAACACCTCATTGGAAAGGGCGAGCTTGCGATCCAGGAACCAGGGCTCCAGCAGGAATACGGAAGCATTCTGGTACTCCGTACCCAGCTTGCCGGAGAGGGTCAGGCGCTGGCCGCCGCCCACGAACGAGCTGCCGAAGAGGCCGCCGATGTCGAAGTTGGACTGGGTGACGGTGGTGTACAGGTAGACGTTTTCCACCGTGGAGAAAGCCACACCGAAGGTGAGGTTGCCGGTCATCTTCTCCGTCACGTTGATATTGATGTCGCGGTAGCCGGCGGTGCCGGACATGCCCTGAGAGACATCCACGGTTTCGAAATAATTGAGGTTCTGCAGGCGCTTGCGGGCGGTTTCCAGGTCAACGGAGTTGAGGTTCTGCCCCGGCTTGAGCGGGAGCTCGCGCAGGATGACGTGCTGCTTGGTCTTGGTGTTGCCGCGCACATTGATGCGACCCACCAGGTAGCGACTCCCCTCGTTCACATCGTAGCGGATGTCAATCAGGCGGTTGCCTTTTTTATCCACCCCGACTTCCGTGATGTCCGGGCGCACATCTGCATCGGCATAGCCCTTGGCACCGTAGTAGTTGCGAATCATCTCCACGTCGTCAGATACCTTGCGCAGGGAGTAGATGTCGTTGTCAAGCATGCTCAGGCCGAGCTCCAGCTCTTCGGGGGTATAGACGGAGAGCTTTCCGAAGCTCACCTTGCGTACCCTGTAGCGCGGGCCTTCGTAGATGGTCACATCCATGTACACACGCTGGCGGCCGGTGGGGTTGGTGCTGGTGCGGTACTTCACATCCGTCACCTGTGCGCGCAGGTAACCGAAGTTGCGGTAGTGTCTGACAATTTTCTGGAGGTCCTCGTCAACCTGTTCGCGGTTGATGCGGCCGGATTTGGTCACCCAGGTGAAAATACCTCGTTCCTTGGTTTCCATGAGACGGCGCAGCTGGTCATCGGAGAATTCCTTGTTGCCGGTGAATTCGATGCCGTTCATGCTCTGCTTGCGTCCTTCGGTGATATCGAAGATGATGTCATCGTACGTCCCGTTGGCGGTGCGCTGGGCTCGCCAGTTCACCTTGGTGTCCGGGTAGCCGGCTTCCTGGTAGGCCTTGATGATTTCGGCGCGTGCGAGAGCCAGGGCACGGTCATTCACCACACCGCCGGACTTGAGTTTCGTGAACTCTCGCAGGTCATCATCATCAAACTCCCGGTTGCCGGAGAAACCGACGCCTGCCAGCACATTGGCGGCTTTGACGCTGAACACCACACGCACACCGCCACCGCCCGGGTAGACGGAGATGCGGGCATCCGGATCAACCAGTCCTTGGGAAATCAGGCGCTCCAGGTCTTCATTCACCACGGCAGAGTCATACCTGGCTCCCTCGCGGGTGCGGATGATATCGAAGAGTCGGCTGTCGGGAACCGTTCGGTTGCCTCGGTAATCAAAGCGTACGGAGGAGATGCGGCGGCCGTCAAATCCGGCATCGGATGAGAAGAGACCCGTTGCTGGCCCCAGCTCGCGACGGACGGTGGAATCATCCAGCAGCTCCGTTTCATCCGCGGCAGAAACAAGGTGCGTTTCGGGCATCTGCTGCGGGGTTGGGGACTCGGCAGGCTTCGCGCTTTCTTCCTGATTGGGGGAGGAAAGGGTCGATTCCGCAGGGGCGGATTCGGTAGACGTTGCAGCCTGCTGGTCGTTCATCATGGCATCCAGAAACGGATCGCCGGTGGATTCCTGTGCCACGGTTGCTCCTGCCATGGTCATGGCGAGAGTGGCCAGCGTGGCACTCCAATGCTTGGTGGAAAGCTTCATGGTGCGAATCTTAGTTCAGAGTCCCTGAAAAGTCAAGGTATTAGTCTGTATTCCTCTACAATTATCAGACGTATTTTTTTCAACTGCCTGAGGGTAATATGGCGAAACCGGGTGAATTTGTCTTGAATCCTTGCCGGAAAACGGGTAGCATGTCCGCATGAGCAAGTATTTCCTTACCCTGTGCCTCTCCGTCTTATCCTCTGCAACGGCCCTGGCGGCTGATTTGGCTGATGCCCTGCAGAGCGGTACTCTCTGGACTGCACCGAAAACGGAATTGATTGACAAGTATCTTGAAGGGGTGTTGTACCGCAATGTGGATGCGGGTACCATGCGGCTCAAGGCCTCCGGGGCGCTGACCATAGGCGAGCTTGCGCCCAATGAAATTGACTGGTTCTGGGATGAGAAACAGGAGCATCCCACCTCTCTGCTCATCGTCCTCTATAACAAGGGAGATGATGGTAACATCGACAAAAAAGAGTTCAATACAAAGGTGAAGGATGCTCTGGCGGCCTTGGATGCCGTCTGTGGTGTCAAGGGTAAGAAGAAAAATGTGGCTGCCCGGGAAAGCGGTGTCAAGCTCAAGGCCTGGGCCTGGGAGTGGGAGAACGGTGCTGCCATGCTGGAGGCTCATGATACCGGGAAAGGAAAGAAGGATTATGAGGCTGAGTTCATTCGCCTGCGGATGGCAAAGAATGTGGCCGGCCTGGAGCGCGGCAGCGCAGCGGATGCCGGCTCCCGTCGGGAGTTGGCCGGCAACGTGAAGCGCACGGATGAGGGGGATGTGTGGATTGACAATATCCCCATGGTGGACCAGGGGGAGAAGGGCTATTGCCTGCCGGCCACCGTGGCTCGCGTCTTTTCCTACTACGGCATGGATGGGGTGGATATGCACGCCATGGCTTCCATGTGCGATACCGTGGCCGGTGGCGGCACCACCATCAACGGCATGATGGAAGCGCTGGAGAAAATCGGCAGTCGCTTCCACGTCCGCGTGATGAGCATGAAGGACAAGGGCAAGAAGCCCGGACCGGAAGAAATTGTGGAATCATACAACAAACTGGCCAAGCGCAAGGGTAAGCCGGCTTCGCGCGGTTTCATCGGTGTGGCAGACCGCGATATCGACAACGCGCTCACCATCTTCGACCAGGAAATCCTGGAAGAATCATTCCCGGTCAAGAAAGCCGCCATGAAAAAATGGTTCCGCCCGGTGTACAAATGCATAGATTCCGGCCTCCCCGTGCTCTGGGGCATTCCCGGTCATATGCGTCTCATTATCGGGTACAACGAGCAGAAAGGACTCATCTATTACTCAGACACCTGGGGCGCCGGTCATGAAAAGAAGAAGATGAGCGCCCTGAATGCCTATATGATTACGCTGTATCGCGGCTATCTGCGCCTTTCCAAATAATATCGGCCTCTCTATTCATTTCCGCTTGATTTAAGTTCGTGAAGCGGGTAGAATAGGGAGCGTGAACGAACAATTCCTGCAGGAGCCGGCGCTCAGAGCCTACCGTGCCATGGTGATGGCGCGGGCGTTTGAGACCAAGATTTCCGCACTCTACAAGGCCGGCAAGATATTCGGCGGCGTGTTCCTCGGACGCGGGCATGAGGCCGTGGCCGCAGCGGAGGGCGTATTCCTGCGCAAGGGGTATGATGTGTACACTCCTTTCATCCGCGAGCAGGCCGGGCGCTGTGCCTGGGGTGACAGCGTGCTGGAAACCGCCCGCTCCTACTTCGGCAGCACTCAGGGTATCTCCCGCGGGCGCGATGGCAACGTCCACTGGGGACACCCGCATGAGGGTACACTCATGCCCATTTCTCATCTGGGAGCCATGGCCTCCGTGGTGGCGGGGATGATGCTGGCCAAGCGCATGCAGGGAATCACGGATGCCGTGGGCGTGGTCTGCATCGGCGACGGCACCACCTCCGTGGGTGCCACACACGAGGCTGCGAATCTCATCGCCGTGGAAAAGCTGCCCGTGGTGGTGGTGGTGACCAACAATCAGTTTGCCTATTCCACGCCGAATGCGAGTGAATTTGCCTGCAAGAGTCTGGCAGACCGCGGCCGCGGCTACGGCATGACCACGCATGAGTGCGACGGCACGGATTTCATGCAGACGCTTGCCACGATGCAGCGCGCCATTGCGGCGGCGCGTGCCGGGGAAGGCCCGCAGTGGGTGGTGGCCGAAACGCTGCGCATGTGCGGTCATGGTGAGCACGATGATGCCTCCTACATTCCGGCGGAGCTCAAGGCCGCCTATGCCGACCGCGACCCGCTGGCGGTGGCGCAGCGCCAACTGCTGGAGCTGGGCTGGATTACCCCGGAAGAAATTGCAGCATGGGAGGAGGAATGCCGCGATGAGGTGCAGCGCAGCGTGGCGCAGGCACAGAAAGAGCCTACCCCCCGCCCGCAGGATGAACAATGGGTTGCCACTGCCTGGCGCCCGGAACGCTGAGCCATTTGCACCCCCCCTGATAAGAGATATGAGTGTTACCTACATAGATGCCATACACGCCGCTCTGGAAGAGCTGCTGCAGGAGGATGCTTCTGTCATCCTGTACGGCGAGGATATCGCCGGCAGCTTCGGCGGCGCTTTCAAGGCCACCAAGGGGCTGGCAGATAAGTTTCCCGGCCGCGTGCTCAATGCCCCCATTGCGGAGGATGCCATTGTCGGCGTGGGCATGGGCGCGGCTCTCGGCGGGCTCAAGCCCATTGTAGAGATGCAGTTTGCTGATTTCGGCACCCTGGGGCAGAACCAGATGTGCAACAACGCTGCCGCGCATTTCTACCGCACCGGTATCCCCGTCAACCTGACCATGCGTATGCCCTGCGGCGGCACTCCCGGCGGCGGCCCGTACCACAGCCAGTGTCTGGAATCCGTCTTTGCTCACTATCCCGGTGTGCATGTGTTCACGCCTGCCACCGTGGCAGATGCCTACTACATGCTCAAGGAAGCCGTGCGGATTCCCGATCCGGTGGTCTTTATGGAGCACAAGTTCCTCTATCGCTGGCTCAAGGCAGACACCTGGCTGGAGGCAGACCCGCTGCCCATCGGGAGAGCCCGCATCGCCCGCCCCGGCAAGCATGCCACCGTGGTGGCATTTTCGGCCATGGTGCCGGAGGCTCTGCGGGCGGCAGAGGAGCTGGCGGCTACCTCCGGCTATGAGCTGGAGGTGGTGGATTTGCGCACCGTCAAGCCGCTGGATACGGACACCATCCTGGCCTCCGTGGCACGCACGGCACGTCTGATGGTGGTGAGCGAGGATTTCCCCTGGGGTGGCGTGGCCGCAGAGGTGATCGCCCGTGTGGCCACGGAAGGCATGCACCTGCTGGATGCTCCGCCGCTGCGGGTGACCGCCCCGGATACCCCCATCCCCTCGCACCCCGACCTCTGGAAAGCCCACCGCCCGGGGTATGAGAACATCATGGCCGCCGCCCGCTATCTCATCTCTCTTTAACACTAACATTTTTTTATCAGAATTATGCCGCAAGTCCCCATCCTCATGCCCCAGCTGGGCGAATCCATCACGGAGGCAACCATCATGCGTCTGCTGGTTCAGCCCGGCGACACCGTGGTGGCAGACCAGGAGGTGTTTGAAGTGGAAACCAACAAGGCAGTCATGGGTGTCACCACCGAATGCGGCGGTACCGTCGTTTCCATGCTGGCCTCAGAGGGTGAAACCATTGCCGTCGGCACCGTCATGGGTATCATCGAAGCCTCTGAGGAGGAAATCGAGCGCTCCGGTGCCACCCCTCTGGCAGAAGGCGGGATTCCGGCCGCCCCGGCAGAAAACAAAGAGACTTCCTCCGGCGCCGCCGGCAATGACGGCGCCCACTTCCGCACCGAGGGTGAGTACCGCGAGGCTGCTGCCGGCTCCCGCCCTCCCGCAACGGGCGGAAGGGGTTTACCCGTGCCCATGGGGATGCGCGGAGCGCACTACCTCTCCCCCCGCATCCGGGCCCGCATGGATGAACTGGGTATCACCGAGGCGGATTTGGCCTACATTTCCGGCAGCGGGGCAGGCGGGCGCATCACGATTGAGGATTTCGAGAGCTTTCTGGACTATGTGGATGGCTGGCCGAGCCGCCAGGCATCGCCCATGCGCCGCAGTGTGGCCAGCAGCATGCAGCGCACCTGGCGCCGCCCCATTGCCAGCGCCGGGCGTCCCATTTTCATGGCACCCATCATCCTGCACCGCAGGAACCACCCCCGCAAGCCCGGCATCACACTCTATTTCCTGCGGGCCCTGGCCCTGGCCCTGGCCGAGGCACCGGAATGCGCCGGTTACATGGTGGGCGGGCGTATTCTGACCCCGCGCCGCATTGACCTGGGCGTGGCGGTGCAGGTGGCAGACGGTGTGATGGTGCCGGTGATGCGCGGGGTGAACGAGTTTACGCTGGATGAACTCATTGATGAGTATAACAAAGTCGTTGACCAGGCGCGCAATCGCCGGCTCGACCCCGGCTATCAGGGCGGCGGCATTGCCACCGTGTCCAACTTCGGCGGCTTCGGACTCACCTTTGCCTCCCCCATGCCCCTGCCCAGCGAAAGCCTTATTCTGGGGGTGGGCGCCGTGCAGAAAGTGCCGGTCTGGAGTGATGAGGTGGAGTGTTTCATCCCGGTGGAGCAGGCCAATATCGTGGCATCCTTTGATCACCGTGTGGTGGATGGCGGCGACATTGGCCGACTCATGCTGCGCATTGCCTATTATCTGGAGCATCCGGAAGTATTGTAAGTTCTCATGAGCCACCCCGATATCAAGGTGCTGGGTATCATTGCCGGTGCGGGTGAGTTTCCCCGCCGGGTGATGGAGGGTGCCCGGCGTGCCGGGGTGGAAGTGGTTTGCATGGCGATTCGCGGTGCGGCGAGTGATGAGCTGCGCCCGTTCTGCCGTAGCTTCCGGCGTTTCCGCGCCGGGGCGGTGGAGGGACCGCTGGCCTACTTCAAGTCCGAGGGGGTGCAGCACCTCCTGCTGGCCGGGCAAATCAAGCCGGCCACGCTCTACACCATGTGGCCGGATGCCACCGCCCGCCGACTCCTGGGGCAGATGGACCGCCGCAACGCGCACACCATATTCGGTGCTGTCTGCCAACTGGCGGCGGATAACGGTATCACCGTGCTGCCCTCCACCACCTTCATGGGGGACTGCATGCCCGCTGCCGGGCATCTGGCCGGGCCTGCTCCCACCCCGGAGCAGCTGGAGGAAGCCCGCTTCGGACTGGCACAGGCGCGGGAAATCGCCCGGCTGGACATCGGCCAGAGCATCATCGTACACGGTCGCAGCGTCATCTGTGTGGAGGCCTTCAAGGGTACGAATGAGTGCATCCGCTCCGGCGGCTATCGCGGGCACGGCGTCACCCTCTGCAAAGTCACCAAACCCGGGCATGACATGCGGTTTGATGTTCCGTGTCTGGGGCTGGGCACCATCCGCAACGCCATGAAAGCCGGGGTGGACCACATCGTGTTCGAGGCAGACCGTACCATTCTTTTCCAGCGGGAGGAAGTGCTGGCCCTCTGCAACCGCCACGGCATCACCCTGCATGCCATGGTGGCTCCCGTTCCGGCAGAGGAAGGCCCGGAGCCTGAGCATATGGCGGATGATGCCGCGCATGCCGCCGCCATGGCGGCAGAGGTGCAGCGGTTGGGTATCGGCCACATCGCCGTGGTGTGCGACGGGGTCATCATCGCTGTGGATGATGCGGACGGCCCGCTGAAGTGCATTCACCGTGCGGCGGCCTACATGCGCCAGCTGCGTTTCATGCGTTTGTTCAACTGGCTGTGCAACCTCCTGATGGGGAGAAAGACGCCGCCTCCCGCGCCTATGGTGCTGGGGATAGCCCCCGGTTATACCCTGCCGCCGGAAGCCGCCGCCGCTGCCCGCCGGGCGGGGATTATTCCGGGGTGAGAAAAAAACTCCCCCATGCCGGAGCGCGGAGGAGTTTGAACTACTCTCTATGAATCGGCTTTAAGAATTACAATCGGCGTCCGAAAGCGAGACGGTCGTATTGTTCGTTCGCGTAGCGGTGCTGGGGGTGGCTGGTGCGCATGTAGGCCTCGTGCAGCGGGTGCGAGGGGTCATGCGCGATACGGCGTGCTTCCTGCCGATTGTCGGAGGGTGCTCCGGTGTGCAGCGGTGCTTCCTGCATGAGGGTTGCGGCCTCCAGCATGAGCCGGGCAAAGTCCGGGTTGGCCTGCAGGGCAGGGTTCTGCATCAGCGCGGCGGCATCAATGCCCGTGCGTTCCCCCATGGTATGGAGGAAGGCATCCACCGTGCGGAGGTTGTCCTCATAGCGGTTGCCCCAGAGCTCCTGGAGGCTGGCGTCTGCCTGCCGGACGGCTTCTTCCTGCTGCTGCTGCATGTCTTTCATGAAGCGGCGACCCTCTGCGGCATAGCGTCTGCACATGGCTTCCATGGCCTTGGGGGGAACGCCGTATTCGTATGCCACCTGAGCCATGCTCTGCACCAGAGCCGGATTCCAGAGCTCATCCGGCGTATCATCCGGGCGGGTAATACTGAACTGCTCTGCAGAGTCCGGCAGCCCGACAGCCGTGCGGAAGGCAGCCATGCGGCGTGCATCCGTGGTGTCCGGGTAGCCTTTGAGTCGCTCCAGGTGGGCGTAGCTTTTGGCCAGAGCCTCCGGGCGGCGGAATTTGGCCAGAGTGGCACCGTAGGGCTCCAGCTCGCCGAATCGTTTATACCAATCCGGTGCAAAAGCACCGTCAGCATCCATGAGCGGGGGCTGCGGCGGGGTGGAATCCGGAGTGGCTTCTTCCGGCGCAGTCACTTCGTTACCATCAGCAGTCGGAAGTCGGCGGGGTTCGGCGCTTTCCTCTGTGACAGCTTCATCATTGTTGTTATACTGATTCATCATCATCTTCTTGTGTGTTTATGGTGTGTTTGGTATCCTCATTCTCCGCCAGCCTGAGAAGGTGGCGAATCACGAGGAAAACTTCTCGGTGGGCATCGCGCCGCATGGCATCCAGGGGGTCATAGGAACCGGGTTTTCCCTGAAACACGGGCAGGTGCACCTCAAATCGGCGCTCCAGGTCTGCCAGTACCTGTTGCCCCTGCGGTGTACTCAGCAGCTCATGCAGGCGGCGGCGTTCCTCCCGCTGCTCCTGCTCGCGGCGTTTGAGGTGGTTGCGTTCTGATATCATGGCTGAGGGGGTGTGAGTTGCTGTTGTGCCTGTGTGATTGCGGCCAGCTGTTGTTCCCGCTGGCGTCTCAGTCGCCTGACTGCCGTCTGTGAGCGCAGAATGTCCTCCGGAACTCCATCCAGACGGGCAGAGAGCCGGAACGCCCGGTCTAAATCAACGTGGTCACATATCCCGGCATCCAGACCGGATAAGGTCTGAAGTCGTTGGAGTGTGCGCTCAATGCCTTCGGATTGGAGGCGGCGCATGACCTGGGCGATGCGTCCCTGATAGATGACGTGAGGTACTTCCACCACATCTTCCCCGATGGGGTCTTTGCTCAGCACCGTGGCCGGCGGTTGCGGGAAACGCCCCAGCCGGAAGAGCAGCGCAAACACGCGCTCCATGAGAGGTTGAAAATCACTCGCAAAGAGGGTGAATGACGGTGAAAAGAGCATTACTCGTTCATTTTCCCGGGCGTAGACCTCCGTGGCGCTCATCTGGGCCTTGCGCTCGCTCCACAAATCCAGCATGGGGATGAAGAACGCGCGGTTGATGGAGTCGCGTTTCTGCTCCAGGCGGGAGAGCCCGACATCGTATCGCCCCTGGGTGGCCCATTCCCGCGGGAAGCCCAGACTGGCGCTTTCCGGGTTGATGAGGGTGCGCCCGCCGGCGCGCAAATCCACTTCTCCCACCTGGTTGGCCAGCTCCAGGATGCGGGGAAAGGCCGCCAGCTCACCCAGCATATCCAGAATGCGGTTGAGAAATTGCGCCTGGCGGATATCCGGGTAGACGAGGCGTGCGGGAGCGAGCCCGTAGGGGCTCTCTCCCCAGCGCAGGAAACGGGTGACCATGTAGGGCATTTCATGGTAGCCTTTCTCTTCCATCACCTGTTGGTCATCCAGCGAGTAATAGATGCTCTCAAAGCGCATGTTGCGGGCGTCATCCCGGTCTCTCCGGCGCTTTTGGCGGGGGCGCACCGCATGCAGCATGCGCAGGCTTGCCTCATGGCACTGGCGAGGGTCGCCCAGCAGGGCCCTGGCACGGGGACCAAGCGCTTTTTCTCCGAACTGTGAGGCTGCCTGATGCGGGGTGCAGGTGTATTCCCGCATGTAGGTATCCATGCTGCCTTCATCGTTTTCGGCACAGACGAACCGGCCGCAGGGGATGTGGCGGAACAGGAGACGCCCGCTGCGCGTGGTGCTGCAGAACAGACTCCCGGTTCCCAGACCGACTCTGTCCAGAAAGCATTCGTGCAGCTCCGTGTAAAAATTGCTCAGCGCCAGCTCGCGGTTGGCGATTTCGGAGCAGCGGTTGTACCAGGATTCGGCTTCGTCTCCGGAATCCGGGGCGGGGCTGCTCCATTTGAACCAGAGCTCATGGCTGGGAGTCATGTAGCTCATGTGACCGCTGGCCAGCTTCTGGCAGGCCTCCACGGCGGTGGTATCACCCAGGCGGTGCACGCTGTCGGCATCGGCGGTGGTGCTGTCATCCTCATCCCGGCGGGAGGGCAGCACATAGTGCCGCAGGGTGTCCCACCAGCTTTCCCAGGGGGCCCGGGCAGCTTTCAGGGTGTTATAGGTACTCAGCAGCGTGTTCATGGTGTCATCCCAGTGTGGTGTTACCGTCAGTCGGTGAGAACAGGGAGGCCGCAGGTCGGCTGTTCCTGTTCACCAGGGTGGATTTGAGCCCGTTGCGGCGGCTGTTCTGTTGCGCGTAGGAAGAGGAGGTGTCCTCTTCCACCGTGTCGGTGACCACCGGTATGGTAGCGGCCTGTTCCGCGCTGTCAGAGCTGTTTTTGACCAGCTTGGAACCGATGCCTGTTCTGAAAAATCCCATCATGTTTGCTTTCCTTTCTGTTATTTATGGTTCAGGAGCAGATGCTCCCAGTGGTAGATGTGAGGCTGATTGTTGCGACGTCCGCGTTGGAAGCACAGCCATTCCAGAGGGGGCAGGGCAGAGGCCATCTGCCGCGCCATGGCCACGTTGCCCACCAGCAGGTGAACATACCAGGCATCGGCTTCCGGCGGATTATCTGCCAGTTCACCCCAGAGGAGCTCTTCACTCAGCAGCACCGGTTTCATCAGGACGACCAGTTCCGGTGTGAAAACCAGAATCCCCCGGGGATTGCTGATGAGCGCATGCACATCTGCCGCCAGGTTTCTGCCGCTCTCATGGTAGTATCGGTATGCTTCGCTTCTTGAGTCCGTGCTCATATCTCGGACAATATCCTGCTTTTTTTCATCTGGCAAGAGTGTAGCAGCGTTCTTCACTTCGTTTGCACGCATGCAAACGAAGTGAAATACACAGCAAAGGTATTGCACAATCGGAATATGTGTGAGAATCTGGTGCTGTGCCAACCACAACAGGCACCCCGAATACGCTATGAGTTATTCCATTTCCAATACGCCGCTGACGGCGCTCGATATCTGCAATGCTGCCCTCAGCAAACTGGGGGAAGCTCCCCTGTCCGCCATTGATTCCAATGGCACTCTTCCCTCCCGGCTCTGCTACATGCACTACCATCCGGCTCGGCGGGAGGTGCTCTGTGCCACTCGCTGGTCCTTTGCCACCCGGAAAGTCCGGCTGACTTCTGCTGAGGCAGCCGTTGATGATGAGCATGCCGTGGCCCATACCTTGCCGCCGGATTGTCTGCGAGTGTTGCATGTGAACCACCCTCAGTGGAGCTTGCGCGGCCGCTGCATCTATTGCCCGGTGACGGAAATCAGGCTGCTGTATACGGCAGATGTTGAGGACTGTTCCGTGTTTGAGCCGTTATTTGCGGAGGCGCTGGCCGTTCGTCTTGCCTGCAAGCTCTGCATCCCCCTCATCAACAGCACGACAGCCTTGCAGGCCCTGCGCGAAGAGTACAGGCGCGTTTCTCTGCCGCAGGCTGCTCATGCCAATGCGGTGCAGGCACATTCCAACGACTCGCACCCGCTTTACAAACTCTGGAAAAATCGCTTGAAAAGTTTGTGAGTAACCTTGTGAATAAGTTTGTTGATAAATAGGTTTTTGGATTGATTGTGAGATAATTGCAGACTTATTCACAAATATGAATAAGTCAAAACGAAAGGAATAACAGAGATGAGAGCGATTGATTTTGCCTGTTGTTTGCTGCTTAATGTGGCACATGATTCGCTGACGCCGGCATTGCGGTTGACATTGCTGTGCGTCATGTCCGGCATGGAGACCGGTGAGGAGATTTCAGACTTTACGGGGTATTCGGCAGGAACCTGTACCAACATGCTGCGAACTCTGGAGCACCGGGGGCTGCTGAAACGGGTCGGTGGTGCATCTGAAGTCTACCTGACGACGGTAGCCGGAAAAAACCATGTGCGCTGTTTGCTGACCTTTGACCGTAACAAGGAAAAATGATGAAGCATCCCCGTCACCTGAGCATCGATGAAAAACGTGACTGGCTCGCGGAAATTTTCCGGGATACCGGCGGCGAGTACAGTCAGAGTGATAAATTCAAGGCCATGATAGAGGATACGAAGCTGGCGCTCATGCTGGCGGAGGAAGAGGAAAAGAAGAAAGCGGAAACTCCGGCGGAAGCCCCCGGTTTCAACCACCGGCTGCTGGCACATTTGCCGCCGCCTCGACAGAAAGATTCCATTGTATTGACATAGTATAGTAGGGAATTGGGTAGTGAACGGCCACGCAGAGGACGACTGCGTGGCCGTTTTTCCTGAAGGGTATTCATCAGCCGCGCAGCAGGTTGCGCGCTTTGAGGGCATCCCACCCGCCCTCCAGCGTGTAGATGGGGGCCTCAATCATGCCGAGGGCGCGGAGCTCGCCGGCAATGTCCTCCGCAGAGCCGCAATCCGCCGTGCAGAAAACGACCACGCATTCGCCGCGCTCCTGCGCCTCCAGGAGGCGTCCGATGGCGGCATCAATCTGCTGCTGCATATCCACGCCACGGCGGATGGGGAACATGCGGTTCTCGCTCAGCATCAGCTGATTGAGCTCGAAATCAGCAGCGCTGCGGGCATCAATCCAGATGATTTTGTCGCCATAGCGGCTCAGCACCGTTTCCAGACAGACCCGGTTTTCCGGCAGTTTGTCCTGCTCACAGGGCGGAAGCCGGTGCGGCGCCATCCAGGCGGTATCTGCCCAGTACAACACCGCTGCAAGTCCCGGGATAATCAACCCCAGTCGAATGAACTGTGCAAAGGTGTCTTTCATACGCCCGGCATCATCTCATATTGCACCCGGAATGTCAACGGAATTGATTGCCGTCTCACCCGATTCTCCTGCGTGCGAAATCTCCCCGGGTGTGGAGAATATAGAAGAGCGCCCCGGCCAGATTGACCCCTGCCGCCACCAGAAAAGCCGCATGAAACCCGAATGAATCGGCGGCAATTCCTCCGGCCAGCGTGCCGATACCCACCCCGACATCCCAGGAGACCAGCAGGGTGGAGTTGGCCGTGCCGCGTTGCTCTCTGGTGCAGATACCCATGAAGATATTCTGCATGGCGGGGAACATGTGGCCGTTGCCCAGTCCCATGGTCAGCGCGGCCAGATAGAAGCTCCATTCACTATGCACCAGGGCGAAGAGGCCGTACCCGCAGACGCCCAGCAGGACCCCGATGGTACCGTTCTGCACGATTTTGCCCTGCCGGAGGGTGCGCCCGCCCACCAACCGCGACAGGATGAGCCCGATGGAGAACAGCAGGAAGAAAGCGCCCGCCCCGTGGGCCAGCTTCAGCTCCTCCACGCTGTAGAGGGCGATGTAGGTGGAGACGATGCCGTAGGCAAAGGAAAAGCAGATTACACAGCTCCCGGGGCTCCAGCCGCTCCACAGGACAAGTTCCCGCACCCGGAACGGCTTGCGCGGCAGCGGACGCGGGCGGCGGGGTAGCCGTGTGGTGGCGGTGAGGATGCATCCCAGCACGGCCAGCCCGAAAGACACCCACATGAGCAGCCCGAAATCAGCCCATTTGCTGTAGACCATCAGCCCGATGGAGGGGGCTATGGCGGTGGCCGCATTGTTGCTGAGGCCGTAATAGCCGATTCCTTCTGCACGGCGGCTGTAGGGCAGAGCATCCACGGCCACGGTGCTGTTGGCCACGGTGACAGCGCCGAACGGGGCCCCGTGCAGGGTGCGCACCATCGCAAAGAGCAGCAGGCTGCCCGCTGCAAGATAGCCGCCTGTACACAGGGCAAAGAGAAGATAGGCCCCCACGAGCACCCTCACTCGGGGAAAACTGTCCACCAGATAGCCGCTCACAAAACGTGCCAGAATGGCCATCACACTGTACCCGGCCAGTACCAGCCCGATGGTGTCCTTGCTCGCGCCGAACTCCGTGCTCAGGTACACCGGGAAGAGCGGCGTCATGAGCATAAAAGAGAAAAATAGCAGGAAATTCGCCCCCCAGGCCTTGGAATAGGTCACATTCCAGAGTCGGGAAACCGCCTGCTGTGCCGCTGCGCTCATGCGGATTCCTTTATACTCTCCAACCGGACTTTCGTCAAGCCCGGCCAGCTCGTTCATGACAGGGTGGAATACGCCGTTATGCCGACTGATTGTCTGCGGGCGGAAGTTCTGCCAGCAGGCGTTTCTGCCGGCGCACGGCTCGGAATCCTCCGGGCAGATTCACGCTGTGAGCGGGCGCTTCCGGCGGCAGAATGGCATCTACTGCACAGATATGAGCGTGGGTGAGCCCCGGCACCCCGGCGCGGGTGAGGTAGTGGTGCAGTACGGCGCGGCGAAAAGCCGGGCTGCGCTCTGCCAGGGCCGGGAGGAAAAGCCGCCCCTGAGGGTCGGTGAGGGGTAGCAGGTCAAGTGCTTCTGCCAGAGCATCAAGCGCATCGGCCTGTTGGGCAGCGCTGCGGTTCAGGATGGGGGCCACATCCCGCTCCAGGGCGCGATTGAGCGCCGGCAGAACCTCCAGCCGAATGCGGTTGCGTGCCACGTCTGCCACGGCGTTGGTGGCATCTTCCACCCAATTTTCGCCCCGGTTTTCCAGATAGCGGGTGATATCGCTGCGGGTGTGTGCCAGCAGGGGCCGTAACCAGAGAATGCCCTGCGCGGGGTGGACGGGCTGCATGCCGCGGTAGCCGGCAGCGCCGCGAGCCAGCCGGAACAGCACGGTCTCTGCCTGGTCGTCCGCATGGTGTGCCAGTGCAACGGCCTGTGCTCCGCAGCGGGCAGCCGTGGTGCTCAGTAATTCGCGGCGGGCGGTGCGGGCGGCTGTTTCCAGCGATACCTTGTGCGCCCGTGCCAGGGCAGGCACATCTATCCGGTGCTGCTCAAAGGGAACTTCCAGGCGCTCGCAGAGAGCCCGGCAAAAGTCGGCATCCGCGTCTGCCGCCTCTCCGCGTATGCCGTGGTGCACATGGCAGGCATGCACACAACAGCCCTGCTGCAACAGAACATGCAACAGGGCCACGGAATCCCGACCGCCGCTCAGCCCCACCAGCACCACTCCTTTCTTCAGGTGCGGCATACAGGCGGGGTGCGGCTGCAGGGAGATATCTTTATTCTTCATCCTCGGGGTACTCTTCCTCATCGTCCTCCTCAGCATCATCAGATGCTTTCACCTTGCGGTTGGCCAGGGCGGGGGCGAGCTTGCGGAATTGTTCCTCAGGCTTGGATTTATCAATCTCCACGGCCTTGACCACGCCGCTGGCGTAGGCCATCATCACGGAGCCGCTGTGACGCTCCGCTGCGGGCACCACCATCTTGCGGAAGGTTTCGGCATCCGTCACGCTCTTACCCTTGACCGGGATACCGTCGGAGAGCCAGGGAAGCATGTCCAGATTCTGCTTGGCGGTGGTGCGGATGCAGGAGTTCACATTGTCCGGGTCTTCTGAACCGTCCGTCCAGGAAACGTAGGAGATACTTTTCTCGCTGGCTTCGAAGGTGCTGTCGTTATCGATGTTCTTGCGGTCATCAGCCGGGCAGTGGAAGAGGGAGGATACTTTCATGATGCCGTCCTTCTCCCGCGGGATGACATAGGTGCCCTTGCCGGCCAGGGGCGCCAGCGCAACCCACCAGCCATCCGTTTCGCAGACGGTTTCGGTATCTTCATCATCATCCATACCGCTGGTGGGCAGCAGGGTCTTGTGAGCCATGTCCTGGCTGTACTTGGTGCCCAGCTGCACCAACTGTTCGAGGTTGGCGCGGCATTTGGCATCTTTGCCCAGCCCCATGTGAGAGTACACGGCCGGGGCACCAATCCCCATCAATGCTGCCAGAATGGCGATGACCACCATCAGCTCCATCAGGGTAAATCCTTTATATTTTCCGGTGCAAACGCTTTTCATACCCACCCAATGTACCATATTTACGCCGCTGCGCAAGGAAAATCTTGCCATTTTGGCGCTTCCAGGCAGACATGCCTGTTTTTTTGCTTGCTTTATCGCCCCCGGATGCTAAATTCGTCAGGTACATCCATCCCCACGTATCGGATATTGGATAAGTTTAACCCCATAACATTACATCATCATGGATATTCTGCACGATAAGGACGCTGATGTGAGCGTTCTCAACGGCAAGACCGTGGCTGTCATCGGCTACGGTGCTCAGGGTCGCGCCCAGGCTCTCTGCATGCGCGACAGCGGTGTGAACGTCATCATCGGTCTGCGCCCCGGCAAGAGCTGGGATGCCGCTGTTCAGGACGGTTTCGAGGTGCTGACGGTGGATGCCGCCGCTGCCCGTGCCGATATCATTCACATCCTGCTGCCGGACGAGAAGCACGGCGAGGTGTTTGAGAACCAGATCAAGCCCGGACTGAGCGCCGGTAAGACCCTCTGCTGCTCTCACGGTTTTGCCTATGTGTTCAAGACCATCGTTCCCCCGGCAGATGTGGACGTCATCATGGTGGCTCCCAAGGGCCCGGGCACGGAGGTTCGCCGCGTGTTCGAGGAAGGCTTCGGCTGCCCCGGTCTCATTGCTGTCTGGCAGAACCCCACCGGCAATGCCCGCAACGTGGCGCTCGCCATGGCCAAGGCTGAAGGCCTGACTCGCGGCGGTGTGCTGGAATGCACCATGGAGCAGGAGACCTACGAGGACCTCTTCGGTGAGCAGAACGTGCTCTGCGGCGGTCTGGTCGACCTCATGAAGTATGGTTTCGAGACCCTCATCGAGGCCGGTTATCCGCACGAGATGGCCTACTTCGAATGCGTGCACGAGGCCAAGCTCATCGTGGACATCATCTACAACAAGGGCATTCAGGCCATGAACGGCGTCATCTCCAACACCGCTGAGTTCGGTGAGTACTACAACGGCCCGCAGATTCTCGGCCCGGAGGTCAAGGAGAAGATGAAGGAATCCCTCAAGCGCATCGAATCCGGCAAGTTCGCTCAGGATTGGCTGGCAGAGGCTGCCGCCGGCGCCCCGAACCTGATGGCCAAGCGCGCCGCTCTGGCCGAGCATCCGGTCGAAATCGTGGGCAGCAAGATTCGCGCCCTCTTCGAGCGCAACTGATGCCTGTCCGCGCTGCGGCAGGTCATGCCGCAGCCTGATTTTTCCGGCCGCAGCCGAGCAACGCGCTCTGGCTGCGGCCTCTTCCTTTTACCCCCCCCCATAGAGCATGAATATCATTAATATCGAAAACGCCCGCGTCTTTCTCTCCGGGCGGGAGATTCTCAAGAACATCAACTGGCAGGTGAAGCGCGGGGAGCGCTGCTTCATCCTGGGTGCCAACGGCGCGGGCAAGACCACGCTGGTACGCATGCTCATGGGCTATGCCTGGCCGCTCTTCGGAGCGCGGGTGGAGGTGCTGGGCCACCGCTTCGGTACGGTCAACCTGCAGGAAGTCCGCCGCCGCATCGCCTGGGTGAGCCCGCTCATGCACCAGTGGCTCAACAGCGAGCGCAACTGGACCGGCCGGGAAATGGTGCTCTCCGGGCCGGATGCCACCATCGGCCTCTTCCGCGACCCCACCCCGGAGGAGGAAGCCCGCGCCGCTTCCCTGCTGCATTCCCTGCGGGCAGAGGAGCTGGCAGAGCGCGAGGTGAGCACCATGAGCAGCGGCGAGCAGGTGAAAGTGCTGCTGGCACGCGCCCTGATGACCGACCCCGAGCTGATGATTCTGGATGAACCCAGCGTCTACCTCGACATTGCCAGCCGCGAGTTCCTCCTCAGAACCATCGCAGAGCTGGCAGCCTCCCACCCGCAGCTCACCATCATTTTCATCACTCAGCGCATTGAGGATATCCTGCCGGAATTTTCCTGCGGCATGATTCTGCGGCAGGGTGAAATCCTCTCCTACGGCGAGCGTGCCGAGGTGCTGACGGAAGAAAACCTCCGCCGCGCCTTTGATCTGGATATCCGCCTCATTCACGCCGCCAACGGCCGCCTCTGGACGGTGATAGAGTGATATTCCGGGATACCGGATAAGTCCGACATAAAAAACGGCCGATGGAAAACCATCGACCGTTTTCGAATGAAAGGGGGGGATTATTCAGCCCTGGCTATCAGAGGTATCGGAGGCGGCGGGGGAATCTTCCTGGCTGGCGTCGGGAGTTTTCTCGCTGGCGGCACTCACCATGAGCTCGCGACCCATGAAGGGCTGGCCGTGCAGGATTTCTGCGGCTCGCTGAGCGTCTTCTAGTTTACGCATTTCCACAAAGGCGTAGCCCTTGCTCTTGTAGGTGCGGGTGTTGTAGATGATTTCCACGCTGCGGACATCGCCGAATCCCTTGAAGAGGTCCTCCAGCTCAGATTCCGATGCCTCGTAGGAGAGGTTGCCCACGTAGAGACGGGCATTGCGGGTGGGCGGCACGGAGGTGGCGCGACGGCGGCCTCGGGATGCGGGGTTGCCCCCCTGGTTGTTGGCTTCGCGATTGCGTCCCTTGGCAATACGCACATTCTGGCGTGGTTGCTTGCGGTTCTTCTGGTCGGCGCTCTCGCCGGCGTTGGCTTTCTTTTTCTTGCCGAAACCGAAGAAGCTGAGGATGCGCTGTATAAGGGAGGGTCTTGTCGTCTTCTTATCGTCCGGGCGCGGCATGCGGTGACGATTGGGACGTCTGTTGTTGCGGCGGCGACGGGCTCCCTGGCCCTGTCTGCCCTGCGTGTGATGTTCTGCCATATTAACTATTGGTATTGTATCGATAATCGGATTCGGTATCCGACCTCACAGGCAATGGGATACCGAAATCGTGGAGAGTAAGGTGACGCGGCGGACGGGACACCGTGTGTCAGGCGAATCCGACACGTCAGATTCAATGATACTGTTCTGCAAAAGCTCGGCAAGTCAAAAGTGTGACATGTCGGGCTTTTGTGGGGGCAAAAAGCGGAGCGTGCGGAAGCAGGGTCAGCAGCCGATGAGGGAGCGCTGGTGCAGGAGATGGTCGCAGACGGTCAGCCAGGCCATGGCTTCCACCACGGGTACGGCGCGGGGGAGGACGCAGGCATCGTGTCGTCCCTTGCCGCGCAGCTCTACTTCCTCGTGGTTGTCATTGACGGTGGCCTGCGGCAGCATGAGGGTGGCTGTGGGTTTGAAAGCCAGGCGCATGTTGATGGATTCTCCGTTGGAGATACCGCCCTGGATGCCACCGGAGCGGTTGGTGCGCGTGCGGACGCGCTCGCCATCCATGTAAAAAGAGTCGTTGTGCTCGCTGCCACGGAATTGTGCGGCAGCGAATCCGCTGCCCACCTCAAACCCCTTGCAGGCGGGGATGCTCATCATGGCATGGGCCAGGGTGGCTTCCAGTTTATCGAATACCGGGTCGCCCAGGCCGGTCGGACAGTTGCGGATGGTGCAGGCCACAACGCCGCCCAGGGAATCGCCGTTGCTGCGGGCTTCACGGATGGCGTCTGCCATGCGTTCGGCGGTGGCGGCGTCAGCCGTGCGGACGATGTTGGATTCCACCACGGCGGCTTGTACGTCATCCGGTTGCACCGGGCAGGAGATGTGGTGTACCTGTTCGACCCAGCTGATGATTTCCACCCCGGGGCAGAGGGCTTGCACCACGGCTCGTGCCACGGCTCCTGCAGCCACGCGGCCGATGGTTTCGCGGGCGCTGGCCCGGCCGCCTCCGGCCCAGGCGCGTATGCCGTATTTGGCATCATAGCAGTAATCGGCATGCGAGGGGCGGTAGGTATGCTGCATCTCATCGTAGGCAGAGGAGCGGTGGTCTTTGTTGCGTACAGAGAGAGCAATGGGAGTGCCCAGGGTGAGCCCGTCCAGCACGCCGCTGAGAATTTCTACGGCATCCTCCTCATTTCGCGGCGTGACGATGTCGCTTTGTCCCGGGCGGCGGCGATTCAGTTCCCGCTGAATCACCTCGCGGGTGAGGGGGATGCGGGGCGGGCAGCCGTCAATCACGACGCCGACTCCGATGCCGTGAGATTCACCCCATGTGCTGATGCGGAAATGTGTGCCGAATGAACTGGACATGGCTGAATGATAGCGGATAGCGTTCAGGATTGCAAGAGCGGAATGTGTTTCATCCGCGCGCACGGAAGAATTGCCAGTTGAGCCAGCCCAGATAACCGATGATGAGGAAGTTGAACCAGGAGCCGGAAATGAGGCTCAGCAGGGCCAGGAGGCCGCAGAGTACCAGACCGATGATGCAGACGAGGCGGTCGTTCCGCAACAGGGTGGCCAGCAGGCGGCCGCCATCCAGCGGCAGGATGGGCAGCAGGTTGAATACACTCCACCAGAAGCAGATGAGGAACAGCGCAGCGTAGAGCTTGAAGAGCGTGAGGGAAATGCCGCTGTTGACCAGCAGGGATACGGCTTCCGGCGAGGCCATGTTCACCGGGAGTGTAAGAGAGAGTTGAATGCCGATACCGATGTGGCCCAGTTGCAGGCCGAGGATGGCGCCGCCGACAATGCCCAGCAGAAGAGAGGCCAGTGGCCCGGCCAGAACGGTGATGAAATAATTCAGCCGGGAGGAGGGGGTGCGCTCATGGCGGGTTATGCCGCCCATGCCGGCAATGGTGATGCTGGCGTTTCCGCCGCCGAGGCTGCGGCCGACGAGTGCGTGGCCGAATTCGTGCGCCAGCAGGGTGACCATGCCTGCAATCACAAAACACAGCACCTGGACGAGGGAGTCGCGGTCGCTGATGCCGAATCCGCCGCCGATGATGGCCAGTACTATCCACGACATCGGGTGGATGGCCACGGGGACTCCCCAGAGTTGAAATTGTATGGTTCCCTTGGATGTGCCGGTGTGATACATGACCGTTTTTTACCCCCATTTGGTCGTATTTGCAATCTAAATTCCACTTTTTTTGATTTTTTTAGCAAAAAAAGCTTGCAAAGGTGAGTAAAAAGGAGTAATATCCCGCCGCACCCCACCGAGTGGGGAGAGCGAAATCCGGCGTAGCTCAGTGGCAGAGCGGATGACTGTTAATCATTAGGTCGTTGGTTCGACCCCAACCGCCGGAGCGAAAAAAACCTCTCGCATGAAAATGCGGGAGGTTTTTTTGATGCCTGTGTCCGACGGTGGAAGCCATGCCACGCTTTAGGCTTGAAAAGATGACGGGTGATTGGTATGGTGCGCGCATGGCAACTGACAAGAACATCACGATGAAGACGAACAAGGGCGATATCAACCTGACGGTGTTCGCCTCCAAAACGCCGATGACCGCCGCCAGCTTTCTGAATCTGGCTGCCAGGGGGTTCTATAACGGCCTGACATTCCACCGTGTGATTGCTGATTTCATGATTCAGGGTGGTGACCCGCAGGGAACGGGTTGCGGCGGCCCCGGTTATCAGTTTGATGATGAGTGCCGTCCCGACCTCAAGTTCACCCGCCCCGGTCTGCTGGCCATGGCCAATGCCGGTCGCACCTGGACCGGGCAGGGTACCAATGGTTCCCAGTTCTTCATCACGCATGTGCCCACGGAGTGGCTCAATGGCAAGCACACCATTTTCGGTGAGGTGAAGAGCGATGCCGACCAGAAGGTTGTCAACAGTATCAAGCAGGGCGACAAGATTACTGCCATCGAGATACACGATGATTGCGCCGACCTCTTCGAGGAGCAGGCTCGCAACATCGAACGCTGGAACAGCAAGCTCAAGTAAAAACGGTCTCCTATGGTCTTTGCGGTCCAGGACCTCCACATTGAGTTCGGACCCCGTGTGCTCTTCGATTCTCTGTCCTTTGTGGTGGAGCATGGAGAGCGCATTGCTTTTGCGGGGCAGAACGGTGCGGGAAAATCCACCCTCATGAAGTGTATCGTGGGGGTGCAGGAGCCTGACCGCGGGCGTGTGCTGTTGCCGCGGCACACACATGTGGGCTATCTGCCGCAGGATGGTATTCACATCTCCGGCGTTGCACTGCTGGATGAGGTGCTGGGCAGTGTGGGCAATATTGTGGAGCTCCAGCAGGCGGTGGAAGAGTTGTCGGAAGACCTCCGGCGGCTTGATTCCGCTTCCGCGGCCTACCGCGAGACGCTGGAGGAAATCGGGCGCCTGGAGCTGATTCTTCAGGATCGCGATGCTGCCTCCCTGCGCCCCCGCGCGGAATCCATCCTGCGCGGATTGGGATTTGCGGAGAGCGACTTCGGGCGCGACTGCGGAGAGTTTTCCGGCGGCTGGCAGATGCGTATTGCGCTGGCCAGGCTTCTGTTGCAGGAGCCGGAGGTGCTGCTGCTGGACGAGCCGACCAACCATCTTGATTTGCAGACACAGCGCTGGCTGGAGCAGAGTCTCAGAACCTATCGCGGGGCTATCTGCATCATCAGTCACGATATCGCCCTGCTGGACAGCCTGGTGACCCGCACCATCGCTTTTCATCATGGCAGGGCAGAGGAGTATGCCGGCAATTTTTCCTTTTATCTGAGAGAGAGCAAAGCCCGCAAGGAGGTGCTGATTCGCCAGGCGAAAGCCCAGCAGCGCGAAATTGCCAAAACGCAGGAGTTCATCGACCGCTTCCGCGCGAAGGCGACCAAGGCCACGCAGGTGCAGAGCCGCATCAAGCAGCTGGAAAAAGTGGAACTCATTGAGGTGGAGGATGATGATGCCGTGATGAGTTTTCACTTCCCGCCCCCGCCACCCGGGGGACACACGGTGGTGAAACTGGAAAAGGCCTTCAAGGCCTATGGCGATATCCGTCTGCTGGAGGGTTATGACTATACCATGGAAAAGGGAGACCGGGTGGCCATTGTGGGGGTGAATGGTTCCGGTAAGTCTACTTTTACCCGCCTGATATCCGGCACGGAGTCGGTGGATGCCGGAGCCGTGGTGTCCGGGCATCACACACAGGTGGCTTTCTTCTCCCAGACTCACGCGGATGTGCTGGACAATGAGCAGACGGTGCTGGAGTGTGTGGAGGCTGCCGCGAGCCGGGAAACCCGCCCCCTGGTGCGCAATATCCTGGGGTGCTTCCTGTTCCGCGGGGATGATGTGTTCAAGAAGATCGGGGTGCTCTCCGGCGGTGAGCGCTCGCGCGTGGCGCTGGTGTGCATGCTGCTCAAGCCTGCCAATTTCCTGATTATGGATGAGCCGACCAACCACCTGGACTTCCAGAGCCAGGACGTGTTGCAGAGGGCTCTGGCTGAATATCCCGGCTCCTATTGCATTGTATCGCACAATCGGCAATTCCTGGACCCCATCGTGAACAAGGTGCTGGAGTTCCGCCCCGGGCATGCTCCCCGCCTCTTCTACGGTAATGTGAGCCAGTATCTGGAAACAGTTGAGACTGAGGAAAGCCGGAATAAAATGGCCTCATCGGCCGCTGCTTCGTCTGCCTCATCATCGGCGGCGACGGTGAATCGCAGGGATTTGCGGCGTTTGCGGACACAGGCGCGCGAGAAGCGCAATGCGCTTCTGCGCCCCCTGCAAAAGGAGCTCGAACAGGTGGAGGCAGATATTGCCGCAAGAGATGAACGCAAGGAGGCTATCTCTGCCGGGCTGGAGCTGCCGGAAAACATGAGCGATAATCAGAAACTCATGGAGCTGACTCAGGAATACCAGCGACTCGAACGCGAAAACGAGGCCCTGTTTACCCGCTGGGAGGATATATCGCTGGAAATTGAGCGCGTGATGGCTGCTCTGGAAGAGGAATTCGGTCACTTGGATTGAGTAGGCTGCCGATTTGTCCGCTTTTTAGCGCTAAAAGAGCGATTATTGTGTCATAATATCATTTTAACCCTTGCGAGAAGTGATTTTTATGCTATATATCTTGCCACGCATTTTGCCAAACACTTGACAAAATGCGTAAAGGGTGGAGTATTGTCTCATTTTTTCATATATCATGTCGACCAGCAAAAAAGATTCCCCGAAGCCGGCAAAGAAGTCGGCTCCGAAATCTGCCGCCAAGGCAGCCCCGAAGCAAAAGCCCGCAGAAGCCGTAGCGGCAGAAGAGCCGATGGCAGAAGTTGCACCTGCGGTAGCGCCGGAGAAAAAGAAAGCCCCGGCACCTGCGAAAAAGCCATCGAAAGCGAAACCGGTGTCCGCAAAAACGACTGCGGTGACTGAGGCCGCGGCCGAAGCTCACAAGCCGGAGGTCAAGAATACCCCGGCGGCTAAAAAGCCGGCCGCAGCGAAGAAGGCAGAGCCGAAGCCGGAACCTGAGCAGGAGGCTGACTACGATGAGCTCAAGCCCAGGAAAAAGCGCAAGGGAGCATTTAATCCCCGTGTGTCGGCCCAGCAGCTCCAGGATTTCTTCTCTGATGACAACACGCTGAAAAACGCGTTCAAGGGATTGTTAGCCATAGCCAAGAAGAACAACGGCTATGTGACGGACTCTGATATAGCAGATTCTCTGCCGCCGGATGCTGCGGAGGATGATGATCAGGCCCGCCTGTTTGAGCATCTTCACGAAATAGGTGTGGAGGTGCGCGACGATTCCTTTGTCCTTACCCGCCTGGAAGTTTCCGGCGAGGCCATCAAACGCTCCGGTGGCAAGCTGGTGAATACCCCGGAAGTGCAGGAGAAAATCAAGGATCTCATTCGCCTGGCACAGGAACAGGGGTATCTTACCTATGATGATATCAACGATGTGCTGCCGCATGATATCATCAAGCCGGAGGACTATGAGGAAATCATGGAACGCCTGCGCGGCATGCAGTTCGATATCATTGATGCCTCTGACGTGGACTCATACAGCGAGCGTCAGCGTATGTCCGATACCGGCGAGGAGGACGAGACGGAGAAGATGGAGGCCAAGCTGGATATCCTGGACGACCCGGTGCGCATGTACCTCAAGCAGATGGGACTCAAGGAGCTGCTTTCCCGCCAGAAGGAAGTGGAAATTTCCCGCCGCATTGACCAGGCGGAGAAGAGCATTCAGGAGAATTTGCATCGCTTCGGCCTTGCGGCGGTATTCTATTGCGATACGGCCAACAAGGTGATGATGAACCAGGAGCGCTTCGACCGTGTGGTGGCAGATAAGAATATCGACCGGCGCGAGAAGTACCTCAAGGAGCTGACCCTGCTGATTACGCGAGTTCTGGATATGCATGATGAGGCTCGTGCGGCCTACATGCGCCTGAACTCTGCCCGCCGCCGCAAAAAATCCGTGGCAGCGGCACAGAAAGAGTTTGAGGAGCTGCGGGATAAACTGGCAGGCTTCTACACAGACTTTTCTTTCAAGAGTAAGGTGTATGAGGACTTTGTGGGGCGTCTGCGCGAGATTCGCCAGCGTGTGATGAAGCTGCTGCGCCAGCGCGATGCCGACCCGGAGGATGACAGTTGCCGCGATGCGCTCAAGGAGATTGAGATGCAGCTCTGGATGCCTGTTGCCCAGTTCCTGGAGCATTATAAAGTGATGCGTCAGAGCGTCAGGGATGCTCAGGATGCCAAGCGCGAGATGATTGAATCCAACCTGCGTCTGGTGATTTCCATTGCGAAAAAATACACCAACCGCGGACTTGCTTTCCTGGATTTGATTCAGGAGGGCAACATGGGCCTCATGAAAGCGGTGGAGAAGTTTGAATACCGCCGCGGCTACAAGTTCTCCACCTATGCCACGTGGTGGATTCGCCAGGCGATTACGCGTTCCATTGCAGACCAGGCGCGCACCATCCGCATTCCGGTGCACATGATTGAGACGATTAACAAGCTCATGCGGGTGCAGAAGAAGCTGGTGCAGGATTTGGGACGTGAGCCCACGCCGGATGAGATTTCGGCAGAGTGCGGCATGCCGGTGGAGAAGGTGCGTAGTGTGCTCAAGATGGCACAGCAGCCCATTTCCATGCAGCAGCCTGTCGGCGATTCGGATGATACCTCGTTCGGTGACTTCCTGGAGGATAAGAGCGCGGAGAATCCCATGGACGGTGCTTCCTACAACTCGCTGCGCGACAAGATAGGCGATGTGCTCAATACGCTCAATCCCCGCGAGCGCGCCGTGATTGAACAGCGCTTCGGCCTGCGCGACGGTACTCCCCGCACGCTGGAAGAAGTGGGCCGCCAGTTCAATGTGACCCGCGAGCGTATTCGCCAGATTGAGGCAAAGGCGCTGCGCAAGCTTCGTCATCCCACGCGCATCAGCAAGATTCGCGGCTACCTGCCTGATTCTGCGGAGAATTAACCGCATCGTTCAGACCGGTGCAGTCAGGGCGGTGCTTCCCGCAGCGGGGACGCCGCCTGAACTGTTGTCGGAAACCGCGGATTTTTTTGTCAGAATGTACTTTTATGAGTGACTTTTGACGGGGGATTTGCTAATATTTCCGTACTCGCTTATGAAAGGCTCCTACACTCGTACTGTACTCTTTTCCGTTGTAGCATCTGCGGCTCTCTCTCTTTCTCCGCAGGTGTGGGCTCAGGATGCAGATGCTCAGTCATTTGCGGCGTCGCAGAGCGCGCGCCGTACCATGGCGCTGCGTGATGCGATGCAGCAGGTGCAGGAGGCTCGCGACGCCTATGTGGCCAAGCGCTTCACCGATGCCGTGGAGCATTATCGCAACGCGCTGGCTGTGCTGCCCATTGCTCCGGAGACAGAAAAACAGCAGCGCTTCATCAAGGACAGCCTCTCGGATGCCCTCATAGCCAGAGCCATGGATTACCGCGCCGTCGGGCGCTATGATGAGGCCATCAGCTTCCTGAAGGAAGCCGTGCAGCTTTCCCCCGACAACAAGCGCGCCCGTAAGGAGCTGGTGCAGACTCAGGACCCCGTGCGCCACAATCCGGCGCTTACCCCGGAGCATGTGGCTGATGTGGAGGAAGTGAGCCGTCGGCTGACACTGGGATACGGTTATCTGGATTTGGGGAAATACGATGAGGCAGAGGCCACCTTTAACGAGGTGCTGAAACTTGACCCCTACAACAGCGCCGCCCGCCGCGGGCAGGAGGCTGCTTCCCGTCGCCGGATGGAATACAACAAATCTTCCTACAACGAAGTCCGCGCCCGCCGCCTGGCTGAGGTGGATGCCGCGTGGGAGGAAAAAGTGCCGGCTGAGCTGGCAGATGGGCTTTATGTGACCGGTGCAGATACGTCTGCCGACGGAGGAGTGGAGCAGACGGAGGCAGAGGCTCGCATTGCTCAGGCTCTCAAGGAGATGCGGCTGGCGCAGATAAGTTTCGAAGATGCTTCCGTCATGGATGTGGTGGAAGCCCTCCAGGGGCAGATTCGCCGTGCAGAGGCAGAGGGTATGCCGGCCGGCCGCCATATCAACATCAGTCCGAATTTCGGGGTGAAGGGCTCCTCCGGCTACGAGCAGATTATGGCGCGTCGCATCAATCTCACCCTGGCGGATGTGTCGGTGGCGGATGTGCTGGATGTGTTGGTGCGTCAACTGGGTGTTTCGTATTACATCACCCCCATAGGTGTGGAGTTGAGCTATTCCGGACGCGATTTCGGCCCCATGACCGAGCGTGTCTACACGGTGGCACCGCATTTCTTCGACCGGGACAGCGAGGAAGGCGGCGATGATGAGGATGATTTCGATGGCGGCGGCAGCCGCATGGTGGTGAAGCGCGTCAACCCCGTGGTAGCGCTCAAGTCCATGGGAATTTCTTTCCCGGAGGGCTCCCGAGCCCGATATGATGCGGCCAATCGCCGGCTGTTCGTGTACAATACCGTTCATAATCTGGATGAGATTGGTGAACTGATCAGCACCCCGATGAACGAGGTGCAGCGGGCCGTTGTACTCAACATCATGGCGGTGGAAGTGGAGGAAACCGATCTGAACGAGTTAGGCTTTGAATGGTTGCTGAACTTCAGCCTGAACGATGCCGGTACGCTTTACGGCGGCGGTGGTACGCAGCAGGCTGTGTCTGCGGCAACGGGGCTGCCGGTGATGGATGCAGGTATCTCCACCGTGGGAGCCTCTTCCAACACGTCCATGACCGCCGGCCTGCGCTCGGATGTGCGCGCCATTTCCTCCAACAACATGGATAACCTCATCGCCAATGGCAGCGCCTACAACTTCGGTATTGCCAAAGGCGGCGGCTCCAAGGCGCCCGGTATTTTCTCCCTGCGCGGTGTCTGGGATGCCGGTGATCTGACGATGATTATGCGAGGTCTGGCACAGAAGAAGGGAGCGGATGTGCTGTTCAATCCGCGTCTGGTGTTCACTCCCGGCATGGAGGAGCAGGTGACGTTCACCAATGTGCGCGAAATGTTCTACCCGGAGACCTATGCGGAGCCGCAGATATCCTCCATGAGTATGACCTTCAGCAGGAAGGAGAACTCGTCCGGGGATGATGATTACAATTCGGGGTACGCGACGGTTGCCGCCGGTTCCCATCCCGATGAATTTACCCGTTTCGGCATGAATGAAGACACCGTGGGCGGTGTCGGAACCGTCGTACAAGTGCATAGTGCCGAGGTGTTGCCGGATGACAATGTGACGATAGCGTTGACGGTGACCATGAATGACTTTGAGGGCTTCATCAACTGGGGCTCTCCCATAGAATCCTACCAGTGGATACCCGGAGGTGCCAAGGGCCTGCAGAAGATTACCTTGTCAGATAACCTCATTCTCAAGCCTGTATTCAAGCGCCGCCTGGAGAATACCAAGATAACGGTGGCTCCCGGCTCTGTGCTGGTGATGGGCGGTTTGCAGGAGGCTCGCAAGGTTCGTTTTGAGGACAAAGTACCTGTTTTGGGAGATTTGCCTCTGGTGGGCAGACTTTTCCGTTCTGAAGGTGAGGAGGAATCCCGCAAGGCGTTTATCCTGTTTGCAAGAGTGGATTTGGTGGATCCCACAGGCCGGAACACGACAACCGGCCAGCGCCCGACTGCTGCTGATTAAAATAAAAGAAGAAGATACATGTCAAAATACGACGATAAGTACGACAGAGAGGATGAGGACCAGACCCAGGTACGCAACATCATCCGTCAGATAAATGAGGAGAAGCCTTCTCAGGCAAAGAAACGCGAAGTTGTAGTCAGGCCGGATGGTACCAAGGTAATCCGCGTGACGAAGAAGCGCCGGGTGTTGATGACCGAAAAGGAGATACGCAAGCGCAGTCGCAAGCATTTGGTTGCGTTTATCTCCATTGCGTTCCTGGCATTGTGTATCGTATCTGCGTTCTTTTTCTACAGAATGGCGGTCATGAGCGGCGAGTCCTATCTGCAGTCGCGGGTGGATGAACTCAAAAAAGCCTGGGGCGCAGAGTCAGTCCGGGTAGTGGGTACCGGTATCAGCGGAACGACGCTGCACATCAACTCCATCGTGGCAGAATTCCCGGATGATTGCCTGCTGGAGCAGGTAGAGCTCACGGATTTGTCAACTGAACTGAGCGCAGAGTCATTTTTCCGCGAAATTGCCCAGTCCGGTGTATTGAAAATCAAGAGAGCCAATTTTATCCTGAGGCCGGAGGTCGGGCAGATGCGGATGCCCCTGCTGAACGGGGTGCCCCTGTGGAAGTTCGACCGCATGGAGTGTGATGATTTCTCCGTCAGTTGGGGCCGGGGTGAATTCTCCCGGCTGGTGCTCCGAAACGGTAAAGCTCACCTCTATTATCCGCGAAAAGGGCGGGATAATTGCGTGATATCCTGCACGCAGGGCACTCTGATGGTGAAGAATTGGCAGACGATATACCTGTCAGAAACGAAGATACATCTTTCACCGGTCGGAATAGAGGACTTGTACATCACGGGATCCGTTGAAATGCCGACGGAAGAGTCACAGCCGCAGCGCAGCTCGCTTGTGCTGAGGCACCGTGTGGCGAACGATGAGCCGTTGGCCGGCGCTTTTCAGCTGCGCGCAGTGAACATGCCGTTTGCTGATTTTACCGGCGGCCGTTTTGAAACCTTCTTTACGGCACGTACCTCCAACCGCCAATCGGATGAGTTGCCCTCTCGGGTGACCTTTACAGATGCCGACCCCGTGTTTTCCGGGGATTTTGAGCTGGAGAAAATCATGGTGACCTCTTTCCCGGCCATTACGGCCATGTTGGAGCATATCGAGCCCCGGAAGCGTCGTCAGTATCTGCCGCCCACGGTGGAAATGGGGACGGTGCAGCTGTCGAGTGAGGGTGATGCGATTTCTCTTGAGTTGCCCGATAATCGAGTTGTCACCCGTGATTCTCTGGCGTTGAAGGGCAAGATAACCATTAACGCGGCCAACGAGCTTTCCGGCACACTGGTATACGGCTTACCCGGGATTCTGACGCGTGCGGAATATACGGACGGTGCTCCCGACCCCATTTTCGAGAACAGGGGTGAATGGACCTGGCTGTCTACATCGCTGAAGGGCTTTGCCAACCGGCCGGATGATAATATGGCTGACATTGAGGCGCTGGCGGTTGAGGCCCGTAAATCGCGCCCGGAACGCCTGAAGTTTGATTCTATAGATGTGGACAAACTCAGCGGGCAGATGAAGCTGGAAGGCCTGGATGAGTCTGCCCCGAACCGTGCAAAGGGGCTGGATGACGTGGGGTCTGATCCTTTTGCCGAGCCTGATAAATCAGATAATCCCTTTGAGCCTCTTTCTCCATTCTGATAAAACTTCTATGCCATGAGTTCCAGAAATCACGAGTTGCGTTCCAAGTGGTGGTCCCGTCCTCTGGGCCATATCATCTGGCTGTTCATCAGCACCATCTGCCTTACGCTGCGTAAGCGTGTGGTCTGTTGCGATGAAACTGACACGGCGAAGCCCATGGGCAGCAAGCCGGTCATCGTGTCACTCTGGCATAATCGCACGTTCGTTCCCTGTTATTTTTACAAGTACATCATCAGGGGCACAGTTCAGATGAGCATGCTGACCAGCGCCAGCAAGGACGGCGCCATGCTGGCCACCGTGGCAGAGGATTACGGCATGCGCGCCGTGCGCGGCTCCAGCGGCAGACGCGGGGTGGCCGGTTTCCTGGATATGGTGAAAGAACTCAAGGCAGGATACAGCATGTGCATCACCCCGGATGGCCCCAAGGGACCGCGCTACCGCTGCCATCCCGGCGTCATCAAGCTGGCATCTGTCAGCGGGTTGCCCATCATACCGCTGGGTATAGATATTCCCCATTGCTGGCGTATCAGCAAGGCCTGGGATGGGTTTGTGATTCCGAAGCCTTTTTCCAGAGTGACAATACGGTGGGGTGAGCCGTTGTTCGTTCCGCCGAATGTGACAGATGAACAGATTAAGGAATACTGCGCCCGACTGGAACAGCTGATGGCGTACGGCCGCCCCGATTTTGAACCTATAGAAGCCCAAAAGAAATGACTCCCACCCTCATAGACGGAAAAAAGGTGGCGGCGGATGTGCGCGCACGCCTGGTGAAGGAAATTGAAGAACTGAAGGCTGCCGGCCACACTCCCGGTCTGGCCGTAGTGCTGGTGGGCGAGGATCCCGCCTCGCAGGTCTACGTCGGTTCCAAGGTGAAGGCCTGTGCAGAGCTGGGTATCTATTCTCAGAAATGGGCGCTCCCGGCAGAGACGACTCAGGATGAGCTGGTGCAGCTCATCCATCAGCTGAATGCCGATGATCGCATTCACGGCATCCTGGTGCAGAGCCCGCCACCGCCTCATATTGATGAGGAAGCCGTCATTCTCAACATTGACCCGCGCAAGGACGTGGATGGCTTCCATCCTGCCAACGTGGCCAAGCTGGTGCTGGAGGATGAGACCGGCTTCGTGCCGTGCACGCCGCTGGGCTGCATGGAGCTGCTGGCCGCCTATGGCATCCCCACCGCCGGCAAGCACGCTGTGGTGATTGGCCGTAGCATGATTGTGGGCAAGCCCATGGCCAACCTGCTCGTCAGCAAGAAGGCAAACGCCACCGTCACCATCGCACATTCCCGCACGGCTGATTTGCCCGGACTGTGCCGCACGGCGGATATCCTCGTGGCGGCGGTCGGCCGCCCGGAGATGGTGACGGCTGATTATGTGAAACCCGGTGCCGTGGTGCTGGATGTGGGTATCAACCGTATCGAAGATGCCACGCGTCCCCGTGGTTATCGAATCGTGGGCGATGTGGATTTTGAGGCGGTGAAGGACTCCTGCAGCGCTATCACTCCTGTTCCCGGTGGGGTGGGCCCCATGACTATTGCCATGCTCATGGCCAACACCGTGAAAGCCTGCCGCCAGCAGGTCGCGAAATAATCATTCCTCGCACTTCTTTCAACAGAAACCGGGCATCTCCCATCACGGAGATGCCCGGTTGATTTTGTACGACAGTCTCAATCCGTATTACGCACTCGGGAGCGGGGAGAGAGGACGATGGGGATGCCGTCTGCATTGATGCGGGAGCGGATGGTGTTTCGCAGGAACTGGGCATAGCTGTCGACCAGCAGGCGCTTGTCGTTCACGAAGAGCACATAGGTCGGCACCGGGATGGTGGTGTATTTCTCGTTCACGGCCGTAGTGGCGTAGAAGAGCTTGAGTCGTTTGCGCAGCGTGCGGTGCTGACCGGGAGGGTTGATTTCCATGGCCCGCTGGAGCAGGCGGTTCAGCTCGCCGGTGCCGGGCATGTTCAGGGAGCATTTCTGCACCCGTGCCAGCGCCTTGAAGATGTGCTCCAGTCCGCGTCCTTCCTTGGCAGAGACGATGACCACCGGGGCGTAGTCCAGGAAGAAGAGGTGTTCTTTCACATGCTCCTTGGCGGCCTCTTTGCGGGCAGAGAGCGGGGCATCCGGGCAATAGAGGTCGAACTTGTTGACCACCACGATGCAGGGCTTGCATTCCCGGGCGATGATGGAGCCGATGCGGCGGTCCTGCTGGGTGACGCCGACGGAGAGGTCGATGACCAGCAGGCAGATATCGGAGCGGCGGATGGCCTTCTCGCTGCGCATGGCAGAGAATACCTCCACAGAGGTGTCGCGCTTCGAGCGAGGGCGCATGCCGGCGGTGTCAATCAGCACAAAGTTCTTGTCACCGTGGGTGTAGGGGATGTCGATGGCATCCCGCGTGGTGCCGGCCACATCGGAAACAATGGTGCGCTTGTCCTGCAGGATGGCGTTGACCAGCGAGGATTTGCCGGCGTTCGGGCGACCGACGATAGCCATGCGGATGGGAGAGTCTGCGGTCACTTCCTCGCGGTCGGGTTCCTCTTCCGGGGTGGCGGCGGGGTCTGCCTCTGCCTGAATGGGGGCAGCACCCAGCTCCTTGAGCTTGCGGTTCAGCTTGGTGGCCAGCTCGTGGAATCCGCGCCCGTGTGCCGCAGAGGTGAACACGTAGTCCGTGAAGCCCAGTTCGGTGAACTCGCCGAGGTTGAGTTCCTGCCTGTCGGTATCAGCCTTGTTGAGCACCAGCAGCACGGGGATATCGCTCTTGTGCAGCATGGTGGCTATGTTCTTGTCAATAGGCGTCAGGTGGTCCCGGCAGTCGCAGACGAACATGATGAGGTCTGCGGCGTTGAGGGCGATGTCGGCCTCGCGCGCCACCTGAGCGGCAAAGCCGTCATCCAGCGTGGAACCGATACCGCCGGTATCCACCAGCAGGGCCTCATAATCCGTGATGCGGCAGGGGGCACTCAGGCGGTCGCGAGTGACGCCGGGCTGGTCATGCACAATGGCGATGCGGCGCCCGACCATGCGGTTGAAGATGGCAGATTTACCCACGTTGGGGCGACCTACGATGGCAACTGTTGGAACAGACATAGTGAGAGGTGAGTGTGGTTGGTTATTGCGGACGCTCCGACACGCGGCGCATGCCTTCTTCGCCGGGCTTGGGTTTGACGTAGGGGATGAGGCCCACAACCTGCACGCCGCGGCCGGTGCTGATGAGGTCAACGGGGCCGCCGGTGCGTCGGTAGACCTTGCGTTGGGCGCATTTGCCGTTGGTATCCATGATGGAGTAGGTGTAGAACTCTGCCGAGGACTGGCAGAGCACATGCATGTTCTGCGCGGCATCCAGCAGGACTCGCGGTTGCATGAAGTTCAGGTAGCGGCCCAGGTAACAGGCGCCTACGATGCGCTTGGTATCGGCATCCCGCACCTGCCCGAACAGGCTGTCCTGATTGTCGATGCGGGCCAGTCGCAGGCTGGTGCGCAGGCGCTTGCCGCGGGCCTGTATGTTGAAAGCGCGCACTTCGCCGCCGTTCGTCATGATGAAAAGCGCTCTGTTGGAGCTGTAGGTGGTGTGCCCGTCGGGCATGCGGATGGTGGCCACGCTCCAGTACGAACCGTCTGTTTGCAGACGGTAGAAATCACCGAGCTCCACCTGGAAGGCACGGGTTGAGCCGGGCGTCAGTTTCAAATCCGGAAAACGCGGGTTGGCGACCGGGGCGATAGGGCCATCCTGCCCGCGGTGGCCTACCATGAAATTGAGCCAGGGACGCCCGGGTATATTGGTCAGGGAGATGGTTGCATCGGTGTGGTTGACTACGGTGAGCTTGAGGGCCACGCTTTCGCCCACGATGAAATCGCGCCGGATGGGCTGCAGGCGCAGCTCAACCTGAGCGGAGGAAGGCATGACTGCCAGCAGGCAGCTTAGCACAATAATCAGTTTGATGATGTATTTCATAACGATATGGTTGGGGGGGAAGTATGTTCAGGGGGTGGGAAAAACGAGGCGGAAACCGGTGCGTGGCAATCGCATGGCGGCGTTGTCTGCGGGGCAGGGGCGGGCATCCGCCGCCATGTCGATGAGCAGGGGCGCATCCTCCGGGTACAGCTGCAGCGGGTTCGGGCCGGTTGCCGTGGCAGACCACTCCAGCAGAGAGGAGGCGCCGCCGTGTTCCCGGACGGCCCGGAGCTGGGCGGCATCCGGCAGCCCGGCATCGTTGCCCATGTAGCGGGCATAAGCCAGGGCATCCCAGTAGCAGACATGCGTCATGGGGGTGTTCAGTCCGTTCTCTGTCTGTTTTGCCGTGGTGCAGATGTGCTCCCATTCATCCGGTATGTGGTCGGTGCAGGAGTCCGGGATATCCCGGTTGATGGCACAGCGCTGCTCTTCAGACATTTCTTCCAGTGCCAGCAGGAATTGTTCATAAGCAGCGATGCTGACCGGATTCAGCATGACGCGCTGGGTGATGCCGTGGCGCTTGCAGGTGAGGAATCCCTCGTGCGCCGCCGGCAGTACCTCCTGCTCGCCCATGGGGTAGAGGAAGCCGGTGGAGCCCAGCCCGGCGATAATCAGGACGGAAGCAGTTGCCATGCCGATGATTTTTGTCCGGGTTCGTCTGGCACGGGTGCGTTTGCGGCGGTTACGCGCCTCATGCAGTTCTGCGGGTGGGGCTGTCTGAGTGGGGGCTGTTCCCTCCATCTGTTGCCGGATGCTGAGACAGGTTTCGCGGAAGGTGCTCCAATCAACCGGGCTGCCGTCTTCATGACCGTCTGTGAGCCACTGCAGGAGGCTCAGGATGCGGTTCTCTCCATCCACGCCTGCGGGGCGCATGGGGAATATGGTATCTGCCAGGGCTCGGCGTATGGCGGTGGCAGAGGCTTCCTCATGCGCCAGCGGAGAGAGAAATTGCACCCGGTTGCCGGCATTCAGATAAATATCGGAGGTGCGGAGCGCTCCGGCGTGCAGCCCCGATTCCTCGCAGAGGGAATACATTTCCGCTGCGGCTTCGATGATGTGGCATACCTGCGGAGCCGTCAGCATGTGTCCCAGTAATTGCAGGTCGGCCAGCGAGTAGCCGGAGGGGCGCTCCTGTGCCAGAAACCACAGGCCGTCTGCCCGGAGTGATTCTGCCACGTGTGCCACATGGGGGAGGGCTTCCGTTGCGGCACACATGCGGGCGCGATTCAGAAAGGCGGATTCCCTGTCGCGCTCGGTACCGGGGCAGAGAATTTCCATCACGACAGCACGGTTCACTCTGGCCTGTGTGGCTTCATACAGCTCCGACTCCTCATTCGCTGACAGAAAGCGAGTGAGAGTGTACCCGCCCAGTTGGTGCGGGAGCCGGGGGAAGAGCGGGTTCATTCACTGAAATGGGGTAATAAATCGTCCGAGTAGTCTGAGACCGGGGTGGCTTCTTCGGGGATGAGCCCATCATCCGGGAAGAGTCCGTGTATCTGCTCCTGCGGCTGCGGGGCACGGCGGCGGCTGTTGAGCCGTTGTTCCTGCAGGATGAGAGCCGAGGGGGAGCTGATGCAATCCAACGGCTCTCCCTTGTAATACAGCTTTGCCGTGAAGCCGTAGTATTTCAGGTCGCCGTATGCATCCATTTCCTCCTGCGAAAGCGGGGGAATGGAATAGCTGACGAGCAGTTGCTCCTCCCAGTCTTTCCAGGTGGGTGTTTCATTCTGCCAGACCCATTTGGGCTCTGCCAGGCGCGAAAACTCAATCTTGCGTCCGTTCACCAAATCAAAGAATTGGACAGAGAGATAAATGTCGTCCGCATTGATGCTTTCCCCGGGTGCCAGCAGGACGGGCAGCAGAAGCTGCACCTGTTCACCGCTTTCTGCATCATAGGTGTGATTGACCTGATGCGGCCCGAACGAAAGCTTTCCCCGCAAGGCTTCCGTCCGGTCAAATCCGAACGTGAGACGCCTGGCGGCCCGTTGAAAATAGACGCCCGCATTGTCGCGCATGGCGAAGACTCGGGTGTAGAACTCCCGCGCCTTGAGAGGGTTTTGCAGTTTGTCGTAGGCCAGACCGGAATAGTACAGCAGGGCCGGGTGCTCCGGGGCCAGCAGAGATGCCTCCTCCAGGGAGAGAATGCAGAGCTTCATATCCCCGGCAGTAATGGCTGCCACGGCCTTTTGCAATAAACGGTCAACCTCTTCCCGGTCATCTTCATTCAACCCGGCCAGGGGATCGGCGGCGGTATCCGCAGGTGTGGGCTCTGTTTCGCGGGTGATGGTCAGCCCGGTGTCTGTCTCCTGCATCAGGATGGTAGCCACATCGCGCGGACGCAGCGGCGGGGCCTCGTCATCCTCCCGCGGGGTGGCAGACTGGCTGCCGGAGGCGTTGATGCCCACGGAGCCGTGGTTCAGATGCTCCTCCGAGAATGTGCGGGCCTCGATGACTGCGAGTTGTGCCTGCGAGACGGCCATGGCCTGTTCATTGGCCAATTCCAGGCGGCGGGAGAGTCCTACACCCAGCACCGTCAGCTCGATACCGATGGCACATAACAGAATGTTGACAGCTACGCGGCGCGACACCAGAGCAAGAAGCACCCGCCTGCTACGATGCCGAAGCCACGGCAGCAGGCGGTTGAGCTGTTGCAGGCGGTGTAACGCCACACGTAGGTCAGGTCTCTTCATATTCCAGAATCTCACCCTTGTACCGGGCCTGTAGTGCTTGCATGAACGCTTCAGCCGGTTCGCCCTTCTTCGGGTCAAAGCCGCCGTAGGTCATGCCGTCAAGACGAATTTTTCTGCCATTGACGGTGGCGTAGGCCACGCCTTTGAATCCCTTACCCCACTGGCGCACATCCAGACGGGTGATATCCGCGATGCGGAATGTCTGCCCGGCAGCGGTGATGCTGTCATCGTGCAGTGCCATGACCCGGCGTGCCGTCCGAATCATCAGGAAGAGCAATACGGCAGAAATCCCCATGCATACCCCACCGGCATACCATTGTTCGCGGATGGCGGCGGCGTCATAGGCGTGTTCTGTCGGTTGGGAGGGATAGCGCATGCGGGCAGTATAGGCCAGCCAGCAGTCATTCCAGCTTTTGGCCATGGCGTTGAAGTCGCAGGCCTCGGGTGGGCAGGTACGTGTCGCTTCGCAATCCGGGGGCAGTGGGTATATGTGTTCATTATCTGCTGCAACCGGCTCTTCGTTTTCGAGCCGGGTTTCAATCAGCGGGGTGTTGTGCCGCTCTGTTTCCCAGTCGGCGGCATTGAAAATGGATGTTGCCTTGTCACCCAACATGGCGAATGCGTGGTAACTGTAGTATACTTCATTGGCCTTGCGGTAGCCGATGGCGGCATCGTAGAAGAAATACATGCCGAAGCCGAGGAAAGCTGCCAGCACGATACCGAAGCGGATGAAGGTATCAAGCGTGGGTTTGCAAATGATGTCGTTGTGTGCCATGTGTGCGGATTCTACCATATTCTACGGTTGAATGCCACCATAAATTGCTGCTGTATTTGACAAAAGGCGCAATAAAGTCTTGCTAAGCGGGGGGAATCCTGATAGTCTCACGCCCGTGAGAGCAATCGTGCAGTTGCTGCTGCTGCTGGTGGGATGCGGTCTGGCCTTCGGTCAGGACGTAGCTCCGCTGCCGCTTAATCCCGACCCTCTGGCAGAGGATGTGGCCACCTGTTCACCCTTCATGGATGATGACTTTGCCGAAGAAGTGGGTGTGGTCGAGCCGGAGCAGAATACCAATTCCCGCATGCTTGTCTCCCGGGATCAGACGCGGGTGGCCATTCTGGGCTATCATAATTTCAGCAAGACGGCGCCGGTATCGGATATGCTCATGCGGACGAGCGATTTTCGTAAACAGATGGAGTACATCCGGGATGCCGGACTCACGGTCATCAGCATGCCGGAGTTCCTGGAGTGGCGTTTTGGCACCCGGGAGCTGCCCGCCCGCTGTGTGCTCATCACGCTGGATGATGGCTGGAAGAGCGTGTATACGGAGGCTTATCCCATTCTGCACGAGTTCGGTTATCCCTTTCATCTCTTTCTGTACACACAATTCCTGAGCGGACGCGGTGACAGCATGTCGCCGGAGATGATTCGGGAGATGCAGCAGAATGGCGCCACCGTTGGCAGTCATTCGACCAGTCACGCCTATCCCAGCGCATGGAAAGCTGCTGCCGCCAAAGGCCCGGAGGCTGAAGCGGATATGATAGAGCGGGAAATCGGTGCTACTTTTCCCAGGCTTTCCGGTCTTTTCGGCTCCATTGAAACCTATTGCTATCCGGGTGGCTACCATACGCCGGCCATGGAGGAACGCCTGCCCGGATATGGTTGCAAGGCGGCTTTCACCGTGATTCCCGGCAAGGTGACCGTATCGGAAAACCCGCTACAGATTCGCCGATACATGGTATTCGGCAATAATCACTCTATTTTTCGCCGCGCGATGGATTTTCGCATTGCTCAGCTTGGAACGGTTGCGGCACCGGGGGCTGCTCCCGGCACGTTGCCCTCCTCCACTCCGCCGCCGCCATTTCCCGTCCATCCCGGGGTGAACGAGACCGTTCCCTGCGAATTCGGCCCCATCTCCATTGATATGAGCCGGATGGCCGGGGTGGATTTTTCGACCGTTCATGTGGCTGTGAGCGGTTTTGGACGTGTTCCTGCCCGGGTAGACAGGAATACTCGCTCCGTACAGTGGACTCCCCCTGTGCGTATTTATATGCCCAACATTTCCGTTCACGTGACGTGGAAAAGCACGGATGGTACTGCTCACAAGGCTGAGTGGTCGTTCTGCATTGACCCGTACGCAGCGGTTCAACAATGACATCGTTTAAAATGGATCAGGAAGAAATCAAGACTGATGCCCCGGTGAAGCCGGCTAAGACGCGTGCTCCCCGCAAGAGTTCGCGCAGCAAGGCTGCCGCCGCGGCCCCCGAAGGAGATGCCGGCACCCCCGCCGCCTCCCCCGCTCCCGAGAAAGTGAGTAAGCCCCGCGCTCCGCGCCGCAAGAAAGAGACCCCGAAGGAAACTCCGGCGGCCGATACTGCGTCCCCCGCCGCACCTGCTCCGCAGGTTGCGCCCGCAGAGGAGTCCCCGGCTCCTGCCCCGCAGGAGGCTCCGCGCCCCGAGCGCCGTCGTAAGAACAACAACGAGCGAAAGGAAGTTTCGCCGACTCCGACCCCCGAACCGCAGCCGGTGACAGAGCAGAAGGCTTCTGCTCCCGCCCCCGCTCCGCGCGATGAAGTGGATATCCCCGAGCCTCCCGCAGAGTTCCGTAAGCCCGACCCCGTGCCCGGTTTTGCCATGCCGGAGGTGGTGGGCGGCAATGAGGGCGGCGGAAACAACCGCCGCAAGCGCCGCCGCAATCGCAACCGTAATCGCGAGGATAACAACCGCGACCAGCAGCAGGGGCAGAATACTCCCAGGGTTGACCCGGAGGAGCTCAATCGCCGTGCCTGGAAAATCTTCCTGGGCGAAGTGACGGAGGAGGGCCTTGCGCTTATGGATGACCGCACCGCAGCAGAAGCATCCCGCCGCGCATTCAAGGTGGCAGAGATTTTTCTTCTGGAAGCTGCCCGCCATCGCCCGGCTTCGTCTCCGGAATCCGCCGTCGCAGGTGAGTCCGAAGCTGCGGAGGTGCAGGAATAAAGAGCTTTTCTCCGTTTGTGAGTCATTTCAACCCGTTGCGAGAATGCAGCGGGTTTTTTGTTCCGTGTGCAGTCGGAGCTTGAAGCAAGCTGCGGTTCGTGGTATGATACCGAGCATGAGAAAGGTTATTTGCTTGTGTTTTCTGCTGGTTTCGATGTCCTGCGTCGGAGGTGCTCAGGATGAGGCATCGAGCAAGACGGAACGTGTGGTCAGTGGGTTGTTGGATTTTGGCTCGGCCATCATGAAACAGCGCGCGGAAAAGAAACAGGCGCAACAGCAACTGCCTGTCGATGAGGCGGCTGCCGCGCCGGAAACACAGGAGGCCAATACGATGGAAAAACTGGGCAAATCCGTGGGGGCGCTGGTGCAGGGGATGACAGACCCTTCCTATCTGGCGCAGCAGCTCGGGGCGGTACTGAAAGAAACAACGGAACTGACACTCCGGGATTACCTGAACCGCTACAAGGACGAGGGCAGGGAGTATGCCCGTGAGCTGGCCAATATCATCACGGAAAAAATCGTGAACCATGAGAAGGTGGCTTCGGTTCTGGATTCCGTTCGGATGCTGTGCTGGGGTGTCGTGGTGTACCTGACTATTATCAGCATCCTGATTTTTGCCATGCTGTGGCGTATGAAGAGCATCAATGAACGCGTGCTTCGCGCGATAGAGGAGCTGAAAAACGCGAAATAAAAAGCACCTGAGGTCGCCCGGGCGCTCAGGTGCTCAGAAAATCGCAGGCTGTGGGGGGCTTACTGCACGAGGCCGGCCAGCAGCTTATTGTGGATGCCTCCGAAGCCGCCGTTGCTCATCACCAGCAGTACATCGCCGGGGTGAACGTGCGTCACGACGTGGGCCACAATCTCATCCACGGATTCGCCCAGGTGGCATTCCGTGCCGGCTGCGGTGATTTCCTCGCAGAGCAGCTGCTCGTCCAGCTGCTCCTCCGGCTTGAGTTTCTTGTGGTTCTCCACCCGGGCCACCACGGCAAAATCGGCTTCTGCGAGGGCGGCTGCCAGCTCATGTTGGAAGAGGTTGCGGATGGTGGTGTTGCTGCGCGGTTCGAAGAGCACCCAGAGCCGACTCTTCGGAAAACGCTGCCGCAGGCCGGAAATGGCCTGAGAAATGGCTGTGGGATGGTGGGCGAAGTCATCGACCACGGTTACGCCGTTGACCGTGCCGCGCACCTCCTGGCGGCGCGCTACGCCTTCAAATGAGTTGAGGGCATCACTGATTTGCTCGGCATTCAGTCCGGCGATGCGGGCGGCGCAGGCAGCCATGGCGGCGTTGCGGATGTTGAAATCGCCAATCATCGGCACGTTCAGCGTGACCCCGTTGAGGGAGTAGGGAGCATCTTCCGCCGTGGTGAGCGAGAAGGAGGAGCCGTCTGTGCGGTGGGCTATCTTCCCGATGCGCACATCGGCATGTTCGTTCATGCCTACGCTGACGATGTTGACCGTGCGCAACTGCGCTGCGGCCGTTTCGCGCACGGCGGCACAGTTCGGGCAATCAGCGTTGATGAACACCAGCCCGTTGGAGGGAACCACGCGCAGCAGGCGCTCGAAAGAAAGCTTGATTTCATCCACGTTGGCGTAGATGTCTGCGTGATCCATCTCAATATTGTTGATGATGACCACCTCCGGCAGATAGTGCAGAAACTTGGATCGCTTGTCAAAGAACGAGGTGTCGTACTCATCACCCTCCAGCACACAGAAGTCAGAGTCGGTGAAACGCCCGCCGCGTCCCAGATTGCGGGCGATACCGCCAATCATGAAGCTGGGGTTGAGCCCGCTGGCTTCCATCATCCAGGCCAGCATGGAGGTGGTTGTCGTCTTACCGTGCGTGCCGGTGACCACGAAGTTGCGCCGCCCCCAGAGGAAGAACTCTTTCATGGTTTCCGGCAGGCTCATGTAGCGCAGACGGCGGTTCAGCACAGCCTCCACCTCGATATTGCCGCGGCTCATGGCATTGCCGATGACGATCAGCTCTGCATCATCCGGGATGTTGGCGGGTTTGTAACCCTGGAAAATCTGAATGCCCTCACTCTCCAGAAAGGTGGACATGGGCGGGTATACGTTGGCATCGGTGCCGGTAACCACAAAGCCTTTGCGGGCCATGGCAGAGGCAACAGCCCCCATTGCAGTTCCGCATATTCCGAGGAAATGAACGTGTTTCATGTATGTTCTGGTGGAGTGAAGAGAGCTAAGAGGTTATATCATCTCACTTCATTTGGCAAGTGTTTTTTATGTTTGTAGATGCAATGCCTGTGTGTGTCGGTTTGAAAACCTTTGCAGAAATACACCGCCGATGGCTTTACCATGGGCGGTGTATATACTGAAACGGTGAGTGAAATCGGCGGCGATTTCAGCCCTCTCCCTTGCGGCGGGAGCGTTGTCCGGCAACAATCAGACCGCAGATGCCCAGGGTGCCGGCAAGCAATCCTGCCAGGGTGGTATAATGGGGCTCGGTTTTTTCTATCTCGATGGTGTGCCGCACAATTTCCGCTTTATCGTTGACCCGGATGTGTGCCGGGTTCAGCACGGTGTTCTTCAGAATAATCGTGTCGGTTGTCGGGCAGAGTTCATAGTCAATGGTGATGGCGGTATCTGTTCCGTTGCCGGTGATGGTGATATACACCTGATTGCCGGCAAGGCGCTTGCCGGAGGCGCTGCCGTCGTTGCTCTTTACCCAGAACACCGGGATGTTTCCCGGTTGCGAAGTATAGGTGTGGCTGTCATTGTTGACTTCGTGGGTGTAATTTTTGCTGTCGGTAATTTCGTTGTCCGGGGTGTTGTTGAGACCCCAGTACCGGTGCCATTGATTGACCAGGTAATAATCTGTGCTCAGTCGGAGAGCATCTCCGTTTTCCGGTACATGAGAAAGGATGAGTGAGATGGTGTAGGGATTTCCTGCCTCATAGCTGCTTTGTTGTAACTTTTCGGACAAAGCCTGTTCGAAATCTGCCGAAGTGCCGGCCATGGCAATTCCGGCCATGGCCAGTAGTGTGATGAGTGTCTTTTTCATCTGGAGAGAACTGTTTCAGTCGGCAGTCTACTATATTCCCCCTGTGGAGTCGAGATTATTTTCATCTCGGGCAAAATGGCGGGGGGGAGAATTGCGCTGATGACATACTTAAATATTGAGGCGCGCGCGTACGCGCGTATAATGGATGGTACTTATGAGTGATAACACAACGCCCCCGGAGGATGCTGAAAAGCTTTCGACCGGGGCTCAGCAGGAGTACGGCGCCGCCCAGATTGACAAACTGGAGGGCTTGGAGGCCGTGCGTAAACGTCCGGGTATGTACATTGGTGACCCGGATGAACGTGGTTTGCATCATTGCGTGTTTGAGGTGCTGGATAACTCCATCGATGAGCATCTGGCCGGATATTGCAGCAAAATCATCATCCAGATTCACGAGGGTGGTACTATCTCCGTGATTGATAACGGACGCGGTATTCCGGTGGATATGCACCCGAAGTTCGGCATTCCCGCCGTGGAGCTCGTGCTCACCAACCTGCATGCCGGCGGTAAGTTCGGGCAGGGGGCGTACAAGTACTCCGGCGGTCTGCACGGTGTGGGTGCCAAGTGTGTGAATGCTCTGTCCGATTTCTTCAAGGCTGAGGTGCGGCGCGACGGAAAGCGCCATGTCATCACCTTCGAGCGCGGCAAGACCGTGGAGAAGCTGCATGTGACCGGCTCCTGCCCGGAGTCTCAGACCGGCACGGCCATCACCTTCCTGCCGGATTCGACCATCTTTACGGACACCACGGAGTTCAAGTTTGACCTGCTGGCCCGCCGTTTGCGCGAACTGGCTTTCCTGAATCCGGGGCTCGTCATCGAACTGACGGATGAGCGCAGCGGTCAGGAGCGCACGGAGACGTTCTATTACAAGGACGGTATCAAGGAGTTCGTGAAGCAGCTGGGCGAGAATAAGACGCTCATCACCGCCGAACCCATCGTGATGAGCGGCGTGCGCCACATTGAGGTGGAGTACGACGGCAAGACCATGGAGGATGATGTCATTGTGGACGTGGTGATGCAGTACAACGATAGCGACCGCTACCAGATTCAGTGCTACGCCAACTCCATCTTCAACGCAGACGGTGGTACGCACCTTTCCGGCTTCCGCAGTTCGCTCACCCGCGCTATCAACAACTACGCCAAGAGCAATAATCTGCTGAAGGATAAAGACCCCAGCCTGAACGGTGATGATGTGCGCGAGGGGCTCGTGGCGGTCATCTCCGTGAAGATGCCCAACCCGCGTTTCTCCTCCCAGACCAAGGATAAGCTGGTGAACACGGAGATTGAAGGCGTGGTCAGCAGCGTGGTTTATGAGGAGCTCAAGGAATACTTTGAGGAGAACCCCGCCGTGGCCAAGGTCATCATCGACCGCTGCCTCATTGCCTCCCGTGCTCGTGAAGCTGCCCGCAAGGCCCGCGAAAGTGTGCGCAAGAGTGCCATGACTGTGGGCGGTGGCCTGCCCGGCAAACTGGCAGACTGCTCCAACCGCGACCCGCAGAAATGCGAGCTCTTCATTGTGGAGGGTGACTCCGCAGGCGGTTCCGCCAAGACGGCCCGCGACCGCCGCACACAGGCCATTCTGCCCCTGCGCGGCAAGATTCTCAACGTGGAGAAAGCCCGCCTGGACAAGGCGCTGGGCAGTGAGACCATTCAGAACATCATCACCGCCATCGGTGCCGGTATCGGCGATGGTGAAGGTGAGGGCTCCTTTGACCTGTCGAAGGTGCGTTATCACAAAATCATTCTGATGGCTGATGCCGACGTGGACGGCGCTCACATCTGCACCCTGTTGCTCACGCTCTTCTGCCGCCACATGCCGCAGCTGGTGCGGGCCGGGTATCTCTATATTGCCCAGCCGCCGCTCTACCGCGTCATTCACCGCAAGGTGGAGCAGTACGTGCAGGATGAGGTTTCCCTGAACCGCAAGCTCATCTCGCTGGGTGCCGGGGATGTCTCCCTGCGTACGCCGGATAAGAGCATGACCTTTGATGCCGATACGCTCATGGGGATTCTGGAGACGCTCATCTCCCTGCAGAAGTACGAGGGCAGTGTGGCCAGCCACGGCGGTGACTTCCGCGACCTGCTGCGCCACCGCGCCGCCACCGGCAATTTCCCGCAGTACCTGGTGAAGGTGCGCTGCGGCAATGATGAGGAAGTGCAGTATTTTGCCGATATGGAGAGCCTGGAGGCGTTCTCGGATGAGAACCGCGACCTCTTCCTCTTCGGCGAGCCTACGGAGGAGGAACTGGCAGCCAATCCGCTGCCGGTGCGCGAGGGCCCCAGCCGCCGTGCTCTGCTGCACGAGCTGCACGAGGCCAAGGCCATCACCCGCGTGCTCACGCGCCTGGAGGAACTGGGAATCGCTGCGGATAAGCTGCTGAGCGATGCAGAGCCCGTGTTCGAACTGGTGGAAAACGCCCGCAATGTGGTGACCGCCATCAACTATGTGCCGGATATCCTGACCAAGGTGCTGGAAATCGGCGGGCGCAGCGTGAGTATCACCCGATTCAAGGGTCTGGGTGAAATGAACGCCAAGGACCTGTACGACACCACCATGGACCCGGAGAAGCGCGAGCTGCTGCGCGTGCGCCTAGATGATGACAACGCCGTGCAGGCAGACAAGATGTTCACCATCCTCATGGGTGACCTGGTGGAACCCCGCCGCCGCTTTATTGAGGATAACGCCCTCAATGTCCGCAACCTCGATGTGTAACCCCCAACCCTTTTTACCTGAATTATGAGTGAAACAAGAATTCGCCCGGTAGACGTGGCTGAGGAGGTCTCCCGCAGCTTCCTGGACTACTCCATGTCGGTCATTATCTCCCGCGCCCTGCCGGATGCGCGAGACGGTCTCAAGCCCTCCCAGCGCCGCGTGCTCTATGCCATGCATGAGCTGGGGCTGGTTCCCTCCAAGGGGACGGTCAAGTGCGGTCGTATCGTGGGTGACACCATCGGTAAATATCACCCGCACGGTGATGCTTCTGCCTACGGTACGCTCGTGAACATGGCGCAGTCCTGGTACATGCGCGATGTGCTGGTGCTGGGGCAGGGTAACTTCGGTTCCCCGGAAGGCGACCCGCCCGCCGCCTACCGATACACGGAGGCCAAGCTGAGCCATCTGGGGCTCTCTCTGATGGATGACCTGGACAAGGATACGGTGGATTTCCAGCCGAACTATGATAACAGCACCACGGAGCCGGTGGTGTTCCCCTCCGCATTCCCGAACCTGCTGGTGAACGGCGGTCAGGGTATTGCCGTGGGTATGGCCACCAACATGGCTCCGCACAACCTTGGCGAGGTGGTGGACGGCGTGTGCGCCTACATCGATAACCCTCATATCACCAGTGAGCAGCTGCGCGCCTACATCAAGGGCCCGGACTTCCCCACCGGCGGTTATGTGCTGGGGTACAAGGGAATCGACAGCTACTTCCGCACCGGTCGCGGTAGCGTTCGCATGCGTGGCAAGATTGAGGTGGTTTCCAATGAGAACGGCCGCGAGTTCCTCCACATCTCGGATGTGCCCTACGGGGTGAACCGCGCCGTGCTGCAGGAGCGTATCGCAGAGCTCGTGCGTGATAAGGTCATCACCGATATCGCCGGCATGCGCGACCTGACGGACTACATCGAGATTGAGCTGAAGCGCGATGCCCGCCCGCAGGTGGTCATCAACCAGCTCTACAAGCTCACCAGCCTGGATACCTCCTTTGCCGTGAACATGCTGGCCATTCATGAGGGCCGCCCGAAGGTGCTGACCATGAAGGATGCCATCAACTTCTATGTGGAACACCGCCGCGAGGTGATTGTGCGCCGCACGAAGTTCCTGCTGCGCAAGGCTGAGGACCGCGCCGAGGTGCTGGAGGCCTACCTGATTGCCCTGGCCAATCTGGATGAGTTCATCCGTATCATCCGCGATTCCAGGAACCGCGAGGACGCCCGCAACCGCCTGATGGCCTTCCGCTACCCGGTGGCTCTGGCCAAGGGGCTGGGTATCCTCATACACAGCCAGCCCTCCGTGCAGGGGGATGAGTATGTGTTCACGGAGCGCCAGGTGAATGCCATTCTGGACTTGCGTCTCTACCAGCTCACTGCTCTGGAGAACGACAAGATTTCCGATGAGTACAAGAAGCTGCTGGAGCTGATTGAGGATTATCTGGACATCCTGGCTAATGAGGCCCGCGTGCTGGGTATCGTGAAGGATGAGCTGCGCGCCATCAAGGAGAAGTACGCCACGCCGCGCATGACCCACATCATCCCGTTTGAGGGTGACATGGCCATTGAGGACCTCATCCCCAATGATTCCATGATTGTGACCATCACGCACAGCGGCTACATCAAGCGCACCAACTCGGATGAATACCGTCTGCAGGCTCGCGGCGGCAAGGGTATCAAAGCTGCCACCACCAAGAGCAAGAAGGATGCCAACGATTACGTGGAGCACCTGTTTGCGGCCCAGAATCATGACTACATCATGTTCTTCACCAACACCGGCCGTGTGTACGTGGAGCGCGTGTACGAGATTGATGAGGCGGCTCGCAGTGCCCAGGGGCGCTCCATCAAGAACCTGCTGGACCTGCAGGCAGAGGAGCGCATTGCCGCCATCCTGCGTCTGGAGCGTCGCGTGAGCGAGGACGGCAAGGATATCACCTTTGCGGAGGATTCCGGCAACGTGGTCTTTGCCACAAAGGACGGCACGGTCAAGAAGACGGCTCTCAACGACTTCGTGAACTACCGCAAGGCCGGTATCATCGCCATCAACCTGGAGGAAGGCAACTCGCTGGTCAACGCCATGCTCACCACCGGAGAGCAGGATGTCGTCATCGTGACCCATAACGGCATGAGCATCCGCTTCAACGAGAGCGATATGCGTACCCAGGGCCGCAACACCATCGGTGTGCGCGGTATCAAGCTGCGTGAGGGTGACTATGTGGTGGCTCTGGCCGTGGTGCCGAATGATGAGGAGACTCTCCTCGTGGTTTCGGAGAACGGTCTGGGCAAGCGCACCAAGTTCGCCGAATACCGCCTGCAGAGCCGAGGCGGTATCGGTATCAAGACCATGAACTGCACGGACAAGACCGGTCTGGTTGTCTCTGCCACCACGGTGACGGATGAGGACGAGTTGATGATTATGACCAACGGCGGGCAGTCCGTCCGCATGAAGGTCAACACCGTGCGCGAGACCGGCCGTGCCACTCAGGGCGTGAAGCTCATTACCCTCAACGATAAGGAGACCATTCAGGAAATTACCCTCGTCATTCCCGATGATGAGGAGGAGGAGTCTGAAACGGAATCCGCGACGGAGGGTGAGGCTGAAGCACCCGAGGACGAAACGCAGGAATAAAGAATACACTACTCACTCATTTGTTTCCCCCCCCCTTCCTCTCTCTTTCTCCGAGGGGAAGGGGGGATTTGTGTCGGAACGACTTCGGATAGTGCGATGAGTGTTGAGAAAAGATACTGATTGCAGGATTACGAGGGGCAAATTTCTTGACAAAATACGGCATTTGCTTTAGTCTGTGTACATGCTTAAAAGGGTGGTGTGGTCTATTGCGAATGGGAAAACAATGGAATCATTTCACTCTGAAAGAACATCGAACATATAACGGCATGTCCTCCTTTAATCTCTCTGCAATAATCGATCAGTTCAGCAGTTGCCATATTTTGTGTATTGGTGATGTGATGCTGGATCAGTTTGTGTACGGAAAAGTTTCCCGTATCTCGCCGGAGGCGCCTGTGCCCGTGATTCGCGAACGAACGGAAAAGATGACGCTGGGTGGTGCCGGTAATGTGGTGGCCAATCTTCGCTCGTTGTCCTGTCGCACCAGTTTTCTGGGTGCCGTGGGGCAGGATGAGAACGCACAGAAGGTCCGTGATTATTTAAACGGGTTGGGGTTGGAGAATGTTTATCTTCAGAATATCGCGGACTATATTACCACCATCAAGACTCGTTATGTGGCGGGGGGACATCATCTGCTGCGCGTGGATCGTGAAATGCCGCTGCAGATAGCGGATGAAGAACTTTCTGAGATGCTGGAACAGGTGGAAAATCTGGTGCAGAAGGTGGATCTTGTGTTGTTGTCGGATTATGGTAAAGGGCTTTTTGATGAGCGCTTTACGCCTGCCGTCGTTAAGTTGTGCCGTCAATATGGCAAACCGGTGATTGTGGATCCCAAGAGGTTTGATTATACCATCTACCGCGGTGTAACTCTGGTGAAACCCAATCTGAAGGAATTTTCCGGCGCTGTCGGGCGTACATTTGATGCCAAATCACCTGATTTTGCTGCCGAGCTGTCTGCTGCCGGGCGTGCGCTGTGCGGGAAGTATGAGGTGGAGAACCTGCTGGTGACGCTGAGTGAACACGGCATGATTTACATTCCCTCCGCTTCCGGGAAGAATCATCGTTGGATTCCCACGGAAGCTCGCGATGTGTATGATGTGGTGGGTGCGGGTGATACGACGCTTGCCACGCTTGGTGCCGCCATGGCAACAGGTGCGGACTTCGATAAATGCATGCGTATTGCCAATGCTGCGGCAGGTGTGGTGGTGTCCAAGTTCGGTACTGCCTGTGTGACCTGTCGCGAACTCAAGGAAAAATTATCCTTGCGGAAGGAAGCCGGTGTGGTTACTCTGGAGGAAGCGGTTGAGATTGCTGAATCGCTGAAGGCACAGGGTAAGCTCGTTGGATTTACCAACGGTTGTTTTGATATTCTGCATCCCGGTCACATCCAATCGTTTGCCAGGGCTCGAGCTTTGTGCGACACTCTTTTTGTGGGCCTGAACAGCGATGAATCCATTCGTCGTCTCAAAGGCCCGACTCGCCCGATCAATAACCAGGCCGATCGTGCCACGATGGTGACCGCCCTGGCATCGGTGGATTATGTGATTGTTTTTGACGAGGATTCTCCGCTGCCGCTGCTGGAAAAGCTGCGACCCGATGTCATTGCCAAGGAAGGTTATGCCATGGATAACTGGCGCAGTGGTCGCTTTGTGGAATCATATGGCGGCCAGGCGGTCATTTTGCCGCGGGTAGAGGGATGCTCCACTACCGGAATAATCGAAAAATTAGGAAAATAGTATGAGTAAGGAATGGATACAGGCTGAACTTGCCGCTGTGGCTTCCTACATGGAAGAACTGGCCAAGCAGGCTTCCGTCATTGAACAGATTGCTGATTACTGCGCACATTCGCTGAAGAATGGCGGCAAGATTATGTTCTGTGGCAACGGCGGCTCGGCGGCGGATTCGCAGCACCTGGCTGCGGAATTCGTTGGCCGTTACAAGATGGAGCGCAAGGCGCTCAATTCCGTGGCCTTGACGGTTGATACTTCCATATTGACTGCTGTCGGTAACGATTACGGGTATGACGATGTGTTCCGCCGGCAGGTAGAAGGCATCGGCAGAGCAGGCGATGTGTTGATTGGTCTTTCTACCAGTGGTAACAGCACGAATGTGCTCAAGGCGTTTGAACAGGCTGCAGCCATGGGAATTACCACCGTGGCATTTACCGGAGCCGGAGGCGGCGCGATGCAGCAGAAAGCGGATATATGCCTTGCCGTGCCGGCTTCCGTTACCAATCATATTCAGGAAATGCATATTACTTCCGGTCACCTGGTGTGCGAATTGACGGAAAAGTTGGTTTGTTCATAATTACGTGATTTTGTGATGAAAAAGGAACGCATACTGATCATCAAGTTGGGAGCTTTGGGTGATTTCATTCTGTCGGTCAGCAGAATGTTCTGGATTAAGAAGCAGCATCCGAATGCCTCTTTTACACTGATGACGGGAAGTCTTTATGTTCGGATTGCCCGTTGTATGGGAATCTTTGATTCCTATATTGTTGATAATCGTACGAGTTATTGGAATCTGGCAGATAAGTACCGCATATGCAAGGAGGTAAAGGCCGGTGACTTTGACTGTGTATACGACTTGCAGAGTGTGGCCAGAACCCGCGCCAGATATTTTTCTGTTTTCAGGTTTTTGTGTCGCAAGCCCGTCCGTTGGATAGATACGCGCGAGTGGGATGAACGGAGAGTGACACCGCGTTGTTGTGGTTTGCCGGGAAAGGTGGAGCGCCGTGAGTTGGTGAAAGAACCGGTAGAACGAGGGCATCTGGAGTTCATGAAAGCCAATCCGGAGTTGTTGAAATCGCTTCCGCATCCGTACGTTCTGATGATTCCCGGTTGTTCGCCGACACATCCGCACAAGCGTTGGCCGGCAGAGAGTTTCGCCGCCCTGGCCGAACGTCTGGCCGCGAAAGGCATTCATACCGTAGTGATCGGAACCAAGGCAGAAGCGGTGGAGGTGAATCGGGTGGCAGCGGCATCTCCCATGGTGCTGAATTTGTTGGGGAAAACCGGTATTGAGGATATTCCTGATCTGGCACGGCATGCACTCGCATCGGTCGGAAATGATACCGGGCCGTCCCACATGGCTTCCCATACATCAGCTCCGTTGATTGGATTGTTTGCCGCCCGCAAGAAGCCGTGTTCTCTTAAGGGGGAAAAGACATTCAATATCATTTCCCCCGGAGTGATTGACTTGATTTCCGTTGATGAGGTGTGGGAGGCCTTGTTGCCCTATATCAGTTCTCAGTTTAAATAAACTTTTATAATGATTCGGGTCAAATATATAGGATGCGGACGTAATGATGAAAAGTATACGTTTGAGAGGGATGGCTGTCTGTTTATTGCGGATATTGATTGTACGGAATATGACTGGCTGGTTGTTTATGACGATATGCCGAAGTATCGGAACGTAGGTACAGTTCGTAATGAGACCGAAGTGCTGGCATGCCCTGCATCCCACACGATATTTGTTTCTCAGGAGCCGCCGTCCATCAAGATATATCCGCGCTGTTTTACCCGACAGTTTGGTCATGTGATAACCACCCATCTGCCGGAGACAATGCCACACCGCAATCATCACCAGGGCAAGGGGGTGTTGCATTGGATTGCCGGGTATGAACTTCAGGAAGCTTTTTCCGAGCCGGATTACCCCAAGAGCAAATTGATATCCACGGTTTGTTCTGCCAAGCAGATGGAGCATACTGCTCACGGTTCCCGATATCGTCTGACTCGTTATCTTGCCGATAATCTCAGCGACCTTGAGTGGTTCGGCTGGGGGGTTCAACCCTTGCCGAAAAAGGGGAAATATTTAGCGTTGAATGATTACAAGTATCATATAGCTTCAGAGAACTACATCCATCCCAAGCACTGGACGGATAAGATAACAGATCCGTTGCTGGCGCTGTGCCTGACCTTTTACGCCGGCGACCCGGAATTGGACAAGGTGCTACCGCCGGAGAGCTTCATCCCGATACCGCTGGATAAGCCGGAGGAGGCTTTGCGAATCATTCAGGAGGCCATTGAAAATAATGAATATGAGAAACGCTTGCCGGCGATTCGGGAGGCTCGTCACCTGCTGGTGACCAGGTATAACTTCTATAATCAGGTTACGGCCGTCATTCATGAGCATGAGGCCGCAGAGCGTGAGGGCCGCATTCCCCGGGATACTGTGTTGGGCAGGAAGATAGTCGGTCGCCATGTCTTGCGCCGCAACCCCCTCAATATGCTGACAGAGGCGTGGGAGTTGCTGCGTTACAAGCTTTGTATCAAGAATAAGAAGGCGTGACCGAGGGCAATATCCGGTTACGCATTCACCCCTGCAGTCTTCGCGATTGCAGGGGTGAAATGCTGAAAGGGATGGCACAGGAGTGATTACACCGGGTCGACCCAGCGGCCGTGGTCTTTGATGAGCTGCACCAGGTGCTGCACGGCCTCTTCCTGCGGGATATTCATCACCACCGGGGTGTGGCCCACATAGAGGTTAATCTTGTTCGGAGCTCCGCCCACATAGCCGAAGTCGGCATCGCTCATCTCTCCGGGGCCGTTGACGATGCAGCCCATGATGGCGATTTTGACCCCTTTGAGATGCCCGGTGGCCTCGCGGATGCGGGCTGCGGCTTCCTGGATGTTGTAGTGGGTGCGGCCGCAGGAGGGGCAGGAGACATATTCTGTCTTGCTGAGGCGTACCCCCGCAGCCTGGAGGATGTTGAAGCCGAGTCGCGCCGCTTTTTCCGGGTCGGTCTCGCGGCGGATGAGGATGGCATTGCCGATGCCGTCGCAGAGCAGGGAACCGATGTTGATGCCGCCCGCCATGGGGGCGCTGAGGCTTTCTGCCCCTCCCAGCGTGTCTTTCAGCAGGATGCTGTGGCGGGTGGGGATGACGGCTGCCAGCAAGCGGAATGCCTGCATGACGGGCATGTCCACCCCGTCTTTCACTGTGACCAGGGTGGCGGGTGCATCCTGCAGGGCGGCGGTCTCAGCCGGACTGCGCGGGTCAACCTCCACGGCGGCACAGTCCTCTGCGCTGATTTCCGGCATGAAGTCTTTCATCTGCGCCGGATTGAGTGCCTGACAGGAGGCGGCGGGCAGCACCACACGCACGGGCTCGTTCCAACCCAGCGTGACACCGCCGCGGGTGATGATGTCTGCCTTGCGTTTGGTGTAGACAAAGGGGTCAAAGGCGTTTTCTGGTTCTGTCGGCAGGGGGGCGGATTCGCTCATGGCGCCGGGTTGGTAGGGGGCTGCCAGTTCGAAGCCCGGGGCGATTTCATACACCGGATCCTCCGTGAGGGAGACGCGCAGGGTGTTGCCGATGCCGTCTGCCAGCAGAGAGCCGATACCGGTGGCGCTCTTGATGCGGGCATCCTCGCCCTCGCCGGCCTCTGTCACGCCCAGGTGGATGGGGTAATTCCAGTCGCTGCCGCATTCGGTCAGTCGTTTCACCAGCATGCGGTAGGCCTGTATCATCACTTTCACATTGGAGGACTTCATGGAGAATACCAGCTGGTGGTAATTGAGGTCGCGGGCAATGCGGGCGAACTCCAGCGCACTTTCCACCATGCCCTCCGGGGTGTCGCCATAGCGGTTGAGAATGCGGTCGGACAGTGAGCCGTGGTTGGCCCCCAGGCGCATGGCGCGTCCGTGCTCCTTGCAGAACAGCACCAGCGGGGTAAAGGATTTGCGGATTTTCTCCAGCTCTTCCTCGTATTCCGTATCGGTATAGTCGCGCTCCACAAACTTCTTCTTGTCCACAAAGTTGCCCGGATTCACGCGGATTTTTTCCACCCATTTGGCGGATTCCATGGCGGCATCCGGCTTGAAATGGATATCTGCCACCAGCGGCACCCGGCATCCGGCGGCACGCAGCTCGCGGGCAATGTGCTCCAGATTGGCGGCGTAGACCTTGGTCTGAGCAGTCAGCCGGATGATTTCGCAGCCGGCCTCGGCCAGGGCGAGGGCTTCCCGCACACAGCCGGCGGTGTCCAGCGTATCGCTGGTCAGCATGGACTGAATGCGGATGGGGTTGGTGCCGCCCAGCCCCAGGTTGCCCACCGTCACTTCGCGGGTGATTCGGCGTGTGTATTGATACAAACTCGGACAATGAAGTGTGCTCATGCCCCCACTTTACTCCCCCTCTGCCTATATTTCAAGCAATAATCGGTTACAGGGCGTGTTTTACTGTTGACTTTTGTTCCGTTTAGAACTAATTTTAGAGCAGATAATATACACGTTTCCTGACTAATGAACATTTTCACTCATCTTTCCCTGATTTCCGCCGGAGTGCTTCTCAGTTCTTGCGTGTACTATACGCCGGCAGTACCGGATATGCCCTACGGCGAGGTGGCTAATCGACAATATCCGGATACCTGGGTGGTGACTCCGCCTGCTGCACCGAATCCGACGGAAGCGGCGGTTCCCGGTCTGATGCCTCTTCCTTCTTCCCCGGCTGCCGGTGCTCCCATTCCGGCACCGCGTCCGACGGTGACGACGCCGGCGGCGGCTTCCGTTCCCGCTCCGGTGACACCGACCATCCCCTCGCTGAAACCGGTAACGCCGACTTCCACCACCATAACCTCCGGGGCAAATGGCAAGCTGACTCCCACGGTGGCCAAGCCTGCGACACTGGCTTCTGCCGCCGCCCCCACCTCCATGGCACATCGCCTGGCGACAGATCCCAAGAGCATCACCAATCAGGGACCCATTCCCGTGGCAACCCGCGTGGAGGGCGACCCCACCCGAGTGTATAACCCGCTTGACCCCAGCAAGACCATCCGCGTGGTGGATAAGAACGGCAAGCCCTATCCCAGTGGTAAGGAGTTGAAAGTGCGCGGCACGAATTTCCATTTCTACGTTCCGTAAACCATGCCGGAGCTCCCCTTCAGGACGATAGCCGTATTCGGCCCGGGGCTGCTGGGCGGCTCCATCGCCATGGCGGTGCGTGAGCGCATGCCACAGGCGGAGCTGCGGCTCTGGGCGCGCCGGGAACAGCCGTTGGAATTTGCCCGGGAGCAGGGGATTACCCCCCACACCGGAACCAACCCGGTGGAAATAGCGCTGGGCGCAGACCTCATCATTCTGGCCACCCCCATCGGCGTGTTTGAGGATTTGGTGCGGCGCATGCTGCCCGGTATCAGCAAGTCTGCCGTGGTGACGGATGTCGGCTCCGTGAAATCCTATGTCCACCGCACCACCGGTGAGCTGCTGGCCGACCGCCGCCGCATCTTCATCGGCTCTCACCCCATGGCCGGTACGGAAAAAAACGGCATTGAGAGCGCGTATGCCGACCTCCTGCAGGGGGCAACGGTGGCGATGACCAATCCCCACGGCGCCCCGGAGTCGGAAGTGAACCGCCTGGCCGCTTTCTGGCAGGCGCTGGGCTGCTCTACATACCTTATGGACCCCCGAAATCACGACCACACCGTGGCGCGCATCTCACACATGCCGCACATCATGGCGGCCCTCACAGCGCGCTGCGCTGCCTCCGGCACGGTGCCGATGCGGGATTTGCAACGCCTGGCTGCCACCGGATTCCGCGATACCACCCGCGTCTGTTCCGGTCCGGTCGGGATGTGGGCCGATATCCTGTGGGAGAACGACGTGGCTATCCGCGAGACGCTTCAGGACTGTGTGCAGGATATGCACTACCTCATTGATTTACTGGAAAACCAGGACAAGGAGGGGGTGCGCCGCTGGCTGGAGGAGGGAAAAGCCGCCCGTGAGACCATCCGCAAGGAACTTCCCTGATTCCCTGTTCAACAGACGATTACCTTATGAAACTGATAGACACCGATTTCACACTCGCTGAGCGCGAACAGCTGGAAGCTGCCATGGGCAGCGATAAAACCATCCTCTGGGCAGGTCGCCCCGTGGCGAAAGCCTGGACACTCGAAACAGCTCTGACTGTCCTCAGCGGGGTGGCTGCCTGCGGATTCATGGGCTTTGTGGTATACCAATTTTTTGGGGAGGATTGTGTGGCAGATGGGTTCTTCCTATTGGTCTTCTGCTGTGCCCTGTTACCCTTTGCTGTGACGATTCTGTGGCAACTGTTGGCTCCGTGGCGGCGGTTGCGCCGCCTGCGCCGCACAGCCTACCTGCTGACGCCGCAGCTGGCTTTGGTGGTGGAGCCCGCATGGTTCGGAAAGCGCAGGCTGACCTCCTATCCCGTGCAGCCCGGCATGGTGAAGGAGCACGACGTGGCGCCGGACGGCAGCGGCAGCCTGGTCTTTGCCTACAATGTGCTGCACGGTAAGAACGGCAGCCGCCACATCCCGCTGGGTTTTCTGGATATAGCCCGGGTGCAGCGGGTGAAGGAAATCCTGGATTCCCTTGTCGATACGGAAGCTCAACCACCCGCGGCGGCTGCGGGCATTGCCGCGCAGAATGCTTCCGGCGGCAAGTCTGTTGCCGGGGTGGTTGTAGGGTGCATATTTGCTCTGGTCGGGGTGGGGGCGCTGGTTGGCTCCGGCGTGACGGCCGTTGATTCTCACCGGATAGTTTCAGAGGGCATCATCGCTCAGGGTGAGGTTGTTTCCCTGAAACGGGAACGAAGCAGCGGTCGCCGCAGCAGTACCGTATACCACCCTGTGTTCCGCTTTACGGCGCAGGATGGGAAGGAATACCGGGTGAAACACAATCAGGGCTCCAATCCTCCCGCCTGGAAGAAAGGCGAAAAAGCGGAGCTCATCTACCTGCCGGGCAATCCCGAGAGCGCCGTGCCCAACACATTCTGGGGAAAATACGCCGTTCCCTTTATTATTGCCATCTTCGGCACCGGTTTTACCGTATTAGGCTCTGTTGTGGCCTGGCGCAGCCGAAAAGGGTAGTGCCTGATTCCCGATACCGGATGTGTAAAAGAAAGCGCGGCTGCCCGGTAGGGCAGCCGCGTTGAAGTTTGTGATTGTCAGCTCAGCATCAGATCTGGCCGAAGAGGGTCTTGCCGGCGGAGAGCAGGTCATCAGCAGCAACCTGCAGACGCTCGCAGATACCCTGCTCGCCCTTCTTGAGGTAGGAGCGGGGATCGTAGACCTTCTTGTTGCCCACTTCGCCGTCCACCTTGAGCATACCATCGATGTTCTGGCACATGTGCAGCACGATGGGCTTGGAGAAAGCGTACTGGGTGTCGGTGTCGATGTTCATCTTCACCACGCCGTAGGAGATAGCCTCGCGGATATCGCAGAGGTCGGAACCGGAACCACCGTGGAACACGAGGCGCATGTCGTTGCCGTGCTTCTCCTTCACCACGGCCTGACCGTCGCGCAGGATGGTGGGCTTGAGCTGAACGGCACCCGGCTTGTACACGCCGTGCACGTTGCCGAAGGTGGCGGCGAGCATGAACTCACCCACGCCGTTGAGGGTTTCGTAGGTCAGAAGCATATCCTCGGGGGAGGTGTAGAGCTTCTCCTTGGGAGCGCCGCTGGTGTCAACGCCGTCTTCCTCACCACCCACAACACCGATCTCGATTTCGAGAACGATACCCAGCTCAGCGCACTCGGCGAGGAGCTGCTTGGAGAGCTCGAGGTTCTGAGCCATCGGCAGAGCGGAGGCGTCGAGCATGTGGGAGTTGAACAGGGGGCCTTTGCCCTCGGCGATGCGCTTCTTGCTCTCGGCAAGCAGGGGACGCAGGAAGCTGTCCACCTTGTCAGCCTGGCAGTGGTCGGTGTGCAGGGCAACCAGCACATCGTACTTCTCGGCAAGGCGGTGTGTGGCCTCAGCCAGCACGATAGCGCCGATGGCGGAATCCTTCACGGCTGTGCCGGAAGCGAACTGACCGCCGCCCAGGGAAACCTGGATGATACCATCGGACTTTGCCTCAGCAAAAGCCTTGAGAGCGCCGTTGATCACTTCGATGGTGGTGACGTTGACGGCGGGATAGGCATAGCCCTTCTCCTTGGCCGTATCGAGCATCTTGATGTACTGTTCTTGTGTAGGTACAGGCATGGTACTTGATGTTGTTGGTTAATATGAGATTGTTTGTTGGTTGCGCACGCGCGGTGCGCACCGTGCACGGGCGTTATTCTAGCGCAAAAAGAGTCAATCGTCAACCGCCAAATTGCCCATGCATCAATAAAAAACTCCCGCGTTGCATCGCAACCGGGAGCGAAAGGAAAAAGGATACGGGGGATAGGACTCGAACCTACGACCTCCACCATGTCAAGGTGTTGCTCTACCAACTGAGCTACCTCCGCATTAGTGGGATGGGCAGGGATGGATTCGAACCATCGAAAGCAAACGCTAGCAGATTTACAGTCTGCCCCCTTTGACCGCTCGGGAACCTACCCACTTGTTTTGCAGGCCACTGATGCGGCGTGCGGCGAGACTTTACACGATTTTTTTGCCTATTGCAAGTCTTTTTTTAATTTTTCTGCAATTTTTTTGCTTTATAGTTGCGGAGGGTGGGGATGAGGAAGATAATCCCCAGCAGGATGATGATGAAGGAGAGGTATTGCCCCTGGGTGATACCGTGCCAGACATCGGCATCCGGTTCCTTGAAGCATTCGGCGCTGATGCGGGCCGCAGCATACAGGAAACAGAACAGAGAACAGAAGATGCCGGCCGGTGCGTTCTTCCACTTCAGACGCAGTGTGAGGAGTACCACGAAAATGATGAGTCCTTCCCCCAGTGCCTCAAAAAGCTGGGAGGGGTAACGGGGATTGAGAAACTGTCCCAGTGCTTCGCGCACGCCCTCGTTTTCGCGGCAGAGCTGCAGCATGGCATCGTAGAATCCTCGGTGGGGCAGGGGGGCGCCGGCGGCCTGTTCCATGGCGCGGACGGCGGCAATCTGTTGCTCTGCCGGAAGGGTGGCGAGTTCCATGGGGAATTTCATGGCAATGGGATTATCGGCTGTGGTGATGCGGCCGTAGAGTTCACCGTTGATGAAATTGGCAATGCGACCGAAGCAGATGCCGATGGGGGCAACGATGGCAAGTCCGTCTACCAGCGCCGGAATGCTGTGCCGGTGTTTCCGGGCATACCACATCCCCACCAGCAGCACGGCAATGATACCTCCGTGGGAGGCCATGCCTCCCTCCCAGACGCGCAGTACCCAGAACGGATCGGCGCACAGCCCGCTCCAACCTTCGCGCGGAAGCCAGTAGAAGAAGAATTCGCCGAGTCGCCCGCCCATCAATACGCCGAAAATGCACACGGCTGTGATGAAATCGCCCAGCTTGTCCGGCGTCACACAGTAGAGCTTGCGCCGGGAAAGCTGCAGAAGCATCAGATAGCCCAGTACAAAGCCGGCCACATACGCCAGTCCGTACCAGCGCAGGGCCAGCGGTGTGCCGGGGATTTCCAGTAGAATGGGGTCCAGATGGTGAATATAGGTGGCTAACGCGTTCATGTTCGGGATGCTATATAGCATATCCGGCGGGTGTCTCACAAGGCAAAAGTCTGGCTGTGATTGCCTTTTACGTGCAGATGACTCGCGGTGTTTCAAAAAAAATGACGGAAAGGCAAGTTTCTTCTCGCCAAACGGGATGGTATTGTGTATAAGTATAGACGCATCTGATATTTTTTTACCATGATTAAGAAGCTTTTTACCTCTCTGTTGGTGGCGGCGCTTTGCAGTCTGCCTGTGGTGAGTGGCCAGAGTGCCGAGTCCGTGCGCGTATCGCTCAAGAAAGGGCTGTCTGCCGGTGATATGGAAGTGACGCGCGTGATGCCTCCCGGCACAACCGGTGCTTTCTATAATTCCAAGGATGTCAAGATGCTCAAAGGAGAGCATGTCTACGCCTGGCATCTGGTGCGCATCCCTCTGCAGGTGGCTGCCCGTGCCGGCTCTGATAAACCCATGTTCGTGGATGAGCTGGACGTCAAGGTGCATGTGGTGATGATGGGCGGCAAGGGAGCTGACAAGCCGCTTCTGCTGACGAAGGATATCACTTATGTCGATATCCCTCTGGAGTCTACTGCCAATGATGACGGCACGGTGGTGAATGTGGGCGTGTTCCTGTCGCCGACGGATGCCATGCGCATCTGCGGCCCGGATGTGAAGAATCCGGAGCTTGCCAAGCGCCTGGGTGCCGTGGCCGTAACCGCCAGATTCAAGGGTGTAGCCTGCAACAACACCTCCGCAAATCCCGGCCTGGTGATTGCCCGCGACCTGAAGGATAAGCTGACCGGTTCCTGGTGGAAGAAAGAGGATGCTGATAATGCCGGTGTCGTGCTGAAGAGTATCGCAGAGACTCCGTTTGCTCCTTACTACAGCCCGGTGTTCCCCGCTACTCGCCCCATGTACGGCGCTGAGTTCTCCCCCGCTGCGGCCGGTATTTCCGCTATGGGGACGACAACGATACCGGGTGCGCCCGCTATCGGTACTTCTTCCGTAGATACCACGACAGATACATCGGCTGATATGCCGACCGATGCGATTGAGGAACCTTCTTCCACCGGTGGTAAGAAGAAGAAAGGCAAGAAAGGCAAGCGCAATCGCTGATTTCTGCCTGCGGAAACCTTGGGAAACTCTCTTCAACTGAATTAACAGAAAAAAAGGTATTTATGGCTGAATATAAGACAACGGTGGCCTTGGAAATAGGCGCTCAGAGCGTCACCATGGCTGTCTTCACTCCGGCCGGACGTGGCTTTGCGCTTTCGCGCTACGCCCGCAGGGATATTCTCCTCGACCCGGTCGAGGAGGGTATGCGTATGGACTATGTGAGCAATGCCATCGGAGAGATGGTGGCAGAGCTGAAGGTAAAGGGAAGCGATGTGCGGAATGTTGTCTCCGGGCAGCAGGTGTTCATGCGCTTCATCAAACTGCCTGCCATTGATGTGGAAGACATCGCCGAGCAGGTGGAGATGGAAGCGCAGCAGCATATTCCGTTCCCCATGGAGGATATCATCTACTCCTATCAGGAGCTGGCTGACCGCGAGGACGGCGAGCGCGAAGCGCTCCTGGTGGCCATCAAGAAAGACGTGCTTGACAATCTCAACACGCAGGTGGAGGGCAACAGCCTCCGCACGGTGGCTGTGGACTGCTCCATCACCTCGCTCTTTAATGCTTTCTGCGCCAGTTATCCGGAGGAAGACGAGCCGGTGATGCTGCTCGACATCGGTGCCAAGACCACGGATATCATCTTTGCCGAGGATGGTCGCTTCTTTACCCGTTCCGTTACGGCTGCCGGTGCCTTCGTGACCAACAGCATTGCCCGTGAGTACGGCCTCAGCTTCCGCGATGCCGAAAAACTCAAGCTGGAGAATGGCGTCGTGTCCCTTGGTAACGGTCATACGGATGATATGGATGCGGACGATGCCGCTCTGGCAACGACGATTCGCAACGCCATGAGCCGCCTCAGCTCAGAGGTGCAGCGCACGGTGAATCATTACCGCGCCCAGTACCAGGGCACTCCTCCCACCAAGGCTTATATCTGCGGTGGTGGTGCACGCCTGGCCTACACGCTGGAGTTCCTGCAGTCCACGCTCAATATCCCGGTGGAATACTTCAACCCGTTGCAGGCATTCAGCATCGGTTCCAAGGTGGACGAGGAAGCGCTGGATCAGGATGCCATCTGCCTGGGTGCCGTGGCCGGTGCTGCCGTTTCTGCGGCCAAGGTCGGCCAGTTCAATATCGACCTCGTGCCCACGAGTGTGGGCAAGGATCGTGCGGAGAAAGCCCTGCTGCCCAAGGTGGCTGTGGCTGGTCTGCTGGCGCTTGCGGGTGCCGGATTCTTTGCCTACACCGCCAATGACGCCGCTGCCAAGGCAGAGCGTGTTCTAGCCAAGGCTGCTCCGGCAGATGAGCGCGTGGCTCGTCTCAGCAGCCAGATTGAATCCATGCAGGGCAAGTACGCGGCAGAGGTGAAGAAGCTCAAGGAATACTCTGATATGTACAGTTCTCGCTATGCTTATGCTGATGTGCTCAAGCAGCTTTCTGCCAAGAGTGCTTCCATCAAGTTCTGGGTGTCTGAGATTGCTCCGCTCATCAATTACGATGTGGAGAACACTTCTCTGGTGAATGCAACAGATGTCAAGGGCGTGAAGCTTATTGATATGAACCGCAGCCGCAGCGGCAACAAGGAGTCTTCCATCAATAAGGCGCCGGATCCTGTGGGCGGCAAGAAGAGCAAGTCTGAGCCCATGGTGACGGCTATCTATGTGAGCGGTTTCACCATCAAGACGCCCGGAGATACCCGCAGCATGAATCATCGTCAGGCCATCTATGACTTGGTGGCACACAATTTTGATGAACGCAGCGCCGATTCGCTCTTTGCCTATGAGAACTCCAAAGTGCAGAGCAATCTGAACCACTACTTCCAGTTCCTTGATGCCAAGGCATTGAAGAAGGATAAGATGGACTACGTGGAGAAGTTCATGATGGTGATGCCGCTCAAGAAGCCCATTGCCATTCCCGAGCTTTCCGGCGGCGATCGCAAATAACCTTTAACCATACTTTTTTCAACAATGAATATCAGTGAAAATAAGCGTGTGGTGGCTCTCTCTGCCGTGTTCGCAATCGCGTTCGGAGGCATTGTCTACTATGGCTTTGGTGAAACTCAGAAATACACTGCCGCGCAGAACAGCCTGCGCGAAATCAGCGAGCGCTTCGAAGGCTATGAGTCTGCTCAGTTCCCTCCCACTCAGGCCACACTCAAGGAGCTTCAGAAAGCTGTGGACGAAGTCAAGGCGGTGAACAAGGAGATGCAGGAAGATCTCAACCGCTACGCATCGTATTGTTTCGGTGACGGTAAGCAGATTTCCGCCCAGGATTTCCAGAACCAGCTTCGTGCCTCCATTTCCAGGATTGGACAGCTGGGCGCATCCAAGGGCGTGACGGTGGCTGATCCTGCGGCTGATCTGGGCTTCGGCGCATTCAAGAATGCTGCACCCGTGCAGGATGATGTGCCGTTCCGCGCATTCCAGCTCAAGGCGGTGGAGCGTGTGGCTGAGCATATCATTAACTCCGGCGCCACTGTGGTGCTGGATAAGGTATACTGTGCACCGCTGCCCCCGGAAGCTGCCGAGGCAGCCAAGCCGAACAGCCGCAAGGCCAAGCCGCAGTTCCCTCTCTCCTTTGAAGTGGCGATGGAGGTGAATCGCGGTGCTCTGCCGAATATTGTGAATTCCATCGTGGCCGACAAGGATTTCATGCTGACCATTACCGGTATTGCCGGCAAAGGCATGGAGACGCTTCCGCTGATAGATGATTACGTGGCTCCCGGTGCTCCCTCCTCTCAGGGGGAAGATGTGGGCTCTGCAGCCACTTCCAATCCGGCTGAGAATTCCTCCCGCGTGGTGGCTGTTCGCAAGACGGGTAACCCGGATGAAACGGCTCGCGTGCATCTCAATGTTCAGGTGCTCTATTTCAATCCTGCCAAAACCAAGTAACAATTTAACCTGATTTCTGAAAATGGCTGATAATTCAAATCCCGGCAAGCAGGCGCTCATCATTGGTGCCGTTCTTGGTATTGCGGCGGCTGCGTATGGCGGTTACTTCATGAGTACTGCCGAAACGCAGATTCCCGGTACTTCCGTAAGCGATGGAAAGAAAGATTCCGGACTGACGGCCGAGGCCGTCGCGCTGCGTGACAGCGTCAAGCAGGATCGCACCGTGAAAGATTGCGCTCCTGAGGGGGCTGTAATCAACGGTAAGCCGCGTCTGGCTCCGATGCTCTTCTCCACAGAACTCTGGCAGATTACGGTGGATAGTGCCAAGAAGACCACGATTATTGACATCTACGACCCGAAGGCCGCCAACATCCATCAGGATGTCCCGAACAGCTGGTTCCTGGCCAATGGCCTCGCAGACGTTCTCGGTCGCTCGGATGCGCTCTCTCTGGATAGCGATGCAGACGGCTTTACCAACGCCGATGAGTATGCCGCCAAGACGAAGCCCACCGATGCCGCCAGCTATCCTGCCCTTGTTCAGCAGGGGGTCGCGCCGCGTCTGGAGGTGGTGAAGGTGGAAACAGCCCGCGCTTTCCTCGCCGTGGATAACATGTTTGCCACGGAGTCCAATCCCTCTTCTGTCGGTCTTCGCGTGTTTGCGAAATCGTCAGACATGTCTCCCATTTGCAAGAAAACTCTCAAACCCAGCGAAACTTTCGGGCTGACCAAGGATGGCCCTCAGACCCGTTTCACCGTCGTTGGGTTCGAGAAAAAGGACTTCCCGGATTTTACCGGTGCCATGTCTCCTGAGAATGTGGTGCGTGTCCGCGATAACGAAACGGCTGCGGCTGACAAGGAATTCCTGATTCGCGCCGGTAAGTCCACCTCCCCCAAGGAGAAGGGAACCCCCAACGAAAAAGGACGCCAGATTAACGATACCACGGCCACTATGCGCGTGACTGCCGGTTCCGCTCTGGGCAAGCCGGAAGGTATCGTCAAAGTGCAGCTTTACAGCTCCTTTGACATCCCCGGCGGTAATTCCTCCGGTGAAAAAATGTCGGCAACGCTGGAAACGGTTGATGCCTCCGGCAGCGTCAATATTCGCCTGAATGGAGCGGAAAGTCCCATCAACGTACCGGTGGCCGCCAAAAAATAACTGAAAAAAACCATTTCTTTCAAAAAAAAGAGACATAAACCTTGGAAAAATAAAAAGCAGACTTTACAAAGGAAAAGATTTCTGTCATAAATATAGCATTACCATGAACCACGCACCTCTCATTAACTCCAAACGTTTGTTGGCTTTGATGGCTGTTGCTGCATCCTGCCCGTTTGTGCAGGCCAGCACAGTTGGCTATCTTCGCACGACATCGGCAGTGGCTCCGTCCAATGCACAGCCCGCTGTGCAGCAGACTGTGCAGCCTGTCGCACCTGCTCCTGCTCCCGTTGTTGCCCCTGAACAGGGCTATCTGACCCCCGCAACGGCTGCCGGCACCAGTGAGGTTGGCCCCACCGCCGTCTATGCCGGTACTCAGGACAGCATCAACAGCCGTGAAGCTGCTCGTCGCCGCGCTGAGGTACAGAACGCCATGCAGCTCCTGCAGGATGGCCGTACTGCTTATGCGGAGAAGAAGTATCAGGAAGCCCTTGATAACTACAAGGAAGCCTGGAAGCGCATTCCCAAGGCTCCTGCCACGCAGAAGCTTCAGGAATTCATCGTTGCCAGCATTGGTGACGCCTCCATTGCTGTGGCCATTGAGTGCTCCCGTGTCGGTCGCTATGACGACGCCGAGCAGCTTCTGCTGGAAGTGCTCAGCCGCGATCCCAACAACAAGCGTGCCCGTAAGGAGCTCTCGCTGCTGCGTGATCCTGTTCGCAATAATCCCGCTCTTACTCCCGAGCACGTCAAGAACGTGGAGGAAGTACAGCGCCTGCTGAATCTGGGCTATGGTCAGCTTGACCTTGCACAGTACGACCAGGCGTATGAGACCTTTAATTCCGTCCTTCGCATCGACCCGTACAACAGCGCTGCCCGTCGCGGTCAGGAGGCTGTGAGCCGTCGCCGTTCTACCTACTATCGTTCTGCCTACAACTCCTATCGCGCCAAGGCTCTGTCCGAGGTGGATGCCCTGTGGCAGGAGTCTCTGCCCTCTGAGCTTCCTGAGATTGAGCTCGGCGGTTCCATCTCCGCTCCCATCTCCGAAGGCGTCATTCGCAACCAAGAAAACCTTAATAACCTGAAGATTGCCCGCGCCAGCTTCGAAGAGACTCCGGTGGAGGATGCTCTGGACTTCCTCCGTGCCGAGGCTCGCAAGTCCGGTATGCAGGTGAACTTCATCTTCGAGAAGCCTCAGCAGGCTCCCGTTCCCGCCGCTGCTTCCGTGGATTCTTCCTCTGATGATGAGGAGGACGAAGAAAGCGAGGATGAGGAGGAAGAGGAAGTTGCCGCTCCGGTGGCCGTGGTGCAGCAGCTGCCCCCCGCCATCATCTCCAAGCTTGAGCTGGAGAACCTGACGGCAGCAGAACTTCTCAAGCGTATTTGTGATTCCACCGGTTGCGCTTTCCGCGTGGAGGAGAACGCTGTGGTGGTGTACCAGAAGGGTGCATCCAATCATCGCATGGTTCGTCGCTCCTGGCCGGTTCGTCCCTCTTTCCTGAACAGCAGCTCCGGCGATGAGGAAGAAGAGGAGTCCGAGGACGATTGGGGTGGTGGCAGCAGCAGTAGCAGCAGCCGTCTCAAGATTGACCCGAAGGCGGCTCTTATTGCCATGGGTGTGAACTTCCCGCAGGGTGCTACTGCTACCTATTCCCGTGCTACCGGTCAGCTGACAGTGTACAATACGGAGGATGAGCTTGACGCCGTTGAGGAAGCCATCAACATCTTCCGTCAGGATATGCCCAAGATGGTGAAGGTGAGCGCCAAGTTCGTGGAAATTTCCCAGCAGAACGACGAGGAGCTCAGCTTCGACTGGGTCATCAATCCGTTCTCCATCAATGATGCCGGCACGGCATTCCTGGGTGGTGTGGGCGGCACGAACGCCACAACTCCCCGTTCCTACAGCGATTTCGTGACCAGCGGCGGTTCCGCATACTCCAACATGCACCACAACGGCGGTACCTGGCCCATTAGCTCCAATGGCTCACTTTCGTCCATGTCGGACACCATTACCAATGGCCTGATGACCGGTGGCCTCCGCTCCGGCTCCGGAGCCATCAATACGAGCGCTCTGCAGAATCTGGTTGCCTCCGGTTCTGCCGGTGCCTCTGCCACGGCTAACCCCGCACCCGGCATCCTGTCTCTCTCCGGTATTTACGATTCCGGTTCATTCCAGGGTATCATGCGCGGTCTCTCCCAGAAGAAGGGTGTGGATATCATGTCTGCTCCGAGTCTCGTGATCAGCAGCGATGCTGAGATGGAATATGCTCCGGCTCCCGATCCTCTGGCCTCCGACCAGAATGACGAGACCGGCTGCGCCAAGATTGAGGTGATTCGTCGCTTCATCTATCCGGTGGCCTACGATGAACCCCAGATTACTTCCGGCGGCAACAACAACAATAATAATGACAATGACAATGGTTATTCCGGCTCCATGCCTGTTGCTGCTCCCGCCAACCCCTCCGAATGGGGTGTGGAAGAAGTGGGTATCATGATGCGCTTCCAGATTGAACCCTTCCAGAAGGGTGACGGCGATATCGTCCGCTTCAAGCGCTTCGAAATCCGCGTGGTTGACTTCGAAGGCTTCGTGAACTATGGCTCTCCGATTACCGCCGGTATTGCCAACGAGAACGAAATCGAGCACATCACGCTGACGGACAACCGCATCGATATGCCCATCTTCAGCCGCCGCTACATCAACTCCAACCCCTGCGTGTATGATGGTCACACCATCGCCATCGGTGGTTTGATTGAGGACGAGGTGCAGAAGGTGGAGGACAAGGTGCCCGTATTCGGTGACCTGCCCCTTATCGGCCGCTTCTTCCGCAGCAACGCCGAGTCTCACGTTCGCAAGAACCTCATGATTTTCGTGACGGCAGACGTGATTGACCCGTTCGGCAAGCCGCTGCGCCAGCGCCAGACCGGCCGCGGTGAAGACGCCGCAGCATCTGCGGGTGCTCTGCCCGGTCTGTTCCCGGACGATGGTGTGGCTCAGCCCTGATTGTCCAAGGTTCATAGGTAATTTTGCCCGCTCTGCTTTACCGCAGAGCGGGCTTTTTATGCACCTGCCATGCACGACGTGTCAGCGGGGGATGGTATGGGCAGGATAAAGGAAAGGAGAGCCGGGGGGGGAATCAGCTTTGTGCCGGGCTTCGGAATGAATAGGCTTATGGCATTATCCCATACAAAATCTCTCCGGATGGGCCGGAATCCGACAATGGTGGCGCTCAAAAGAACAGAAAACACGGCAACAGGGCAAGGGTACTGAGAAGCGGGGTGAAATCTCGCCCAGCAGAGGTAATGAGTGTTACACCGGGAGAAGGACCTTGGACTGATGGCATGCCGGAAGAGGCATGTAAGGATACCCCCGGGGGAGGGAGAGAGAAAAAGCTCAGGGCTTTTTCGGTTCCTCCAGATAATCGGTAATCGGGAAGGAATAGACGCGGCACAGACCACTGGGGGAGAGGAAGTAGTGCCACCATTCCTTTGAATAGTTGCGCATGCCCGCACGGGCCATCACATCGCGCAGCTTGTACCGGTTTGCCCGTTGGGTGGGAGTCAGTCCGGTGTAGTCAGTGGCAGAGGAGGGATCCAGCAAGTCCACATGTCCTCCCATGTCGAGCTCTTTGCCGGAGGTCAGTTCCACAAGGGTGACATCCACGGCAATTCCCCAGGTGTGTTCGGACGTGGTGCCGATGTATCTGCCTTCGTAGATGCCTTTTTTGCTGATGTTGGGGTAGTATTTGTGCTGCATTTTCCGATCCGGCGTTTTGGACCAGGCATAGAAATCCCGCATGGCGATGGCGGGGCGGTAGGCATCGCGCACCAGCAGTCCCAGTCCTTCGGCAGCCAGCATATCGGCAGCTTTGGCAACCGCCTCAGCAGTATCGCGGCGCAGGATGGCACGGGTGCCCTTGTAGCCCGCCAGGGGACGGCCCACAAAATTGTCATCTCCGGCATACATGAGGTTCACACGGACACTCGGGGCTACGGTGTCCAGATAGCAGAAATCGACCGGCAGATATCCGATTGTGCTGCGCGGGGCTGTCTGCACACAGCCGGACAGCAGAAACATGCCGATGAAACCGGAAATAAGGAATGGGAAAAACTTGCTCATGCGTCTTTCAATCAAATCCCGAGCAGGCAGCCCAGGGTGAAAGGAATCTTGCACACGCTGCCGGGAGGGGTCATCACTTCGCCGTCCGGTATCTGTGCCAACAATGCATCAGAGGGGTGAATCAAAACTGCTTTGCGGCAGATGGAGAGCATGGGCAGGTCTGCCTTGCTGTCTGTGTAGCCGATATCGGCTCGGGTGATGCCGATGTCGGCCAGACGCAGCAGTTTGTTGGCTCCCTTGTTGTTGCCGGGAGGGGCTATGGCCGGAAAGAGGGCGACGCGTTCTCCCATGGCAACGGGGGTGCCGATGGTGTGAGTGAAGCCCAGCGCTTCACCGTAGAACTGCACCCACCAATGCGGTGATGCAGAGCACAGAACGGTGGTATCACCGGCTTGCTGATGTGCACGCAGACGCTCCAGTACCGGGGAAAAGGTGTCGGGTATCAGTTCCTCTTCCACAAAGGTGCGGCATTCCTGCAGCAGTTCTTCTTTTTTCATGCCCCAGGCATAGGAGAGGAATGCGCGCTTCATGAGCGGCGTGTTGATGATACGCAATCCCCGCAGAATCCCGCAGGGAATCAGCAGAAACAGGTAGAGCCGCCGCCAACCGTAGCGCCGCAGAATCCGGCGCGCAAACCGCAGTTGCGAGTCGCCGGAAAACAGCGTGCCGTCCATATCAAAGAGAGCTGTCATGGTGGCGTTGGCGCAGTTTCCGGATATACATGATGAGTGCCCCCATGATGATGCCGCCCAGATGCCCGGCTTCGCCCCCGGCATTGTCCAGATTAAAGAGGATGATGAAGCTGGCAATGCCCACTACCCACAGTGCAAAGGTGCGGAGTTTCAGCGTGATGGGAGGGAAGAGCAGGGAGATTCGGGCATCCGGATACATGAAAGCCGTGGCGATAATGACGCCGTAGAGCGCAGCAGACGCGCCGATGAGCGGAATCATCTGCCATACTTCCACCATGCCGGAGTAGCCGGTATAGGCCGCCAGTTCATTGCAGGCCATCAGCAAGGAGTTGCCGGGGGCATAGAATCCCAGCCCCGAAAGGAAGGAGGAAAACAACGCTCCCGCCACGCCACAGGTCAGATAGAACGCCAGATAGCGTCTGGAACCCATGGCATATTCCACCGCCGGGCCGAAGAAGTACAGCGCCCACATGTTGAAGAGCAGATGCCCGAAATTGGCATGCACAAACTGGTAGGTGATGAGCCTCCAGATTTCGCCCTGCATGAAGCAACTGAACCAGGAGTATGCACCTACCACCTCAAACACGGAGGTGGGAGAACCGCCCGGGTAGGAGATGCCCAGCACCGCAGGGCGCTGCGCCAGCAGCCCCACGACAAAGACAACCGCATTGATGATGATGAGCGAGTTGGTGACGCTGAGTCGGCGTTCGTTCATGGTGCAGAAAAATCGTGTTACCGACTATCAGACGCGCTTTCGGCTTCTGTTCGTTCAAAAAAGCCGCCGGAAAGTTTTTCTTCGATGCCGGCCACCTCATCCATGGTGAGGATGTGCTCAATGAGGCAAGCCACTTTTTCGGCGCGCTCGGTATCCAGCCCGGCTGCCTTTTTCATGAACTCCATCAGCACATGGTGGGCATTCATCACGCTGTCGGCGTAGCGGCGTCCTTTCTCTGTGAGCTGGATGGGGCAGTAGGGCTCGTAGTGCACCATGCCCAGTTGTGACAGATTCCGCATGGCAACGGTCACGCTGGGTTTCTTGACTCCCAGCATGGCAGCCAGCTCGCTGACCTGGGCCTGCCCATTCTTCTTGCACAGCTCTCCCACAGCTTCCAGATAATCTTCTGCGCTGCGGCTCAGTCGTTTCGGAAAAAGTTTCTCATTCATTGTTTTTTACGAAGGGTGGCTACGCACTCCAAGTGCTTGGTTTGGGGGAAAAGGTCGAAGGGCTGCACCTCTTCCACCTCGTACCCGGCTTTGTCGAATTCTGCCAGGTCTCGGATCTGGGTGGCAGGGTTGCATGAGACATAGACAACGCGCGCCGGGCCAAACGCGAAAAGCTGGGAGAGAAAGGCCATGTCGCAGCCTTTGCGGGGCGGGTCAATCACCACGGCGGTTTCCTCCGCCGGGAAATCCACCTGTTCAAAGATGGCTTCTGCGCTGGCGGCCAGGAAGGTGGCGTGGGTGATACCGTTGCTGCGAGCGTTGGCCCGGGCCCAGTCGGCGCTCGTCTCGCTCACTTCCACCCCGAGCACCTTCTCAAAATGCGGTGCGAGGGTGAGGGCGAAGAGCCCGCTGCCGCAATAGGCATCCACCAGATAACGGGCACCGTTGGCACAGGCCTGCCGGGCCACGTAGCCGGTGAATGCCGGCAGGATGTAGGGGTTGTTCTGGAAGAAATCGCCCGCCAGGAAGTTGAAGGTCAAATCGCCCACGTGCTCGGTGCAGACGGCGTTGTTGTTGGTGATGACGCTGCCCTCGCTCACCCGCATCAGCAGTGTGGCTCCGCGTTTGTACTGTGCGGCGGCCTGCTGCACGGCCCTGCGCAGCGGCGGCAGCGCTTCGTTGATGGGCTCCATGGCAATCGGACATTGCTTCACATCGCACACCTCCGTGCGCGACCCCACTCGCAGAAAGCCGATATTGCCCATCTTTGCCTCTTTCGGCTTGTGGAAGTGCGGGGTAATTTTGGAACGATAACCGTATATCTGCGGGGAGGCGATGGCGGGGCGGACCTCCTTTTCCAGACCGGCCTGCAAGCGGAGCAGGTCGGCCACCTGGGCGGTTTTCCATTCCAGCTGGGCGCTGTATTCCAGATGCTGGTACTGGCAGCCTCCGCAGTAGCCGTACACCGGGCAGACGGGCTCCACGCGCTGAGGGGAGGGCTCCAGCACCTCCACCAAATCAGCCATGGAGCAGTTCTTGTCGTTGCGGTACACACGGGCGCGCACCCGCTCCCCGGGCAGGGTATAGGGCACAAAAACGACCCAATTATCCATGCGTCCGACCCCGTGTCCCATGTTGGACAGGTTGTCGATAGTCAGCTCAATTTCCTGATGATAGGCAAAAGGCTCCGGTACGAACTTGCGGGGAGGTGTAGCAGAACTCATTATTCGGGTTGGTTGATTTTACCGTTGATGTTCATGGGCAGAGTGCCGCCCTTGAGGTTCGGTGAGCGGAAACCGTGCAGCTCCACAGAGTTGGGGGCAGGCATGTCGTTATCGCTGCTGCTCACGGCTTCTTCCGGCGGGGCAAAACGCCCCATGCGGAGTCCGCCCGGGATGACATCCGGCTCGGGGGCCGTCTCCGCAGCGGTAACGGTGAGCATTTCTGCGCTGTCCTCAGCAGGCCCGACGGCATACTCCTTCATTACCTGCATGGCCGTCTCCATTTGCTCCGGGGTCGGTTGAGCGGAGTTATCCGTTTTTTTGTTCTTTTGGGTGGGTTTTTCAGCTTCCGCGGCAACAGCGGTATCTGTTTCCTGTGTCTGTTGTTGAACGAGAGAGCAGGAACTGAGCAACACGAGGGTTCCCGTCGTAAAAATGGAGCCGATGAGTTTCATGGGGTTCATACTAACACGCATGCGCGCGATTGACAAGTCATAAACCTGCCATTTTGAAGCGGAAACGGCTTCGCAGGTGCAGAAATGGTCATTACATGCCCAGAAATTCCAAAAGCACCTCCTGCAAGGCGGTGGAACCGTAGCAATCCACCTCATGCAGCTTGCGGATGACAGCCTCATCCTCCGGGCTCAGCTCCTCTTCCACCGTTTGCAGATAGGGCAGCAGGCTGCGTCCCGAGCGGGTGATGAGCACATCCATCGCCTCATGCTTTTTCTGCAACACGCTGAGGATGGCCCGCACCTGCGGAGCGGCGGCATCTGCCGTGGTGCGGTTGATGACTGTGCGGAAAATACGCACGCACTCCGCATTCAGAGAGTTGATGTCCTTGTACACGTAGGCCGCATACGCCTTGGATTTGGAATCGACGGGTTTGGCTTCACTCAGGCTCATGTGTTCCAGCATTCGGTACATGAGGTTGGTGTAGGGTGTCATTTCCACGATGACGTGGAGTGCCGCGCCGTCCTTGCCCACGAGCATCACATACTCCTGCCCCTGTGTGCCGCTGGGGTGTTTGTAGAACCAGCCATTGACTCTCTGCCCGGCAATGATGGTGGAACAGGCCTTGCCCTTTTCGCCCACATGCGGGTTGTGCCCGGAGTAGATGGTCATCAGAATCTTGTTGCTCTGATCCACGAACTGGAAAACGTAGGCATCCGCATCCATCTGCGGAATCATCCGCACCGTCGGCTCCGGCACGTGGATGGCGAAAGGTGACCAGCACTTCATCTGCATGATGGTGGCCGTGTTCAAATCCACCCGGTCGGGCAGCGGCGCTGCCGGGGTAGGCGTAGGAACCGCTGCCGCCGCAGCATCTATGGCGGCCGTGGCGGCATCTGTCACCTTTTTGGGATTGGTCGTGGGTACGGCCACGGCATCCTGCGGCTCAATGATCCGGGTGGCGACCTGCGTGGTTGCCGGGGTGGTGGTTGCCACGGCCGTCCGCTCCGCCTGCTGCGCGAGACAGGGCAGAGTGGCAGACGCAAGGACTCCTATGGCAACGCGTACTTTCATCATTCTTCATTCTATCTCCTTTTTGACTGATGTCAACCTCAAAAGACACCGGAAGACCCGAATGGATAGGCATTTCACCCGCTTTTGCGGCGCGAAACACAATTTGGGATTGCAATCACCGCTGAATCAGGCATAATATGGGGCAGCGGGTGCGCGATATCAGATTGCCGCCTGTGTACATTTCAACGTAATCCTGAACAACAACGATGAAAACACTCAAGCGATTCGTACTTGTCGGCGCCCCTGCCTCCGGTAAGGGAACTCAGTCCTCTTTCCTGTCCGAAACCTACGACCTGAAGCCCCTGAGCACAGGTGCTCTGCTGCGCGCGGAGATTGCTGCCGGTTCCGAGCTGGGGCTGGAGGCCAAGAAGTACATGGATGCCGCCATGTTCGTGCCGGACGAAGTCGTCAACGGCATCGTGGCCAAGTGGCTGGGTGAGAACAAAGACTGCGGCTGTCTGCTGGATGGCTATCCCCGCACCGTTTCCCAGGCTGAGACGCTTGATACCAACCTCACCGCCATGGGTCTGGAGGTTGACATCGTGGTGTACCTGAACGTGTCTGCAGAGCTGATTGAGGCCCGCATGCTCAAGCGCAAGGCCTGTCCTGCCTGTGGTGAGACCACCCGCAATGGTGAGGAGACCTGCCCGAAGTGCGGCGGCGCCATGATTGTGCGCTCCGATGACAACCCCGAGGCCTTCGCCAAGCGTCGCAAGGACTATGAGACCCTCACCGTGCCGGTGGTGGAGCACTATCGCGCCCAGGGTAAGGTGGTGCAGATTGACGTGACGGAGGAAGGCGAGCCGGAGGATGTGTCTGCCCGCATCGCTGCTGCTATCCGCACCTACTGCGAGAAGTAAGCCCCTCTGACCACGGTTGATTTTTCCGGCGGATTGCCCGATAGTCGGGCAATCCGCTGCTGTTTGTTGACAAAAGAGGAGTAACAGGTAAAGAAAAGGCTTTACCTGCACGCCTTGCGTGCTACAATGGTGATGCTATGAAGACAAGTACCCTTTTGATGATAGCGGCGGGGGCTCTCCCGGTATGGGGACAATCCGCCGCACCTGTTGAGATGCCCTCTGCTGAGACGGCCGTTCTGCTGGCACCGCCTGCCGGTGAGGTCATGACCCCGGAGCAGAGAGCGGTTTACCTGCCGGCGGCGGCCCTGCTTCCCGCTGATACGGATTCTTTTATGGTGCTCACCAATGTGGGCAGGGTGTTGAAGCGTTTCGGTGTGGCAGATGCCCCGGAGATGGCTTCCGTAAGAGGTATCGAGAGTGTGGCTCTGGGTATTTCCGATGAGGCGGTGGTTCTGCTGCAATCTCTGATGAAACAATACGGCGGTGGTGCAGGCCTCAGCGGAACAAGCCTGCTGCTGGCTGAGGCTTGGAAGGAACATGCCGCGGAATCGGTGAAGCCGGTGATTCAGGAAGCGCTGGATGCCGGAGCGAAGCAGTCTGAGCAGATGATGCAGGCGCTGGCTCAGCAGGTGGTGGTGAAACCGGCGTATCTGGCAGTCACCGTCAAGCCGGAGACCCTTCCCGCCATGCAGATGCTGGTGGGGATGCTTGCGGGGCAGCTCTCACAGGGTGATTTGCGGAATATGGTGGAGAGCAACGGATTCAAGGGGGTGAAGCTGCCGGCTTTCCCGCTTCCTGTGCCGGACGGAACGGAAAAGATGGTGGATTCCTACCTCATGTACCGCTTGCAGGGCAATACGCTTCTGGTGGTGCTGTGCGGTGACCCGTCGCAGGCAAAAGCCCCGGCCAATGCGGCAGAGTCCGTGTTGGGGCGGGCAGAATTGCTCAATTCCCGTCTCAGCCGGAAATCCGTGGCCGTGGTGTCGACCTCCGCAGCTTTTAACAACGCGTGCGGCAGTAACCCGGAGATGGGTAGTGCGGTGAGCTTTGCCACTTCCGTGTTCCGAAAGCTGGCGGAGGCAAGTCCGGCCTTCGGGCGTTCCGGGCTCTATGCGGCGGAGGGACTTGAATTTCTGCATCAGCAGTTGAATTTGCTGACTCCGGATTCCGCTTCCGCCTCGCAGTTGTACGTCTGGTTAGATAAGGCCCTTCATCTGGAAATGGTGCAGGATGCCGCCGGGATGAAGTATGCCCCTGCTACCATGAAGCAGCCTGCCCAACTGGTCAACCCCGATGTGGCTTTCTATCTGGAGAGTGCCCCCATCATCGGATTCCCGCAGCTCGATTTGCCCGGTATCCTGGGGGCTGCCGGTGCTGTGGCCAATGCGACCGTGCAGACCTTTGATGAACCTTACCGTGCCAAACGGCAGGCTGAGCTGGACAAGGCGCTGAGCTACCGCTCAGATGTGCTGGCTCTGGCAGATGCCGTTACCACGCTGGGCAGCGGCCTCACCGGCAGCAGCACGGTGGTGGTGACCGTGCCCGCCGCCTCGCAGACGGTGGAGGCCGCCTGGTATTCCCCCGTGAGCAACCGTGCCGCACTGGCAGATGCCTGGCGGCAGATGATGGCTATCGGCGAGCGCATGCAGGCGCGCGCCGGAAAGAGCGGCAAGTGTGTGCAGCCGTCCCCCGTGGAGATGGGCGATGCCACCGCATACACCGTGGATATTCCGTCCGCTTGTGCATGCCCTCTCGCCGGATTGACTCCGGGTGTGCTGGTCAGTAACACCGATTTTGTGCTGGGTACTTCTCCTGCATTCAATGAGTCTCTGCTGTCCACGGCCACCGGCACCATGCCGTTGCCCTGCTGTGTGATGCAGCTGCGGATGCTCCCCGCCGCCACTGCATTCAGCCGCCTGGCTGCGGAGGCAGAGAAGGCCGGCAAGTCGGATGAGGCTGCCGGGCTGCGTGAGATGTCGCAGATGTTCCATTCTGTATCGTGTGTCATCGACCGCATGGTCAGCGGCTCCATCATTCTGAATAATCGCTTCCACACCCGCGTGGATGTGATGCTGAATAAGTAATCATCCGGTCGGCACTTGCCCGGAATCTCATTAAGGGCAAGTGCCGGCTTTTTCTCATCTACCTGTTATGCTTGTTTTGCGCAATCTCTTTCTGTATGTTTTTTGTCTGGCGCTGGCGGCTTGTGTGAGTGTGATTCTGTTGGCGCCGGAGTGCCTGTTGCCCGCGAAGTGTGGGTTAGAGGTGCCGAACCGGCTTCGAGTTGCCTTGTTTCTGGGGGCAGATCCGACCCGTGATGATGCGGGGAAAGAGTTGTTACGGCATGCCGCAAGCATAGGTAATGAAGAGGTGGTGCGTCTGCTGCTGCTGCATGGTGTGAAGCCTCGGAATTTCAGCATGTGCGCACAGGAGGATACTTTCCTGAAGGATGTCATAAGGTCCGGCGGAGAGATGGCGATGGTGCGCCTCCTTGTGGAAAACGGAGCACCGTTGCCGCTGATAAACGGGGTAAATGAACCGTACTGGGGGGAGATACCGAGCGAAATGCTGGTGTATCTGCTCATGCAAGGTATGTCACCGGCAGAAGATGGGGGAGCATTATCAATGCAGAGTATCTCTCAGGCTTTGTTGAAGTGTTATGAGGGCAGGGAGCCGGAACTTTTGGACTTCCTGAAACAGAAACCTATTTCTCCGAAAGTTCGTATCAATATGCTGCGAACGGCGGTGTCCGTCAATAAATCGTCTGTTGTCAGAGCGTTGTTGCAGGATGGCGTGACCCTTGCCGAGGCCGATGTGCAGGCGAGCGATATTCTCCACGCAGGCTGTGGCGAAAAGGAAAAGAATATCTCGGAGCTTGTTCAGGTGTTGAAAGAGAACGGGTTTTCTCTTAATCAGAAGTTTGAGGGTGACGAGACGTTGCTGGAGATGGCCTTCGAAACTGTTCACCGGGATGTCTATCGGGCGCTGGTGGCGGCCGGGGCAGATGAAGCCGCGTTGCGGCGAAAAGTGGGTGAAACCGTGTATCTGGCTCAGTTCGGGACTCCGGAGGAAGTGGTGGCTGCCCTTCCGGCCGCCACGGAGGAGCAACGGGAAAAGGCTCTGCGCACGGCACTGGATTGTGAACGGGCAGATGTGGCGCATGCGTTGCTGGATGCCGGTGTGCCCTTGTCCCGGGTGAAACTGTCATCTGCGGCTTTTGATACGGCGCTTCTCCGGCGTGCGTTGAATGCTGCTGCAGATAAGACGCCGGAGGGACGCCGCGATATTGCAGGTGCTTTTCTTCGGGCGGATAAAGAAGTGTATCCCCTGTTGCTGGAGGCATACGGTGATATCAATGCTGATCCGTTGGACGATGCGTTTTATAATAGTCTGCTGAAGTCTGCCCTGATGGACAACAATGCAGAGCTGGTTCGCTTTCTGCTGAAAAATGGTGCGAGCATGGTGCCGGAGGCGGTGGCTTCCTGTTGCTCGGTAGAGTGCCTGGAGGCTCTGCTGGAGGCCGGGTTGAATATCAATATCCGCGATGAAATGGGTGAAACCTTGCTGATGCATGCCGTTTTTGCCGAGGAGGCAGACTTCGCCGCCGAACTCCTGAAACGCGGAGTGGATATCAATGCCCGCAATACGGAAGGGGAAACCGCATTGCATACGGCTGTGTTGTGGGATGCCCCTGATATGTTGCAAATGCTGTTGAAAGCCGGTGCGGATGCCTCTATCTGTAATGAGGAGGGACAAACGGCGGAGGATTTGGCTATGGAGTATGCTCGCGGACGCATTCTCCGCATGTTGCGGGAGCACCGTCAATAATTCTCATCAGTTCTGACGCAGCTCCTCTGCAAAGTCGCGGGGTAGGGAGACGTTCGGCAGTTCCATGGAGGATGGGGATAGATTGAAGGAAAATTCTAAGGAGTACAAAGTCAAATGGACGATGGACAAGGTGCAGAGAGCCCTGAAAAAACGCCCCCGCCGGTGCAGAGCCGACGGGGGCAGGTAATAATGGTTTCTTAGTTGGCCACGATGTTGACCAGACGGCCGGGAACCACGATGACCTTGCGGATGGTCTTGCCGGCGGTGTGCTCCTGCACGCGGGGGGAGGCCAGAGCGGCGGCTTCCACTTCTTCCTTGGGCGCATCTGCTGCCACGGTAATCTTGTCGCGCAGCTTACCGTTCACCTGGATGACGATTTCCTTCGTGTTCTCCACCAGGTATTCGGGATTCCAGGTCGGCCAGGTCTGGCGGCAGAGCTGGCAGGCGGGCAGGGAAGCGAAGCGCTGTTGCAGGATGCTGTAGAGCTCTTCCGTGAGGTGCGGGGCATAGGGATTGAGCACATGCAGCAGGCTCACATAGTCTGCCAGGCAGATGCCGGCATTGTCCTTGAGCGCCGTGTACATGGCATTCACACACTCCATCATCTTGGAGATGGCGGTGTTGAAGCTCATGCTCTCAATATCTTCCGTCACCTTTTTGATGGTCTTGTGAACTTCCTTGCGCACGGGGGTGACACCGCTGTCTGCCTCGCGGATGTTGTCGGAAAGCACCCATTCGCCCTCCTGGTTCTCCACCATGGCGAGACGCCATACGCGGGCCAGGAAACGGCTGATACCCTCCACACCCTTGGTCTGCCAGGGTTTCACCTCCTTGAGCGGGCCCATGAACATTTCGTACATGCGCAGGGAGTCGGCACCGTATTCGCGCACGATGTCGTCCGGGTTCACCACGTTGCCGCGGCTCTTGGACATCTTCTGGCTGTCCTCCCCCAGGATGAGCCCCTGGTTGACGAGCTTGTTGAAGGGCTCGTTGGTGGAAACCAGACCGTAGTCGTAGAGCACCTTGTGCCAGAAACGGGCGTAGAGCAGGTGCAGCACGGCGTGCTCCGTGCCGCCCACGTACAGGTCAACCCCGCCGGGGTTGTTGCCGCCCATCCAGTATTTCTCCACCTCGGGGTCCACGAAGGCGTTGTCGTTGGTGGGATCCAGATAGCGCAGGTAGTACCAGCAGGAGCCTGCCCACTGGGGCATGGTGTTGGTCTCGCGGGTGAAAGTGTCGGAGTACTGAATCCAGGAGGTGGCTTTCACGAGCGGGCCGCGGGGGTCGCCGCTGGGTTTGAAGTCCTCCATCTCCGGCTGGAGCAGGGGCAGCTCGCTCTCCGGGATGGCGTAGTGGTTGCCGTCTTCGCTGTTCCAGACGATGGGGAAGGGTTCGCCCCAGTAGCGCTGGCGGCTGAACAGCCAGTCGCGCAGCTTGTAGTTCACCTTGCCGCATCCGTAGCCCATCTCCTCCAGCCAGGCTGTCATCTTGGCCTTGGCTTCCGGCACGGACAGGCCGTTGAAGTGGGCAGAGTTGACCATGGTGCCGTCATATCCGCAGAAATCCTGCCAGGGCGTGTCGGCGTCGTCCGGCTGCACCACCTGGATGATGGGCAGGTTGAATCTGGTGGCGAACTCGAAGTCGCGGCTGTCGTGGGCGGGCACGGCCATGATGGCGCCGGTGCCGTAGCCGGTCAGCACATAGTCTGCAATCCAGATGGGCACCTGATTGCCGTTTACCGGATTGGTGGCATAGGCGCCGGTGAACACGCCCGTCTTTTCCTTGGAGAGGTCGGTGCGCTCCAGGTCGCTCTTGGCGGCGCATTCTGCCTGGTAGGCCTCCACGGCGGCTTTCTGCTCCGGGGTGGTAATCTGAGCCACCAGCTCGTGCTCCGGGGAAAGCACCATGTAGGTGGCGCCGAAGAGGGTGTCCGGGCGGGTGGTGTAGACGGTGATGGTGTGCTCGCCGCAGGTGAAGTTCACCTCTGCACCGGTGGATTTGCCGATCCAGTTGCGCTGCAGCAGCTTGATGCTCTCCGGCCAGTCCAGCGGCTCCAGCTCATCGATGAGGCGCTCGGCATAGGCGGTGATGCGCAGCATCCACTGGCGCAGCTTGCGGCGCTCCACGATGTGGCCTTTGCTCTTCCATTCCTCGGCCTCCTCATTGGCCAGCACTGTGCCCATATCCGGGCTCCAGTTCACCATGCCCTCTGCCACATAGGCCAGGCGCACATTGTCAATCTGCTCGCGGGTCCAGCCCTTTTCCTCCAGCTCGCTCACCGGGCAGGCTTTCTTCAGCTCCTCGTTGTAGTACGAGTTGTAGAGGCGCAGGAAAATCCACTGCGTCCAGCGCACATAGCGCGGGTCAGTCGTTGCCACTTCTCGGTCCCAGTCGTAGGAGAAGCCCAGCATCTTGAGCTGGCGGCGGAAGGTGTCGATATTGGCGTAGGTAGTGATGGAGGGGTGCTGCCCGGTCTTGATGGCGTACTGCTCTGCCGGCAGACCGAAGGAGTCCCAGCCCATGGGGTGCAGCACATTGAAGCCGTTCATGCGCTTGTAGCGGCTCACGATATCCGTGGCGGTGTAGCCCTCCGGGTGTCCCACATGCAGACCGGCTCCGCTGGGGTAGGGGAACATGTCCAGGATGTAGCACTTCGGTTTGGAGGCATCGAAGCCGGCATCGCCGGGATTCAGGGTCTTGAAAGTTTTCTCATTGTCCCAGATGCTCTGCCACTTGGGTTCAAAGGCGTCAAAGGGATACGGATTCTTGCGTTCTGACATAACGCGCGCGAATATAGTACACTCACCGCTCATTTGCAAGACTTTTGTCTGTTCGTTGCGGGGGATGACAGCAGAAATAATTATTATTCCGGGAAAGAATTTATTTTGAGCGTGACAAGTGTTTGCTGATGGTGCATAGTATTACCATGAGCAATCCCGAATTTCTTGCAGCGCGTGATTTGAACAGCCGTGCCGAGCGCCCGGTGGCTTTTTCCATTCCGGTGAGCACGGGAAATCCCGTGCTGGATGCGAATCTGTATGACCTTTCCCGCCGTTTTTGCGGGTCGCATGACCCCGATACGGTGCTGCAGATGCTGGCCACGGTGATGAATGCCGCTGCCAGTGAGCTGGGGGAGCATGAGCTGGAAATCATGAACACCTCGCTGGATGAGTTGTTTGTGGCGGATAAGATGTTCCACCCCTATCGCAACGTCCGCAAGATTACCTGTTTCGGTTCTGCCCGCATCAAACCGGAGGAGGCCAGCTACAAACTTGCCGTGGATTTTGCCCGTCTGGCGGCAGACCACGGCTATATGATTATCACGGGAGGCGGCCCGGGTATCATGCAGGCGGCCAATGAGGGCGCCGGGCGGGATAAGTCATTCGGACTCAATATCACGCTTCCCTTTGAGCAGCACCCCAATCCGGTGGTGGCAGGCAGTGACAAGATGATGAACTTCTACTATTTCTTCACCCGCAAGCTCAACCTGCTCAAACAGACGCACGCCCTGGTGGCTTTCCCGGGCGGTTTCGGCACCATGGATGAGATTTTCGAGACGGTGACGCTGATGCAGACCGGTAAATGCACCATTTTCCCGGTGGTGCTGCTGGACCCTCCCGGTGAGACCTTCTGGGCGCGCTGGGTGCGCTTTGCCAACAAGGAGCTGCTGGCTGATAAGCTCATCTCCCCGGAGGATATGAGCCTGCTGTACGTGAGCAAGAGCGCGGAGGATGCCTACAATTACATTGCCCGCTTCTACAGCCGCTTCCATTCCTATTACTTTGACGGGAAAAAGGCGGTGCTGCGCATGAATACGGCTGCTCCGCGGGAAACGCTGGACTGGATAGGCAAGGACTTTGCCGATATCCTGCCGGAGAACGATGTGGTGCAGCTGCTTGGCGATTCCTCTGACCCGGAACCCCTGCTGGCTCAGATGCCTCACGTCTCGTTCACCTTCAAACCAGGCGCCTACGCGCGGCTGAAAGAACTCATTGATGTGGTTAATGATTTCTGACGCCGGGAAGGGGCGGGGGACCCCTCTTTGTTGCGTGTGCGCGACATGCTTTGCGCTTGCCATGAGTGGCGGAAACGGTTACAATGCCCGCATGAAAAAGTTGTTCACGATGCTCTGTGTCGGTCTGGCTCTGCTGGTGCCGGTGCAGGGGCAGGGGGTAAACCTGACGGAGAGCGGTGATATGGTGCGCGTGATGCGGCATCCGGATGGTTCCCGCTCCATCTACCAGCGTCAGGCCGGGTGGCGAGGGATGCGTTGTTCCACCTATTCCCCCAGCGGACGCCTGGCCGCTGTGAATGACTACACGGAGGGCAAGTACGGTCAGCTGGTGGGCTGCCTCATCTATGACCACACCAAGAAGAATATCATTTACAAGGTGTCCTACGGCTATGACAGCCGGGCCCGACTGGTGGAGGAGCGCATGTATTCCCATCCGGGCAAGAAGCTGGTGCAGCGTGTGATTTACAAATATGATAACCAGGGCAATCGCTCCAAACCACTCATCATTTCCCTGAATACCGGCGGTAACAATGTGCAGGAAATCACACCCACGATGCGTGATGATGTGAACCTCATCAACCGCGAGCTGGGCGGCGGTCGCCGCGGGCGTTAACAGATAAACAGACACTCAATCGCTATGGAAAAATTCTCCTGGCAGGATAAGGATGAGGATGGCAACAAGGTCATCTACGAGGCTCAGCACTTCGGCGGCTGGTGGCAGCTGATGGTCGCGCCGAAAGTGGGGCGCAGCATGCGCGATGAGGTGGAGTTCACCCCCGCCGAGTTCACGACGGCAATCTGGCAGGCTCTGCGTGATTTGCTGTGGCGCAAGTACCAGCGCCGCCGTGTGGCCTGGAGCATGGTGGAGCATATCGATGATATCCTGGCCGGTAAGGCTACCAACGAGCGCCGGGAAAGCCCTGCCCAGATTACCAGATCCAAACCCGCCAACCATACTCGCGGGTTTCGCACCAATAACCCCCGTATCGGAAGATTGGAAAAATGATGACGGATGAGGAGATGATAAACTGCCGCGAGCCGGAGCGGCAGATGGAGCGCGCCATAGCCATCATGCACCGCCTGCGCTGCCCCGGCGGCTGTCCGTGGGATGCGGAGCAGACGCACGATTCCATCATCAGCAATCTGCTGGAGGAATGCTATGAGTGCATAGACGCCATTCGCTCCCGTGACTGGGCACACATGCGCGAGGAGCTGGGCGACGTGCTGTTGCAGGTGATTTTTCATGCCGAGCTGGCACAGGAAAACCCGGAGGCCGGCTTCGGCATGCCGGAAATCGCCTGCGAGCTGGCAGACAAGCTGGTGCGCCGGCACCCGCATGTATTCGGCCAATCCGAAGTGAAGGATACGGAGGGAGTGCTGACCCAGTGGGATGCCATCAAGCGGCGCGAGCATGACATCGAGGATAAACCCTACCTCCGCGACTGCGGCAAGGGACTCCCCTCCATGCTGCGCACCTGGAAAATCACTAAAAAGGTGGCCAAGGTGGGCTTCGACTGGCCGGACCACGCCGGCGTGGTGGAAAAGATACGCGAAGAGACGGCTGAGGTGGAGGAAACACTCTCTTTGCCGGATGATGACCCGCACGTGCAGGAGGAACTCGGCGATTTGCTCTTTGTGATTGTGAATCTGTGCCGCCGTCGCGGCATTGATCCGGAGCTTGCGCTGGATGCCGCCAATCGCAAGTTTGAGCGCCGTTTCAATGCGCTGGAAAGCCGGTTGAAACAGGCCGGAATCAGCCTCCGCGATGCCTCTGCCGAGCAGATGGAGGAAGCCTGGCAGGCAGTCAAGCACGCAGAGCAGACGGAATGAGCCCCCGCAGCACAGCCCTGTTGCCCCTTTTGCTCCCGGTGCTGCTGGGTTCCTGCTCCCTCCTGCAGAAACAGCCGGAGGAAAAACCGCAGGATGTGCGCCGCACCATGATGGGCTTTGAAGATGCCATGCCGCAGGTGGGCAATCCGCTGGTGCCCGGTGCGGGAGACCCCAATGCGGTGAACTACAATGTATCCACCTCCGAGGAGCTGGCGCAGATTGACAATGGAGCGGAGGGCGAGGTCTATTTCACCGATCCGGACAATCCTGACAAGGAGATTGAGGGGATTACCAATGCCTTTGAGAACCGCCGCGGCGGCAATGGGTGGATGGAGGATTACGGCCGCGCCATCCGCTTTGCTCACCGCGAGTGCCGCCCGATGATTATCTGGTTTCACGATTCCGTCATCAGCCCCAAGAGCAAGGAGCTGGGCGAGGCGCTGCTGGATTCGCAGGAGTTCAACGAGTGGTGCCGGGACAGAGTGGTGCGAGTGCGGCTGGACAGCGGCGCGAGCATAGATGATGCCACGCGCGACCACGCCCGCTATTCCCGCAACGCCATCAACAGGCTTTCCCTCCGCTATGGCCTTTCCCGCAAGCCTGCCATGGCGGTCGTATCGCCCTCCGGCAAGCTGATGGTGGGTATCGATGGGTATAACGGCTTTGTACAGGAGGTGGAGATGCTGCTCAAGAAAGGCGTGGAGGACTGCGAAAAGGATATTGACGCCATGCGTGAGCGCCTGCGCGGCCGCGGCTACCGCACCTGGCACGCCGCCCGGGGCAATATGTCCCTCTTTGCCAAACTCCAGCGCTATGATGAGAAAAACAGCATGGTGTACCTCCGCGAATACGGCGGCAAGACCTCCCGCACCAAATTGAAACGCTTCTGCGCGGAGGACAGAACCCACATCCTGCAATGGCAACAGGATAAGGAAGAGAAAAAAGCGAAAAAGAAGCAGCGCCGGGAGTCATGAGCAAGTCTGATGAGACAAAGGCGCAGATTATGCGCGCGGCGGTGCAGCTTTTCACCCGCCTGGGCTATGAAGGGACGGGGCTCCGCCCGCTGGCGGATGAAGCCGGGGTGAATGTCGGGCTGATTCGCTATCATTTCGGGCACAAGGTGGATGTGTACCGCGACACGCTGGCGTTTGTTTCTGAACAGTACAATGCCGTGTGTCTGGAAGCGCTCCGGGAGGTCCGTCACACCGGAAGCGCGGAGGATATCATCTACTCCTGGCTGGCGGCTCCCATCACCCGCTGGAAGGATGCTTCCGTGGCCTCGGGTGAGGAGGTGCTCTGCTTCCTGAACCGCATGGGTTATGAGGCTCCGGAACTGACCCGCGGCGTGTATGAATCCCACTATTCCTATGCCCTTCAGGAGTGGCAGGATGCCGTGCGGGCGCATTTCCCCGGCATGGGACGCGGGGAATGGCTGTGGTGTCTGACCTGCCTGCGGGGTATGTATTTCAACATTGTGGCGCACAATGATTTTACCCTCTGGGGCGTGCCCGCCATCACGGACAAGGAGGCTGCCATCTACCGCCTCGCACAGGATGCGGTCAAGCTGTTGCAGACATATGGGGTGCAATCATAGGCCGACCTGTTGTTTGTAAGCAAAAACGGTAAGGAATATTGGTTACAGCGTCGTTCCGCTGCGTTAAGCGATTGCGCTGAGTTCAAC
>JAFUQZ010000070.1 GCA_017472085.1 Akkermansia sp. | reverse complement strand
ATCTGAACCTGCCGAGTGAGGAGTCGGCCAGAATCTATTGGGCAAGCAAGTATTGCCGATTGGGGGAGAGGTGCGCCTGACGTGGGAATTTGCGCCTCATGGCGCAGTGAAATGTTGCTGCGCAACGTGAAATTGTGCCTGTCGGCACAGTGAAATTATCTGCCTTACGGATAGTGAAATTACCGCCGAAACGGCGGTAGTGATAGAGAATGGCAGCCCGGCGGGCTGCGAAAATGGCGCCCGGAGGGTGCAGGAATCATAGCCGGAGGTAAGCCTGCGGCAGCAGGCGCAGCCTCCGGTAAATGGGAAAAAATCAACGGAGCCCCGAATGGGGTGACAGAAGGCGTAGTATCAGTAAATGGCATTGCTTTCTGTCACCCCCGGGGCGCAATAGGAGACGAGGTCTCCGTGAAAGCTGCGCGTGAAAGTTCCGCGAAGCTTCACGTGAAAGCTGCGCGTGAAAGGGGCTTACGCCCCGAGCACACCCGCTGTCGCGAGCGAGGAAACGGGAACAGCCACGGATGAAAACTGAGCCTGCGGCTCAGGGTGAAAAATCGGCTGGGCCGATGGCGAAAACAAGGCTGTGCCTTGGACGAGAACTCATCGCGGTGCGATGAGTGATGAAGCGTGTTTACTGAGCCTGGAAGCGACGGTTGATATCGCTGATGGGGAATGGAAGCATGGTAGGTTTGCCTCCGGGGGTGCAGTAGGGGATTTCACAACGCAGCAGCTCTGCCAGCAGGGGCATGGGGCGCTCCAGCAGCGAGGTAATGTCTTCCTGCAGGGAATAACGGCGCGCCAGCTGGCGGGCAAAGGGCTCGAAGGGGTTGCGGGCGCGGTTCAGTCGCACTTCGCCTCTGGTAAACACTTGCAGCATTTCCTGAATGAACGGGGCTACCTGTTTCATGGGCAACAGGGCGGGAATGGCCTCTATGCGCAACGTGTTTCTGCCGAATCGGCTAATGCAGAATCCGGCCTGTTCCAACTGCTGCGCTGCCTCGACTGCCAGACCGATATCGCGGGCATCCAGCTCCAGCAGTTCCGGCACGAGAAGCCGCTGTGAGGTCATGGGGCGGCGCTCTGTCTCCTGCAGGCGCTCAAAGATGATTCGTTCCCGCGCAGCACGGGGCGACAGCAGCACCATGCCCTCCGAATTCTCAAAGATGGCGTACTTCTCCTGCAAGGTGCCGATGTGACGGAAGTTCGGCAGTTCCGGGTCGGGGTCACGCGCCGCACGGGCGGACGGTGCGGACGGGCGCGTCGGGGTGGGCGCCGCGCGGTGCACGGGAGGCGTGGGCGGCAGGGAGAGTTCCTGCTGCCGCGGGGTCACAATCGGTCGTAGTACCAGGGGAGGAGGTGCAGCCGGTTCCTTTTCTTCTCTGCAAGGCTGAGGCTTTGCGGTGGGCGTCATTTCCGGGGTGCGGGCAACCGGGCTCTCTGAAACGGGCGCAGGGACGGGCTCTCGCACGATGGGCGCGGGTTCTGCCACCTCATCACCGCCGCCGCGTGCATGGTGAGCCAGGGTGGAGGCCACGGCCTCGATGATGGCGAGGGTCAGCTCCGAGGGGCGGCGGAAGCGCACCTCGCGCTTGGCGGGATGCACGTTGACGTCCACCAGCGCAGGCTCCACCTGCAGGTAGAGGAACAGGCCGGGGTGGAGGCCCGTGGGGAAACCGCCGTACCCATCCCGAACGGCGCGGTTGATGATGGTGTCCTCGATGGGGCGGCCGTTGAGGAACACATACTGCATGCGGCGGTTACGCCGTGCTGCGGACAGGGGCATCAGATACCCGCTGATGGTGATGCCGGGGGCTTCCGTCGGGCGCACCTGCATGAGCTGTTCTGCCGTATCGCGTCCGATAAAGTCGGCAATACGCAGCCGGAGGTCATGCGTGCCCGCCACATCGAATACCACGACCCCATCCCGCACGAAGGTAAAGCGGATGCCAGGGAACGCCAGCGCATGCAACCGCACCTGGTGCTCCACATGCCCGGATTCGGTTTCATCGCTCTTCAGGAACTTGCGGCGAACAGGTGTGTTGAAAAACAGATTGGCAATGGCTATCTCTGTCCCGGGGGCGCAGCCCGCATTCATCAGCGGTGCCATTTCCCCGCCCTCGCAGGTGACGCGCCAGCCCTCCACATCCTGTGCGCGACGAGTGGTCAGCGTGAGTTGGGAAACGGAGGCGATGCTGGGGAGAGCTTCACCGCGGAAGCCCAGCTGGCGGATGTCGAACAAATCCTCTACCTTTCTCAGCTTGCTGGTGGCGTGGCGCAGCAGGCACATCTGCGCATCTGCCTTGCTCATGCCACAGCCGTCATCCGTCACTTTGATGAGGGAGACACCGCCGCGCCGGATTTCAACGCGAATGGCGCTTGCTCCGGCGTCTATGCTGTTCTCCACCAGCTCCTTGACCACGGAGGCCGGGCGCTCCACAACCTCGCCGGCCGCCACCTGGCTGGCCAGAGTATCGCTCATCAGCTGAATGTTGTGTTCTTCCTGCTCCATGAAAGGCTGTCGCAGAACTTTACCACGGAGCAGCCGCGGCGTCAACTCCGCAAACCAAAGACAGACGGAAAAAGGCAAATTTGTCGGGGAGTACAAAGTCAAATGTACGATGGACAAGGTATAGAATTCCGCTCGCTTTGCTCGCATGCAAACGCATTGCAACTAACTCGTTATTCTACTGTGAGCCTTCGGCTCGCCGAACTTCTCCTCGTCCTTTGTTCATTGTCCTTCGTCCATAAAATTCGCATTTGTCGGGCAAATCCCCGGGGCACGTATAGTTTCGTTGTGCGCCTGTTCCCATTTGTGCCTGCTGACACAGAAAGACACGCAGATTGCTGGTAAAATTTCACGCTTCCGTGTATGCTGATGTTCCAAGTGAAAAAGTGTCACATATGCGGTAAGCGTGCGTCCATCTCACTCACGCAGATTGTCAACGGTCAGGTTTCGGAGCTTGCCCTCTGTGAGGATTGTGCCAGGAAGAACGGTCTCTTTGACCCCGGCACGCTCACGTTTGCGGAGAAATTCTTCCCGGAGGAATTCAAGGCCCGGGTGGATAAGCTCGTGCGTGAGTTGACGGAACGCGCGAGCGATGGAGAACCTGTCGGCGGGGATGACGTGCTGGTGCGCTGCCCGGCCTGTGGTTTTGAGCTTCCCATATTTCGGAAGACCGGGCGGTTGGGATGCCCCACCTGCTACACGGTGTTTGCGCGGGAGATTTCTCTGGAGTCCGCATCAGCCGATGCCGGACTTGAACCGGAAGACACGGATGAGAAAACACGCCTCGAAACCGCGCTCCGGGAAGCCATTGAGCGGGAAGACTACGAAACTGCCGCGCAGCTGCGCGACCGCATCCGCAACCTCAATTCTGCTGACAAATCATGACGACGGATGAACTGATTAAATCGCCTCTTGCCGATTGGATGATAAGCTGTGCAGATGATCATGATATTGTCATCGGGACAATAGGCCGGCTGGTGCGCAATCTGGAAGGTTACCGATTCCCCGGTTGGAGCACGGCGGATGACCGCCGCGCCGTCAGTGATATCCTTCTTCCGGCTCTCAGGAGTCTGCGTGGCTTCAAGAGCGCCTACTGCAGCGAAATTAAGGAGCTGAGCTACGAGCAGCGCCGCAGTCTGATGGTTCGCAAGCAGCTTACTCCCTGTATGGCAGCCCGCCGGGACGGCTGCCACCTGCTCATCCCGGAAAACCGCGACCTCATCTGCATGGTCAATGAAGAAGAACATCTCGTTCTCCATGCTTACAGACAGGGCAACCGAATTCGGGAGACGCTCGCGGAGCTCCGCAAGCTCTCTGCCTCGCTGGAAAGCAAGGTCACCTTCGCGCAGGATGCCCGCAATGGCTATCTGACCAGTATGCCGGGAGAATCGGGAGACGGGATTCAGATATACACCGTCCTGCACCTCCCGGGGCTGGCCATCAGCAACATGATGCCGCAGGTCACCAAGGCCATGGAAAAGCTGCACATCAACATCTCCCCCTACTATTCCGACGGAGAAGACGATACGGGCAATCTGTTCATTGCCTATTCAATCCCCGGCCCCAAAGGCAGTACGGATGAGCTGATGACGCACTATCGCAGCGTTCTGCAACAGATTATCAGCAGAGAATTGCAGGTCCGAGTGAAATTGGCAACCGAGCCCGGTCTCGTGCTGGCAGACAAGGTGGCACGTGCCTATGCCACCCTCAGCCACGCCCTCCGGCTGTCGCTGCGTGAATGTCGCAATGCCATTTCCGTTCTGCGATTGGGACACCTTCTGGGAATGGTGGTCTGGGATGGAGCTGTCTCCCACCGGTCGGCCATCAGCCAACTCCGCGAGCTGGATGCCGAGCTCGCGCTCCGCTCTGCGCTGCAACCGGCGGAAGAAGAAGCTTTTCAGTCCATTCTCCGCGCCCGGGTCGCACGCGAAATACTGGCCATGTATCACGCCGGACTCGTAGACGAACTTTCATAACATCAGAATAACTTTCCCCCATGAATAATTTTACACCACGCGCACAGCAGGTCATGAATCTGGCTCGCCGGGAGGCCGACCGATTCCGCCATAATTACATCGGCGCAGAGCATGTGCTGCTCGGGCTTCTGAAGCTCGGTCAGGGCGTTGCCGTCAGCGTCATGGAAAACAGCGGGCTCAATATCGCCGCGCTGGCAGAAAAAATAGAAAAATCACTGATGCCCGGCAATGCCTCCGGCACGGAAGGCAGCCTCCCCTATACCCCCCGTGTCCGCAAGCTCCTTTCCATGGCAGGCGAGGAGGCCAAGAGCCTGCGCCACACCTACATCGGTACGGAGCACATCCTCCTGGCCATTCTGCGTGATTCCGACGGGCTGGCATGGCATGCGCTCACCTCTGCCGGGCTCACCTATGATACTGCGCTGAAAGGAGTGCAGCAGGAAATCAGCCCCCGTTTCAGCGCAGAGGATGACGATGCCGACAACGGTGGACGCGGGGATGAATTCCCGCCCAACCGTCCCCCGCATGAGGAGGAGGACGACGAGATGTTCCTCAATCGGAAATCTGCCGGACGAGGCGGCTACGAACACGGCAAAACTCCGGCACTCAAGGCATTCGGTCGCGATTTGACGGAACGTGCCGCGAAAGGTGAGCTCGACCCGGTCATCGGGAGACGGGCAGAAATTGAGCGAGTCATCCAGATTCTCTGCCGCCGCACAAAGAACAACCCGGTTCTGCTGGGTGAGGCCGGCGTCGGTAAAACCGCCATCGTGGAAGGGCTGGCACAGATGATTATCGCCGGGGATGTGCCGGAATTTCTTCTGGGCAAGAAAATCATCTCGCTGGATCTGGCGCTCATGGTGGCAGGCACGAAATACCGCGGCCAGTTCGAAGAGCGGCTCAAGGCAGTTATGGATGAGATTCTGCATGAGAAGAATATTATCCTCTTCATCGATGAAATGCACACGCTCATGGGAGCCGGCTCTGCAGAGGGCACGATGGATGCCTCCAATATCATCAAACCGGCACTCTCTCGCGGTGAAATGCAGGCCATCGGCGCCACCACGCTCAACGAATTCCGCAAGCATGTGGAAAAAGATGCCGCCTTTGAGCGCCGCTTCCAGCAGGTGCAGGTCGGTGAGCCCTCCGTCGAGGACACCCTCCTCATTCTCAAGGGAATCGCGCCGCGCTATGAAGAGCATCACCACGTCCGCTATACACCCGCAGCGCTGGAGGCCGCAGCCAACCTTTCCAAGAGATACCTCACGGGGCGTTTCCTGCCGGACAAAGCCATTGACCTCATGGATGAGGCCGGTTCCCGACTCCGCGTGGCCCGCATGACCCGCCCTGCCTCCATCAAGGAAATAGAGCAGCAGTGCGCCCAACTGGAGGCGGACAAGAAAGCCGCCGTGGATAATCAGGACTTCGAGCAGGCTGCCACGCTGCGCGACCGGTGTCAGGAGCTCCGCAAAAAGCTTTCCGGATCGCTTGACGGCTGGAAGAAAGACATGAACACCTCCGTGCCGGATGTGACGGAAGAGGACATCATGACCGTGGTGTCCAAATGGACAGGTATCCCCCTCTCCCGCATGGAGGAAAAGGAGGCAGAAAAACTCCTGCACATGGAGGAGGAGCTCAAGAGCAAGGTTATCGGGCAGGATATCGCCTGCTCTGCCATCTCCCGCGCCTTGCGCCGCAGCCGGGCAGATATCAAGGATCCCCGCCGTCCCATCGGCTCTTTCCTCTTCATGGGCCCCACCGGTGTGGGCAAGACCTATCTGGCCCGCAACCTGGCAGAAATCATGTTCGGCACGGCCGAGGCGCTCATCCAGGTGGACATGAGTGAGTACATGGAGAAATTCAGCACAAGCCGCCTCATCGGAGCGCCGCCCGGATATGTGGGACACGATGACGGAGGCCAGCTCACGGAGCAGGTTCGCCGCCGCCCCTATGCCGTCATTCTCTTTGACGAGGTAGAAAAAGCGCACCCGGATGTGATGAATCTCCTCCTCCAGATTCTGGAAGAAGGAACCGTGACAGACTCGCTCGGCCGCAAGGTCAACTTCTCCAATACCATCATCATTCTCACGTCCAATGTGGGTGCCAGTCTCGCCAGCCGTCAGGGCACCATGGGCTTCGGCGCCATGGCCTCTCAGGAAGCGGACTATGATACGATGAAAGAGAAGATTACCGAGGCAGCCAGGCAGCATTTCCGCCCGGAATTCATCAACCGTTTCGATGAGTTGGTCGTCTTCCGCATGCTGGAGCGCCCGGATCTGGAGAAAATCGTGGAGCTGGAGGCCAACAAGCTCATCAAGCGTCTGGCAGAGAAGAAAATCAACCTCACGCTTTCGCCGGAGGTCATCGGCATGCTGGTGGATAAGGGATATGACCCGCAGTACGGCGCCCGCCCCATGCGCCGCGCCATTGAGCGCCTGCTGGAGGATCCCATCGCCGAGGCCATCCTGCGCGGAGACCTCACCGCCGGCAATTCCTCGCGTGCACAGCGTCCGGAAGGGACGGACAGGATTGAGTTCGCCAATGAAACCCCAGAGCCGGAAAAGAAGCAGCCTGCCCCGAAACGAAAAACAACGGGCGCCAAGGCAAAGGCTCCCGCAAAACCACGGACACCCCGTAAAAAGAAAGACGATAAGTAACGAAAAACGCCGTCTTCTCCACGACAGGCGGCGTTATTGATTCTCAAGGGAAGAGCAGAAGCAAATCAGCGCACCCAGCGCCCTGCTCCGGCGGGCAGTTTTCCCTCGCCGACAGGCTGGTAACGAGTGGACTCCGTATTCCCCCACATGGGTACTCCGAAAGCGGCTTTCCACTTGGCGCTCATGCTCTGTCCGGTATAGCAGCCGTAGCTCCAGCACTCTGCATCCGGCGCAAAGATATCGCGGCGTATTTTGGCGGCAAGGTCATTCTCGTGCATCCATTGCGTGGAAGCACCAATGATGTCGTTGCTGTAATCCAGCATGAAGGCATGCGGATTGGAGTGCCCGAAATAATAGAACGAATTGATTTTTTCCCCGCGTCGCGGAGCCTTGTTGATGGCAGCATAGGCTGCATCTGCTGAGTCCACGTACACCAGCTGCACCCCCAGCTTTCCGGCAGTTTCGCGAATCTTGGGGATGTAATCAATCTTATTCTCTTTGCCGCGGGTGATGTAGGACGGGCGGAACACTATCCACACAATGCGTTCATTCGGCTTTTTTGCCTTCGTAATTCCTATCTGTACGGTGGAAGCCCGAATGAAGTTGGCCCACCAGTTATCATGGGCAGACGGGCCGCGGTAGTTCTCCCATGAGCGCAGCGCCACGCCCCCTGCCAGGATGACTTCCAGACCTTGAGCCAGAGGACTCAGCGCAAACAGTCCCGCAGCCATTAACAGTCGCATCATGTTCTTCATTACAGGGCGAGCATACAGGATTCTTACCCCATTTGTCAAGTATACGTTGCGCCTTAGTTCATTTACAGGAATAATCGACAAATCCGAAACACTATTCAGGAAGCATTCTCACATTTTTTGAACCCTTTCGAAGAAGCGCAAATAGGACAGGATGACGACTTAGCGCATACGGGAGCAGCGGCATTCTCCCCGCATGGCAAGATTGAAGCTTGATAGAATGCGGCATTGTGATAGAATTATTACATGCGTTATCTATACTGCCATCTGATTCTCCCGGTCATCCTGCTGGCCGGCATTGTCATCGGCGCTCAGGCCGGGGCAGCAGAATTCGCACAGAAAACCCCGGATGGCAAATGGGCATTCGTCCCGCTGGCGGATGGATTTGATTTTCCCGTCGGCAAACCGGATGGCAAGGGGTACTACAAATCGCGTGGTCTGCGACTGGCTACCCCCCGGCATCTGGGTGAGGACTGGAACGGCATCGGCGGCGGCAACTCCGATTTGGGGGACCCGGTATACACGGTGGGACACGGATTGGTGACATACGCTTCCGATGCACGCGGGCGCTGGGGCAAGGTGGTTATAGTGCGCCATGCCTTCCGCGAGCCTAAGACCAAGAAGGTGCTCTGCTGCCAGACCCTGTACAGTCATCTGGATCGCATCGATGTCAAGCTCGGTCAGCTGGTGAAACGCGGAGACCAGGTAGGCACCATCGGTACCAATCGGGGCATGTTCCCTGCCCACCTGCACGCAGAGCTGCATTTCAACGTGCTGGTGAACTGCGGCCAGCAAGGCATCCCCAAAAATGCTGCCAACTACGGACACCTGACGAACTTCATCAATCATTACCGCCGCCTGACACCGGAGGACAAAAAGGTCAAGCTTCCCATCGGCGGTTTCCTGCCTTACAAAGGAACCGATGGACTGTAATCGGAAAATCTGCCTATTCGGCGGTTCTTTTGACCCCGTACACGCCGGGCATCTGCATATTGCCAAAGCGGCACGAGAGGAATGTCAGCTGGACAAGGTGTTTTTTCTCCCCGCCGCATGCTCTCCGTTCAAACAGAACAGCTGCGCGCACTTCAGCGATGAACAACGCATGAAAATGCTGCGGCTGGCCACGGCAGATTATGACTGGGCAGAGGTTTCCGGGCTGGATTTAGAGCTTCCGCCACCCAGCTGGAGCTGGCGCATCGTGGAGCACTTTCGCAACATCGCACCGGAAGCGACATTGTATTGGCTCATGGGTACCGACCAGTGGCAGGCACTGCACCGCTGGGCTCGCTACGACTATCTGGCAGCGGAGCTTCGGTTCATCGTCTACCACCGGGGTACAGCGCCGAGTCCCCGGGAGGGAGTGTGCAGTTGCTTTATCAGCGGCCATCATCCGGCCTCTTCCACCCGCATCAGGGAAGCACTACAGACCAACAGTCCCTTGCCCGAGAACTGGCTGCCCGAACAGGTGGAGCATTATGCGCGTGCATGTCACAATGCACACAATGATAGAACTTGACTATTCCCCGTTGAGAGGGTAGCATGTGGAGCGTAACCTGCGCCTGTAGTCGGGGTTTCCCGCAGGCGCGAAACTTCCATATTCGAGTTATGAAAAAAACATACATCATGATTCTGGCCGGGCTGGCGGTAACTGTCGCGGCCGTGACTCCGCTCTGCTTCTCCCAGAACGCCCCTGCTCCGGCAGCGCCCGAAGCGCCTGCGGCAACTCCCGCCGCTACTCCTGAGCAGGCTAAGAAAGCTTTCTCCTACTTCATGGGCTACCGTTTCGGCCAGGAAGTTGCTGCCGGTGCATCCACGCTCACAGTATCCGACTTTGACCAGGCGGTCTTCTTCCAGGGGCTTGAGCAGGCCCTCAAGGGCGAGCAGCCCTCCATGAGCCAGGCCGAAATTGAAGCCGGCATGAGCACGTTCGTAGAGACCCTGCGGGCTCGCGAAGCTGAGCAGGCCAAACTTAACCTGGAAAAAGGCAAGGCCTTTGAAGCTGAATTTGCCAGGAAAGAGGGTGTTACCAAGACGGATTCCGGGCTTCTCTACCGCGTTGTCACTCCGGCCGATGGCCGCAAGTACGATGAAGCCAAGGATGGCAAGGATGCCATCTGCGTGGTAACCTACGAGGGCAAGAAGATTGACGGCAAAGTGTTCGATGCCGCTTCCTCCCCCATTGAGATGCCGGTGAATCAGGTCGTTCCCGGCTTTGCCGAGGCGCTCAAGCTCATGCCCATCGGCTCCACCTATGAGGTGTGCATCCCCGCCGCTCTGGCGTACGGCGAGCAGGCTCCCGGCCCCATCGGCAGCAACTCCACCCTCGTCTTTACCATCAGCCTTAAGGACATCAAGAAAAATGAGCCGTCTCAGGGCGGTATGCCCTTCCAGCTGACACCTGAGATGCTCCAGCAGCTCCAGCAGCAGGGACTTCAGGGAGCCCCCGCAGGGGAGGCAGCCGAAGCGCCCTCTGCCGAGTAAATAAGCTCCTCATTCTTTCACAAACGTGATACTTCTGTACGGAAGTATCACGTTTTTTCTGTTCATGACGCACCCCTGCCCCCATTCCTGCTACTCTTTGCTTGAAGTAACGGATTTAATAGTGTAGAATAGCACCACTAATGGAAGTCGAATACACGGAGGAGGATATTCAGAGTCTGGACTGGCGTGAGCACATTCGCCTGCGTCCGGGTATGTATATTGGTAAGCTGGGGGATGGTTCCATGCCGGATGACGGCTTGTATGTCCTGCTCAAGGAAGTTATCGACAACTCGATTGACGAGTTCGTCATGGGTGTGGGAAAGAAGATTCTCGTTTCCATCAACCGCGAAGGAATGTGCGAAATCCGCGACTTCGGGCGCGGCATTCCACTGGGAAAACTGTATGACTGTGCCGCCCGTATCAATACCGGCGGTAAGTATGAGGGCGAGGCGTTCAAGAAGTCTGTGGGCCTCAACGGCGTGGGTATCAAGGCGGTGAACGCGCTCTCGGAAGTATTTGAAATTCAGGCCTATCGCGAGGGGCAGACGCGCCGCATCCGCTTTGAACAAGGCATCGAGGTAGAAGGCAGCGATGTCACTGAGGCCACGGACGAACCGGACGGCACCTGTGTGGCGTTCAAGGTGGATCGCACCCTCTTTGCCGAGGATGCCGCTTTCAACCTCCAGTTTGTGGAGCGCATGTGCCGCTACTACTGCTATCTCAACACCGGCCTGACCATCAATCTGAACGGCCGCAACATCATCTCCCGCCACGGTCTGCTGGATCTGCTGCGGGAGGAAATGAAGGATGCCCCCATCTACGAACCCATCCACCTCTCCGGGGATGATATCGAGGTAGCCATTACTCACGGCGACCAGTACGGGGAGGAGTACTACTCCTTCGTCAACGGTCAGCACACCACCATGGGCGGCACTCATCAGGCTGCTTTCCGTGAGGCCATCGCCAAGACACTTCAGGGCTTCTTCAAAAAGACCTACGAGCCCTCCGATATCCGCGCCGGCATTCAGGCCGCCATCAGTATCAAGGTGGTGGAACCCGTATTCGAGTCGCAGACCAAGACCAAGCTCGGCAGCAATACCATCGCCCCCGGCAAGGAAACAATCCGCACTTTCGTGCTCAATTTCCTCTCCCGAGAGCTGGATAATTACCTGCACCGCCACCCGGAAGTGGCGGAAGCTCTGGAAGAAAAAGTCAAAGAGAGCGAGAAAACCCGCAAGGAGGTAGCAGGCGTAACCGGCAAAGTGGCCAAGGAACGAGCCAAGAAAGCCAAGATTCACACTCGCAAGCTGCGCGATTGCCGTGTTCATTTCGACAGCAAAAGCAAGCGAGCGAAAGACACGATGCTCTTCATTACGGAGGGTGATTCGGCTTCCGGCTCCATCACCACGGCTCGCGATGCAGAGACTCAGGCCGTTTTCTCCCTGCGCGGCAAACCGGCCAACAGTTTCGGAATGAAGCGTGCCGCCCTCTTTGAGGAAAAGCGCAACGAGGAGCTGGACTTCCTGCATCTGGCGCTCAACATCGACCGCAGCATAGAGGACCTGCGCTACAACAAGGTCATCATCGCAACGGATGCGGATGTGGACGGCATGCACATCCGCCTGCTCCTGCTCACTTTCTTTATCCAGTACTTCCCGGAGCTGATTCAGGAGGGCCACCTTTTCATCCTCCAGACACCGCTCTTTCGCGTCCGCAATAAGCAGAAGACGATATACTGCTATTCCGAAGCAGAACGCGATGCCGCCGTCAGACAACTCGGCAAATCACCGGAAATCACCCGATTCAAAGGTCTCGGCGAAATCTCTCCGGCCGAGTTCAAGAACTTCATCGGCGAAGATATCCGACTGGAGGAAGTCACGCTGGAAAACGCCCATAACCTCAAGGAAATCCTCCGCTTTTACATGGGAGATAACACCGATGACAGAAGGCAATACATCGTCGATAACCTCCGCATCGAAGAAGATTTAGCATAATATCTACAGACAACAACCATGAAAACACTCATCATTGCACGCCACGGCAACACCTTCCGCAAGGGAGAAACACCCACCCGAGTCGGCTCCCGCACCGACCTGGAACTGGTAGAGGAAGAACGCGGACGCGGTATCGGACTGTATCTGAAGAAGAACGGTCTCGTGCCCACCCGCATTCTGGCAGCGCCCCTCAAGCGCACCATGGGCACCGCAGCCCTTGCAGCGGAAGCCGCCGGATGCACCTGCCCGGTAGAACCGGATCACCGTTTTATTGAGGTCGATTACGGTCCCGATGAAAACAAGACTGAGGAAGAGGTCAAGGCACGTCTCGGCGCTGTTGATGCCGCAGCTGAGGGGCTCGATCCCGCCACCATGACCGCAGAAGAACTGGATGCCCGAGGCGCAGCCATCATCGACCGCTGGAATGCCGAAGCCATTGTGCCGGACAGCTGGAAAGTGGATGTGGAGCAAATTTGCCGCAACTGGCAGAGTCTTGCCGCAGAAGTGAAAGACGGCGAGACCCTGCTCTGTGTCTCCTCCAACGGCACCATCCGCTTCGCCCCCGTCATCACCGGTGATTACGCCGCTTTCTGTGCCGAAAACGACATCAAAGTGGCCACCGGCGGTGTCTGTGTCTTCACCAGCGAGGACGGCACGACCTGGACTTGCCAGGAATGGGGAGTCAAAGCCTTCAAACTGGTCTGATTATCAATATTCCAAAACAGCAAACAACCATGATAAAAAAACTCAAACCCGCCTGGGTGGATGAATTCAAGGCATTTGCCCTGAAAGGCAACGTTGTTGACATGGCCGTCGGTGTCATCATCGGCGGAGCATTCGGCAAAATTGTCACCTCTCTGGTGAATGACATCATCATGCCCTTGTTCGCCATGGCAACGGGCGGCACCAAGGGTATGGCTGAGCTGGTATTCAAACTCAGCGAAGAAGAAGACGCTCCCGTGGTGAAATACGGTGTATTCTGCCAGACCGTGCTGGATTTCATCATCATAGCGCTTTGCATTTTCTGGGCCATCCGCATTCTCTGCAAGTTCCGCGCCAAAGCGAAAGAGCCCGAGACTCCCGCACCTGCACCGGAGCCGCCTCCCACCCCGGAGGATATTCTGCTGCTCCGCGAGATTCGTGATGCGCTCAAAAAGTGAATAAAAAACTACTCATTGCCCGGGTTCAACGCTACATGGGCCCGGGCGCCACGCAGAAAACCGCTTCCGCCGCAGTGGAAGCGGTCCTTTCGTCCATCCTCGCCCGGGCACAGGAAGAAAAAATACATATTTCCCGGTTCGGCACGTTTGAAACGGTTCACCGACCTGCCCGCACCGGTACGCATCCCATTTCCGGAGAGACCATCACCATCCCGGCTCACCCCCGCCTCACATTCCGCCCGTCAAAGAACTTCTTGAAATAGCTTTTTGTTACACAAGGGTAACGAGCATCCGGCGTCAGAATGCGATTTCTATTGGAACAAAGAAGAGTCCACGTCTATTTCATCCGAAACACTATCATCCTTTTCTTCGAGGATGATGCACCCCAAGACGGGAAGCGGGCGAAGTTCTTGCGTGAAACGAATTATTGTTTCCAGAATATCCACGGAGGGCTTCGTATCGGAGAATCTCAGGCAGATAACACAACCGTCCGCACCAACCTTTCCGGCCGGGCTGCATCCTATCGAGGAGTCTGAGAGTGTTATATACAGAATGCTTTGGCCTTTTATTTCTTTTATAAATGCAACATCACCGCAAGTATCGTTGTTATTCGCACCTCCTTTATCGTTCGGCACAACAACTTCCAACCCTCTTTCGTATCCGTTGAGAGAAATATCAACACTTGCGTCCTCTCCTTTCAGATGGAATTGCGACTCGCCTTCATTCATTTTGTTGCGCACCGTCTCTTTCACATCCATCCATAGCACATGTTCCGCGACGTCTATCGGACACGGCACGCCGAAGGCATGCTGAAACATGATAAGAAGGCATAAAAATAGACATCCGGGCCTCATTTGTTCTTTGTAATCATACTCTGACCATTGTGTGGAAGTCAAGTTCCTTTCGTCACTAGACATGTTTTTTGACCGCCCACATAAACAGCAGCGGAGGTATCATCAAAATAAAACAGGACAGAATTTGAATTCTTTCAATTTCAAAGATGGAGAACGGAAGATACCAGAAAGAAAACACCAGAATAAACAACACCGACTTCGTGAGGGTTATCCTTTTTCTCGGGGCAAAGAAAACAACGGCCGATTTCGCCATCACAAAACTCATACCCAATAAGTAAAGGAGAACAACAACAGCGATATATGCCAATTCCTCAGGAATGTATGCCTGACGCGGTCTGATGATATTTAATACATAAAAGACGATTACGGCCACCAGATTACTCATGACGGCATACGTGAAATAGAATGTAAAGAACACTTTGTTTCTGTTGAATTTCATATTATTCACAGGATATTTAACATTCTCTATCGCCTTCCTCCTGCGATAATACTTTCGGTTCCTCATCATCAGAATAAAAACAACAGGCGATATGAAGAAAAACAAAGAAGGTAATAAAATCGATTCCGGACTCTGAAGGTGTAAAGGCAGATACCAGTACGTAGACACCAAAACAAAAAAGACTTCTTTTCTGTTGGATATCTTCTCCCTTATTCCGGTCAATTTGTAAAAAAACAATGCCATTACAGAACTTGATATGAGCAAGTAACAAACAACATGAAACATCAAGGCAATCAATCCTGCACGATTATATTCAAGCGAATTCCGCAGCAACAAACAACACCCCAAATACTCCATCGCGACAAGAGCTGCAACGGCTATGGTATTGCTAAGAAGCGCATAGCTGAAATAGTGAAAGATATAGGCGACCTCCCTCTTTCTCATTGCCATTGTTTATTTAATTATTTGCTCCATCCGTGCTCCTCTTCCTGCCATCGGCTGACAAGTGGCGTCATGTGTAACGGTCTTGCGTTTTTGTACCAACATGATACTCTTCTTCTTGCATGAAAGTCAAGTTTCTTTCGCCGTTTTTTCCTGCACCGCAGACGCAGATTGAACTTCACTTCGGCAGGAAAATAAATTAGAATGATTTCATGCACGATAAGAGTCACGACATCATTCGCATTCGGGGAGCGAGGGAACACAACCTGCGCGGGGTGGATGCGGATATTCCGCTGGGAGGCATCACCGTCGTGACCGGGCCGAGCGGGAGCGGCAAGACCTCATTGGCTGTCAACACCCTGTATGCCGAGGGACAGCGGCGGTATGTAGAAACATTCTCACCCTACGTGCGCCAGTTCATGGATCGCATGGACAGACCGGATGTGGATGCGGTGGAGAATGTGCCGCCGGCCATCGCCCTGGGTCAGCGCAACTCCGTGAAGAATTCCCGCTCCACGGTCGGCACCATGACCGGGATGAACGAGTACCTGAAGCTCATCTATTCCCGCCTGGCTATCGGCCGCGATGCGGAGGGGCGTATCATTCGCCCTGCCACACCGCAGGGGGTGGCGGATGAATTGCTGACTGCCCACCCGGAGCAAGAGGTGCTGGTCTGCTTTGCCGTCACGCCGGTGGGCAGCTTTGAGGAAATGGTGCAGGCCTTGCAGGGACAGGGATATCTGCGGGTACTGACCGGGAATGAGGTGCTGCGACTGGAGGCCGCGACGGAAAAACGACTTGGCATGGAGCGCTGGATGGTGTTGCAGGACAGAATCCGCCTGAAGCCCGATTCGAGGACACGATTGATGGAGGCGCTGGAAACAGCCCTGCATCTGGGACAGGATGCCGCGTATGTTTCCCTGCGCAGCGATGACGGCAACTGGAATACCCCCCGAGAATACCGCAGCGACTGGTATCCGTTGACGGAGCCGGTTGCCGGACTTTTCAGCGGCAATTCCCCGCTGGGAGCGTGTCCTGAGTGCAAGGGCTATGGCCGCGCCATCACCTACGATTATAACAAAGGTATCCTGCCGGAAAAAAGCATCCGCGATGGGGCATTGAAAATGCTTTCCTCCGCAACACTTTCTCTTTGTTACAAGGATTTCGTGAAAGCCAACAGGCGCTCCCGTGCCGTGCGGATGGATGTGCCGTGGAACGCCCTCACTCAAAAGGAGAAAGATTGGGTATTTTACGGTAACTGCGGGGATATTGACCCCTGGACGGCCTCGGATATGGGGCTGTGGTACGGCTATAAGGGCATTTTCGATGACATGGAGAAGCACGCCCACAAGATGTCCGTGCGTGTATTTCTGGCCTATTACCGCGTCTACAGCGTGTGCCCAGCCTGCCATGGCGGCAGGCTGCGACCGGAAGCTCTGGCCTTTACCATCGGCGGGCTCACCGTACCGCAGGTGCAGGCGCTGCCCATGGATGAGCTCCTGCCCTGGCTGGATGAACATGTGCTGCCCGCTACCGGGGACGACCGTTCCCTGCAACAGGCCGTGCGTGAGCTGCGCAGCCGCGTGGCCTACCTCTGCGAAGTGGGGTTGGGTTATATCGCCGCCAACCGATTGACCCGCTCGCTTTCCGGCGGCGAAATTGAGCGCGTCAGTCTCACCGCCTGTCTGGGAGCCGCCCTCACCGAAACGCTCTTTGTGCTGGATGAGCCGACCGTGGGGCTGCATTCCCGCGATACGTCCAGACTGATTTCCGCCATGCGTCGGCTGGCAGACCGCGGTAACACGCTCGTGGTTGTAGAACATGAGGAAGCCGTCATGCGGGCCGCCGATTATCTGGTAGACATGGGGCCCGGCAGCGGTGCGGCCGGGGGTGAGTTGGTGTATGCAGGCGCGCCCGACAGGATAACAGAGACCCCGCAATCCCTCACTGGACAATATCTGAGCGGCAAGCGCAGCGTTCCCCTGCCCGCCCGCCGCAGGAAACCGCGCGGGCACATCCGCATCCGTGGCGCGGAATGCCACAACCTGCATCAGTTTGATGTCGATATTCCGCTGGGGGTCTACACCTGCCTGACGGGTGTCTCCGGCAGCGGCAAGAGCTCGCTGGCCTGTCAGGTGCTCTACGGCAGTCTGCACCGCGATGAACTGGACGATGAAGATGAGGTGCGCGTGCAGAGCATCACCGGCATTGATTCGCCGGACGACATCGTGCTGGTAGACCAGAGTCCCATCGTGCGCACCCCTCGCTCCACCCCGGCGGTCTACATCGGCGTATTTGAAGACATCCGCGCCCTGTTTGTGGCCGAACCGGCCGCACAGGCACGCGGGCTGAAACCCGGCTATTTCTCCTTCAACAGCGGCGACGGACGATGCCCCCGCTGCGCCGGACTCGGGCAGGAAAAGGTGGAAATGCAGTTCCTCTCAGACATCTTTGTCCCCTGTGCCCTCTGCCACGGCACACGCTATACCCCCCAGGCGCTCACCCTCACCCTGCTGGGCTACAACATGGCGGAAATGCTGGCCATGGACATCGCCTCCGCGCAGAAATTGTTTGAGCGCGAGAAAAATGCCCGCGCCCGCCGCATAGCGGAGCGGCTGGGTCTGCTGGTAGAGGTGGGGCTGGGGCATCTGGGGCTCGGGCAACCGCTCAACACACTCTCCGGCGGCGAGAACCAGCGGCTCAAGCTTGCGCGCATCCTCGTGGACTCCGTGGGTGATTCCACAGAGGAGAAAGGCAAGCTGCTGATACTGGATGAACCGGGTACCGGGCTGCATTTTCGTGACCTGGAGGTGCTGTTGCAGGTGTTCGACCGGCTCGTGGAGCGCGGCAACAGCCTGCTGGTCATTGAGCACAATCTGGAACTCATCAAGTGCGCTGACCATGTGATTGACCTGGGGCCGGAAGGCGGTGTCGGCGGCGGCCGCATCGTGGCACAGGGCTCCCCGGAAGAAGTAGCCGCTTCCGGCCGGGGGTACACCGCCGCGTTCCTCGCATCGGCCCTCAGCGGACAGCCGGCTCCGCAGCCGGAGGTCGGTACGGGAGTTGACGATGCCGTGCCGCAGGGAGTCATCGCCCTGCGCGGGGCGCGGCATCACCAGCTCAAAAACATCGATGCGGACATCCCCCGCAATGCCATGACCGTGGTAACCGGGCTTTCCGGCAGCGGCAAGAGCACCCTTGCGTTCGATATCGTCTTTGCAGAGGGCCAGAAACGCTTCATGGACGTCATGAGCCCCTACGCCCGCCAGTTCACCGAGCAGATGGAAACGCCGGACATTGACCGACTGACCGGATTGCCGCCCACCGTTGCCATTGAGCAGAACCGCACCCGCGGCGGCAGCAAATCCACCGTGGGTACCATCACCGAAATCTGGCAATTCCTCCGTCTGCTCTATGCCAAGGTCGGGCAGCCCCATTGCCCGGATTGCCGCGTGCCCGTGGGGCGGCGTTCCCCGGGTGAGATTCAGGCTCTCGTGGTTCAGGAATTGGAAAAAAAGCCGGCGTGTCTCATGATAGCCGCCCCGGTGGTACGCAACCGCAAGGGCCATTATGCTGACCTCGCACGCTGGGCAGTCAAAAAGAAATACCCGCTGCTGCGGGCGGACGGGAAGCTGGTGAAACCGGCTGAATTCACCCCGCTGGACCGATATGCCAACCACGATATCGATGTCGTGACCGCAGAAATCCGTGTGCAGGGCAACAGAATCTCTCTGAATAACGAGGATTGTGACTTCGCCACGCTGGCGGAAACCGTCAGCCGCACGCTGGAGATGGGGGACGGATTCCTGCGATTGCTGTGGGACGAGCATTCCGAACGATTGCTGGGCACGCACCTCACCTGCCCGGACTGCGGCAGGAGCTACGCCGCGCCGGAGCCTTCCACATTCTCGTTCAACAGCCCCCACGGATGGTGCACGCACTGCATGGGCCACGGACGCATCAGCAAAGTCATCATCAAAGACGAGGATAAGGAAAGCATGCTGGAGCATGAGCTGCGCTATGACCGGGAGGTGGAAAAAGCCGCCGCCAGAGAGGAAAGCAGCGAGCTCTGCCCGCATTGTAACGGACAGCGGCTCAATCCTTTTGCGCTGGCCGTCACGCTGTTCAACCGCCATATCGCCTCCATCGGCGAGCTGAGTGCCACACAGGCGCTTGACCTGCTGGAAACCTGGCAGTTCGAGGGACGAGAGGCCGAAATCGCCCGCAATGTCATGGCAGAAATCGTCCCCCGGCTCCGCTTCCTGCAACAAGTCGGGCTGGGATATCTCTCCCTTGACCGTGCAGCCACTACCCTCTCCGGCGGCGAAACGCAGCGCATCCGTCTGGCCGCCCAGCTGGGGTCTGAGCTGCGCGGGGTGCTCTACGTGCTGGATGAACCCACCATCGGGCTGCACCCCCGCGACAACGAACGGCTGCTCAACACGCTGGAAACGCTGAAACAGCGCGGCAACACCCTGCTGGTAGTGGAGCACGATGAGGAAACCATGCGCCGCGCCGACCACATCATTGACCTGGGCCCGGGCGCCGGAGTGCATGGCGGAGAAATCGTGGCACAGGGAAGTTTCGAAGAAGTGGAGCGCAATCCGCATTCCGTCACGGGAAATGCGCTGCGGCAGCGGGAAAAACACCCCTTCTGCGGCAAATGGCTTCCCGTTCGGGATGCCGAATGGCTGGAGCTGACAGGCTGCAATCTGCACAACCTCAAGGATGTGACCCTTCGCATCCCCCGGGCGCGCTTCACCGTGGTCACAGGAGCCTCCGGCGCGGGCAAAACCTCGCTCATCTCCGAAACCCTTGCACCGGCGGTGCGTCATGCGCTGGGCGGCAGCATCAGCCGCGAGGAACGCGCCGCATGGAAAACGGATAAGGGGATGGATTCCGTCCGGGCGCTCTATCAGGTTGACCAATCCCCACTGGGGAAAACGCCTCGCTCCACCCCCGCCACTTATATCGGCATTTTCGATGAAATCCGCAAACTCTTTGCCCAGAGCGCGGATGCGCGGCGACTGGGATTCGATGCCGGACGATTCTCCTTCAACACCGCCGCCGGCAACTGTGAATCCTGCAAGGGAACAGGCTTCCGCAAACAGGAAATGGACTTCCTGCCCCCCTGCTCCGTGCCCTGCGAGACCTGCCGAGGCGCGCGCTACAACTCGCGCACGCTCCAGGTGCGCTACAAGGGGAAAAATATCGCAGAGGTGCTCAACATGAACATGGAGGATGCGGCCGAATTCTTTGCCGGACAGGCGCGTCTGTCCGACCCGCTGAAACTGCTCTGCGAGACAGGACTGGGATACCTGACACTCGGTCAGGCCAGCAACACCCTCTCCGGCGGCGAGGCGCAGCGCATCAAGCTCGTTTCCGAACTCATCAAAGGCCGTCGTGCCGCGCTCACCGCCATCCGCAAGGGGCGCGCCCTGCCCCAGGACCTCTATCTGATTGAGGAACCCACCATCGGCCTGCATCCGCACGACGTCCGCCTGCTGGTACAGGTGCTGCGCAGACTCGTGGAAATGGGCAACACCGTCGTGGTCATCGAGCACAACACCGAGCTCATCTGCGAGGCGGACTACGTCATCGACGTCGGCCCCGGCGCAGGAGAGGATGGCGGCACTATCGTTGCCCAAGGTACTGTCCGCCAGGTTGCCCGCAACAAAGACAGCATCACCGCCCCCTTCATCCGCGCAGAACTGGAGGCTTGAGTACAAAAAAGCGTACCGCGACAAAACGAGGTACGCTTTTTTTACTATGAAATGTTGTCGAGTTTACTCTGGGGCCACGACGCCGTCGCGGATGATGAGGGCGCGGTCGCCGCGAGCGGCAACGCGGGAATCGTGGGTGACGGTGACGAGTGTCTTGCCTCCCTCATCCGCCAGGGAGAAGAGGAGGTCGAGAATCTGGTTGCCGTTGCGGGAATCAAGATTGCCGGTGGGTTCATCCGCAAAGATGATGGCGGGGTCGTGAGCCAGGGCGCGGGCAATGGCCACGCGCTGCTGCTCGCCGCCGGAAAGTTCGTTCGGCAGGTGGTCCATGCGGTCGGCCAGGCCTACTTTCTCCAGCAGCGCCTTGATGCGCTCCGTGGCTTCCGTGCCGGCGATGGCGGTGGCCAGCGAGGCGTTCTCCAGCGCCGTCAGTTCCGGCATGAGCATGTAGTTCTGGAAGATGAAGCCCATGTTTCTGTTGCGGAAGAGGGCGCGCTGGCGCAGCGAAAGGCTGTAAATGTCCTGGCCATCCACCATCACTTTGCCCTGCTGGGGCGGTTCCAGCCCGGCCAGCGTGTACATGAGGGTGGTTTTACCGGCCCCGCTGGGCCCGCAGAGGAATACTTTCTCCCCGCGATTGATATGGAGGCTCAGGCCGTGGAGAACCTCCACCTGCTTTTTGCCGATGCTGTAGGAGCGGTGTAAATTGTCTGCTGTAATCATGCCTTGCGGGTCAGTTCGATATTGTCAATCAGGCGTACCTCGCCGAAATAGGCGGCAACGGCAAGGAGAGCAAGCCGTTTTTCATCCGTCAGCTCATGCAGCGTCTCCGCATCGCAGAGCGTCACATAGTCCACCCGCACGCCGGGAATCACCTCCAGAGCAGTCTGCACGGCAGCGCAGGTGTCCGCTGTCGATGCGCCGTTGGCATAGGCAGCAGCGGCTTCCAGAAGTGCCTTACGAATGGCGGGAGCAGCGGCGCGATGCTCCGGGGTGAGACGGACATTGCGGCTGGAGAGAGCGAGTCCGTCGGCTTCGCGGACGATTTCTGCCCCGTGCAGCGTGATGGGGAAATCCAAATCACGCACCATGCGGCGCAGGATGGCGAGCTGCTGGTAATCTTTCTTGCCGAAGATGGCATCCGTGGGCTGCACGAGATTGAACAGCTTGCTCACCACCAGACAGACACCGGCAAAGTGCCCGGGGCGTTTTGCTCCGCACAGGACGGTGGACAGATGCGTTTCTTCCATGGTGACGGAGCGGTCGGCACAGTACATGACCTCCGGCGTGGGCATGAATACCACGTCCGCTCCACAGCTGCGGCACAGCTCCAAATCCGCTTCCGGAGTCTGCGGGTAGGAGGACAAATCACCGGCATTGTCGAACTGCACGGGATTCAGGAACACGCTGACCACCACGCTGCCGGAATCCCCCGCCAGCGCACGCGCCTGCCGCAGAAGAGAGGCATGCCCCTCGTGCAGGGCGCCCATGGTGGGAACCAGAACCAATCGCCCGCCGCGAAGCGGGGCGAGCATGTTACGCAACTCTTCCTTGGAATATGCCGTCTGCATGGGCAGCATTCTACCATAATACGGAGGGTGATTCAAGCGCAAGCAAAAGCATCATGACAGTATGCATACGTGTCCCAAAGATTTGGGACACGTGGATTTACGAATGACGAATTGCGATTTACGAATTAAAATTAAGCCGCTTACGCCGATATTGGAATAAACGAACACTTCCGGCAATGAATGGGCCACATGATACATCCGCCAGGGGATATTTGACGAAATAATTCCATTTTTAGTGTATTATAGATATTTTTGCCAAATCTTTGGGACACATGTGCCGACATGACGGCACATGCCCCTCGGACTTTCAGTCGAACCAGACACTCACCCCACCAGCAGTCATCAAGTCATTGAAGTGTGTTGAAACGATGTTTTGTCTTTGTTTTCGTTCGCGCAAACAAAGAGAACAACTCTGCCTCATGGTTGCCATTTGTCCGATGTTGTGCTAAAGCAGAATTCACACGCCACACATCATGTATATGCGGCGCAATTCCAACCACACAAAACACCCTCATGAACCATTCATTCATTATACCCCCGAGCTCCGCGCCGAAAGGCAAACGCAGCAGCATCATCACCGGTCTGAGCCGTTGGCCCATCCTCAGACACTTCGTTTCCCCGGTGACGAAAGAACCCGTGACAGAAACCTCAGCAGCCGCATCTCCTCCGGAAGCTGATGTGCCGCATATTTCCCCCTATTTTCTCAAGGGCATGGAACTTGGAGATCTGATGTTTGCCATCGCTGCCGTCTATGCCCACGCCAAGCGGCATCGCCTTGCTTGCCGCATCCCCTGGGCTCACAGCAGAATAACAAGGTCTCTCCGCAGAGAACTTCACAATATCTGCATTCCTGCCACGAGCGGCCAGGTCAATGAGCCGGTCGCTTACAGCGAGCTTTCCCGCATGCAGTATTCACCCATTCCGGATGATATCACCGAGGGGTCTATCAAAGGTTACTTCCATTCTCCCTTATATTTTGCAGATAAGGAGACAGAGATTCGCCGTCTGTACAGCTCGCTGGTGGCAACGGAAAAAATCCCCGGCTCCGTTGGCATTCATATCAACCCGGGAGAGGACACATTCCCATACAGCAAATTCCGTCTGGCCACATGCTATTACCTGCTGCGAGCGGCGGCGTATATTCCTGAAGACGCCCACGAATTGACGATTTTCAGCGAAAAGCCCGCGCAGGCTCTTGCTCTTTTGACCGGGATTCCGGAGTTTTCTCGCTTCTCGTTTAAACCGGAACACCTCAATACCTTTGAACAGCTCCGCCGAATGACGGCAATGCAGTTCCTCATTACCTCTACCGACACTCTTTCCTGGTGGGCGGCATGGCTTGGCAAACCATCGCAGGTTATTGTCCCGAACTATTGGTTCAGCTTGAATGGCGACTCCTTGCCCGTTATCCCGGGCTCTGACTGGATGAAATGCTGACCATGCTCCGCTGCATGCCCGAATCGAATCCCCGTTTTTTCATCTGTCTGAGATATGATTGCCCGATACCCTTTTGTTGAAAACTTCCCCCAAAGTAAAGCGATGAACGCACACCAAAACGAAAATGTTTCCTCCGGCCTGGCCGAGGAAGATGCCCGGGGTAACTCCTGCGTGCAGACCGTGCAGACCTCCGTTGAACTCAACGCATGCGCTGCTTCTCCCGGTGAAACCGAACAGATTGCCAGCCCCCGGGCTGAGCCTCCGTCCGCTGTTTCCACCGATTTTATTAACTCTGACGCCGCAGCCGAAGCCACCGCTTCCGCTAAAACCGTTCTTAACAAGAAAGACAAAGACATGAAAGCAAACATGCACCACCACGACAAGCCCGCCCACCGGAACGGGGAGAACCACATGGATAATCATAAGCACGGACATGGTCACGGCAAGCCGCAGCCACACATCAATGATGTAGCAAATGAGGAATCCGGCCTCGCAGCGCAAAGCGACATAGAGGGAATGACTGATTCATACAGCAGCTCTTCCTCCAGCTCCAGTAGCAGCTCCTCCTCGTCCTCTTCGAGCAGTAGCTCTTCCTCCAGCTCCAGTAGCAGCTCCTCCTCGTCTTCTTCGAGCAGTAGTTCTTCTTCCATCTCCAGCAGCAGTTCCTCCTCGTCCTCTTCGAGCAGCAGCTCTTCTTCCAGCTCTAGCAGTAGCTCCTCCTCGTCTTCTTCGAGCAGCAGCTCTTCCTCCGGCTACTCTTATAAGAAAGAGGTTCCCATCTGCGACTTGTGTCCGTGCGGTCAAAACTCGGATGGCGATGCTGATGACTGGCCTTTTGAGATTCTTCTCGGCTCTCCTGATGAGTTATGCCGCGGCAAAATCTCTCCCTTTGAAGTTCCGTCCGATAGCGACACTCCCGCTCCGGCGGCTGTATCCGGTGAAGATTCCTCTGTTCGCACCTCTCTCCAAATGCGTGATGAGAGCATCTGGGAATGGACGGCGTCTCTGCGCGATAATCTCATCTCCATTATTCCTCCGTCCGGTGCAGCTCTGTATTTCAACACGCAGGCAAATTCGGCTACTGCCATTCCGGCAGGTGTTTCCCGCAAACGCGATTTCCGAGTTCAGTTGCTGGATGCTTCAGGCAATCCCTGCACGACAGGAAATCCGTCCATATTGATGCTTACCGATAATGCCGGGCAGCGAGTACGTTTCTCTGTCGATTCAGGGCGTGTTCTCAGCATGATTTCTCCCGTCGGTAAGGAGCTGGACGCAGCAACCCGCAACCAACAGGTACGAACGGTCTACGATTCCTCTGGTAATCTGACGGCTTGCTTCTCTCTTTCTGAAGGACTCATGCAGATATCTGACGAAGCGGATGGCACCAAGTTCATCTCTTGGTTCGCACCTTCTGCTGTGTCATCCGTCGGCAGCGGTTCGTTCTCCACGGTCGGCAAGCCGTATAAGACGGCTCGTTACAGCATCGCTCATGTGAACGGCACCACCAAAGTCACGGTCGTTCGTCAGCAGGATGGGCTGCCCGCTCACACCACTTCCCGCATGGTGCAGGACAATAAGGTCACCATTACCAAAGGAACGGGAGACGACACCGTATTCCACACCTACGAGACCAATTTCCTTGCAGAAGGGCTGATGGAGCGCATTGAAACGATCCGCGGTATCAACGATGTCTCTCCTGTGTCCGTTTCTCGTGAGGTCAAGCGCCCCACGGACGGAGGATGGCTACTCATCAGCCATACGGAGGCGTTCAATACGGGACTGGCTCAAACCACGCGTTATGAATATAACGATGAGTTCCATGTGTCGCGGGTACTCCATCCCAACGGCCGCGAAACGCTCTATGAATACGACGCCGATGGGCGCGTTACCAAGATAACAGAATCCTGGGGTGATGGCGGCAAGAGGATGACACGCAATGTTTACGCCGCCAATTCTTCTCGCTTCTACGATACCCGCCCTATTAAGGTGTATACGGACTATGAGATGGCAGATGGTACATTCCTCAATCTCGCTGTAACGGATTACACCTACGAAGACTCTGCTGAAGTCGAACGAATCACGGCAACAACCTATGCTGCCGGGGTCAATCACCAGCAGGTGACGATTGATGAAACATACGGTGAAGCCGCAGCATACAGCTATGCTATCGGTAAGCCCAAGTTCAGCCAGGCAGTCAATGGCGTGCAGACATGGCACGATTATGAAGCTACGACCGAACACGGTGCAACTCATAAGCACACAGTTACCACCAAAGCCAACGGCGAACTGGTTGCCGCCCAGAGCCGAAAGACGGAAACATTCATCGCTGCCGATGATACCACTATCTTTGAGAAGGAAAGCATCTGGGATGGGAAGAATTGGCTACTATTGAATACAACGGCATACGAATATGATGCCCAGATGCGCCCGATTAAGACCACGCACGGCAATGGTCGTTTCACCACGACCGAATGGATGTGCTGCGGCAAGCTCCGTGAAACGGATGAGGATGGCATTACGACTTACTACGGCTATAACTCCGCTCAGCAACTGGTGGAAACGATTCGCTCTGAAGTCAAGGATGGCGATGTTGTGGTCACGCCTGAAACCATCACAAGCTATACCTACGATGCCGCCGGGCGCACGTTGTCCGTT
>JAFUQZ010000069.1 GCA_017472085.1 Akkermansia sp. | reverse complement strand
CTTCCACCGAAAAATGAAATTAATTCAACGCCGCGCCTATGGCTATCGTAACTTTCAGAACTACCGATTAAGAGTGTTAATTGAATGTGGTCACGTGGTGATATGAAAATTCAAATTCCACATAAATTGGGCTTGACCCCATAAATTGGGCTTGACCCGTATATTTATTAAAACCCTCTAACGCATTAAACGTTAGAGGGTTGCGAGCTTAAATAGGGCCGGTGGGGTTCGAACCCACGACCAAAGGATTATGAGTCCTCTGCTCTAACCGCTGAGCTACAGCCCCGCACAGATGGTAAGGGATGGAGAGATGGATTGCAAGAAGAAAATGAGGGTGTTTGCGTCATGCAGGCGGTGTTCGGCGCAGAAAGCCCGCAGTCCATCTGCGGGACTGCGGGCTTGAGGTGCGTGAGGATGATTCTTTCTGTTACTGTGGCCGGGGCAGGGCGTTCAGGGCTGCAAGGGTTTCGCTGATGATGGCTCGGGCGGTTTGTACATCTTCTGCGTGCTGCGTTTCCTTGCTGCGTTCTACGGTGAAGAGCGCGGCCAGCCGGGTGTTCATGCTGTCGATGATGGCGGCGGCTTCGGGAGATTCTCCGGCGCGGGCGCGCAGGAGGTTGATTTTCTCGAATTCCTCAATACCGTCGCGGAGGCGTTCGAAGCGGATGGAGCTGCGGTTGCCGGGGTATACTAGGAAGCAATCGCCTGTGGTCCAGCTGCCGAAGTCTGTGGTCTCCATCGGGTTGCGGTTCCAGGAGTTGTAGGCCCAGCGCAGGAAGCCGTCCAGATGATTGGCGGCGGCAAAGAATCCGAGCCATTCTGCCTCTGCCGGGGCAGAGGTGGTGTATGTGTTGGGCACCAGGGGGTGCATGCATACATAAAATGTGGTGATTTTTCCGGCAGCCTTGCGCTCCCGCAGCAGAGCGCCGAGCGCCGTACCTGCATGGGTCAGCACCGGAGAGATGTTGTAGACGTCGCGCGTGAGTTCGGAGGGCTTATCCACGGCGGAGGCAATGCGGAAGGAGGGGGCGTTTTCGCGCACGAGGCGCATGGCTTCGCGCACCATGTCATCAGAGCGTTCATCAATGGCGATGCAGGTTTTCTCTGCCCAGCCCTTGGACTGCATGTGGCGGTGGAAGTCGCGCAGGAACGGCGCCCACACGGCGGTGAACTCCGGTTTGCCGGGGATGGCGTTCAGGTATGCGGTCTTGCCGGCGGCTTCATCGAAGTATTGTACCTTGAGATGCCAGGGGAGCATGGAGTAGCAGCTGATCTGTTCCCGGATGCCTATTTCATCGTGCATGAAGTGAATCCAGGCATCAAGGATGGAATAGTCATAGCGCATGACGCCGTCTCTTCCCCGCACCCAGCGCACCATTGAGGGGAACCTGTCATAGGTCTGGCCGTTCCAGGCCTCGTCCAGCAGGGTGCAGGTGATGCATTTCTGCCCGGCCTCTGCCAGTCGTTTCATCAGCGGGCGCATCACTTCAAAATGGGCAGGAGACCAGGGCTCCACATCGTGCCAGCGGGCAACGGCCTGCGGATGCTGCCAGAGGTCGAGGTGAATTTTCCATTCGGCAGGAGTCGGCAGTACGGCTTCTTCTACTCTCAGTTCAATGGGTTGCAGCGCGGGAGTGCAACCGGGTGCGGAAACGGTGACAGTGCCCGTGTAGAGTCCGGGGGCTGCGTCCTGCGGCACGTTGACCTCGACCCAGACGGCTCGGTGTACCCCGGGGGCATGGTCACAGCTGTTCTCGTTGCCGATGATATCCGCGACGATGCTTTTATCGGCCCGCGTATAGCGAATCATGCGGACCGAGGCCGCTATTTCTCTGTCACCCTGGCGGAGAGGGGAGACGGAGGCCTGTAACTGAGCTTTTTCACCCCCGGTGGATACGGCCAGCTGGCAACTGCTGCGTTCTCCCCGCCAGGCATTCAGTTTCAGGACGGTGGGAGCGATTGATCTATTGAAAGGATAGGCGCTGTCGGCGACGAGTTTCCTCTCCGGCGCGGGGGCGATTTTGAGCTCCGAGGCGGTTTGGGTCAAGATGGAGTTATGGGGAGCGGTTACATCGTAGATAGGGTGTCTGTCTGCCGGATTCTGAGCCCATGCCTTGCATGCGGATATCAGAGTCAGGCAGAGTGCCGGCAGGTGATAACATGAATGAGCCATGTCTCCATTCTAGCAAAGTAACCCCAAATGAAAAGAAAGGAATGCGTTCGACTTGAATATTTACGAACCGTCGGCGCATGAGAGCGAGACAAATGACTACCCTGGCATGGGATTCCTGCACATTCCGCTCAGTGAGGTGATGAATGCATCTCCGGCCGGAAAATAATCCTGACAGCAGCCCCGCATTCTGCCTGCAAAGGTCGCAGCTCCTCCGGGGACTGCGGCCTTTGCTTTCTTTATGTTCGAGGATAAAATACTTTCCGGGATGAGCCTGCCGGATACAGGACAACGGGCACAGTTCACCGGGCAGGGAGAATCTGCGGTATCATTCTCATTCCTGAGCCTGCGGTTTACCCTGAAGTGTGCGGCGCAGCAATTCGGCAATCTCCTCATGCCCCTCCTGTTCAGCATGGTCGAGGGGCGACAAGCCCTGCTTGTCGCGCAGAGAGGCATCAGCCTGATGCTCCAACAGCAGGCGGACACCCTCGATAAAACCATCACGCGCACATTGCAGCAGCGGGGTATCTCCCGTACAATCCTGTATGTTGACCTGTGCCCCATTTTCCAGTAACAGCCGCATGATGCCCGCAGCGGCCTTCCGTTCCGACTCTTCCGGCAAAGCGGCATAATGCAGCGCCGTGCATCCGTCAGCATCCGTGTGATTGACTTCTGCTCCTGCCAGCAGAAGCATTCGGATGACCTCCTCAGAATACTCTGACAGAGAAGACTGAATCAGCGGGGTATAGCCGGAGTGATTCCCGGCATTGACATCAGACCCGGCTTCTAACAGCAATCGGACGGTCTCCGGGTTATTTTCAATGCAGGCAGATAACAAGGCAGTATCACCATTACTTCTCCGCACGCCGACATCTGCCCCGGCCGCCAGTAAGGTTCTGACCATGGTGACATGATTTCGTGCCGTGGCGTGAATCAGCGGGTAGAAATAGGTCCATTCTCCGGTGATGTTACTCTCCGCCGGCAGGGGGATATTGACATCCGCGCCCCGCTGTAAACATTGCTCCATCTCATGATAGTTTCCCTTCTCGATGGCATCTATCAGATGCTCCGTCAGCCGGATTTGCTCCAGCTCCCGGTTCTGTTGCCCGAAAAAGAAAAGGAAGGCGATTCCGATCAGTGTTGCCATGGCCGCGAAAGCTGTACCCACGGCGCGTTTCCACGATTGCAACAGCACATAGCGCAACCCGGCAGCAAAACACAAAAGGAGAATGAGCATCGCCAGCAGCCGAGACAGAGACCCCCACAGCATGGAGCTGTCCGCTAAATCGCAGACCATCGGTTGGAGCGCAAGCTTCCCCAGATCCGTCAGACGCCGAAGACTATCGGAAACCGTCAATAACGCCGCCGCAGTAAAGAGTCTGTCCGTCGTGCGAATGTCGGCCGTCTTTCGCGTGCACAGCCGGATAAAACCCCATGCCCATACCGTTGAAATATAGAAACCGAGCCCGAACAGCACATCTCTCCACCCCCATGCCGCCGTCTCTGCTCGGAACAGCATATCGGCGAAAGTTTCCAACCCGGAAACAAGCGCATACACCCCCAGGGAAAGAACGACGCGCCGCCACGGAAGCCGGAGCATGTATTTCCCCAGCAGAAACACGAACAGAGGCATGAGAATAGGCAGATGCCGCAAAACACCGTTCCCATATTCTCCCGGATGCAGATAAGCCAGATAACAAATCCCGGCAAAGGGCAGCACGATGAAGGCATATCGCAAGGCGGCACTCCTGCCCGGCTTCATCCACAGCAACGCGGCAAACACCCCCAGTAAGGAAAAGGCCAGGTCAATCAAGTCAGACGCATTCACACCCGTATTGTAAAAGATTGATATTTCCGGTCAAGCCAAATGGTGCAGGAACGTGTTAATCGAACGAGACAGCTAAACTGGCACCGTTTTTTCGACACTTAGGAGGCGAATTTAAGCCCCCTTTTCTGTGCACATCAGGCGTGTAGCTTTCTTATATCATTCGGTATCCCCTGATGTCAATCCATTTTTGGCGCGATTTTGTAGCGTAGGCGT
>JAFUQZ010000011.1 GCA_017472085.1 Akkermansia sp. | reverse complement strand
TAGGCGGTGAGAATCAGAAAGCAAAGGTGAATGTGCCCCGCCGTGAGGACACGGAGGACGTGAATGAGATGTTGCGTCGTACATGGGACACGCCTACGCCCATGGTGCTGAATTATGACGATTTGGATTTCCTGCCGGAGAAGATTGAGCAGCCGGATAAGGTAATTACGCTCCATTCATTGCCTCTTCTCGGAACTTCGTCCCAGAACTCCGGGATGCCGTATTTCTTCGATGTAACAACTTCTTCGTATTCTCTGCCCGTGAATGTTCGCACAGGCGGTTTCAAGCAGGATTTGTGCCTCCTGTTCAATAAAGAGAGCCTTCGAGGCACGGAATACGCTGCACGCAATGATCAGGACTGTCCTATTGCGGAGAACGATGATATCCCCAAAGGCACAGAGAATAAGCTTCCCATAGGATCATGGCAGAACATGTATGCTTATTATAATTGTTGGCCGGATGGTTCTGCCAACGATGGTGACAATTTTACCGCGCGTCTCATCGGTGATGTGGGTGAGGCCTATACCCGCATGGGTGGCAGTGTGATGGGCGGTGATTCCATGACTCACGATTCCAATCCGGAAGGGGTGAGCGATGGAGGTTCCGGCTCTCTGTACGATACTCGTGCCATGATGGATCAGGGTAACAAAAAGGCAGGTTATGCTCGTACTCCCGTGATGTTGGCTTTCATGAGTAACTTTGCCATGGTGACCGAGGGAAAGGAGGAATGGAAAATGCTCGATGGTAAGACTCCGGCATTCAATCTGCGGTTGGCGTATTCCCCTATGTTCCTGTGGTGGAATCCTTACAATGTTCCCATGAGGATACGAGGCCAGCAGCTCTGGTCGCAGTCAGCTCCTTATACAGTAGCGTGGATGCAGGACTATAGTATCAGCGAGTCAGGGACATGGAATTATTCATGGCAGAGATACGCTACAAAGTATAATCCCGATGCTGTCAGCAACGTCGGCGATGGGGTCAGGGGAGGTTTTGACAAGTTGGATGTAGGACAATACTTTCAGAACAGTGAGTCGGATCAGAGGGGGGATATTGTGTTCAAACCCGGGGAAGTTCTCTTCTTTTCCTGTGGTGAGGTCGCTGAAGGCAGTAACGATTACGGAGCCTTTGTGTTGGGATATCATCCCGGGAATGTGTCTAATTACAAGATTCACTACTATACCTCTATTAATCGCCGCCCCGGGCCGGGTGTGCCCGACCTCAAGACACTGGAGGAAAAGCAATGGTATGTGGGGTTCCGTCTCGGTATGTACAATGAAGGCGGGACGGAAGGTCGGGAATATCTGAGCGGCTTCCGTCTGGCTCCGTTTCGTCCGGAGGCTATCACCGTGCTGAATGGTTTTAACAGTATGTCTGCCAGAAGAATGGATGACCGTTTCAGCGGGAAACGGGCCATTTCTCCTCAGTCTTTCCTTCTGGGCTGGTACGATCCCTCTGATTCGAGCCAGAGCACGGTGTTCTGTGATAAGAACAGGAATGACTCTTACTGGTCGGCTGATGGATCTCAGAGTGACCACTCTGTGCCGTACTATATAGCGGCTCTCGGTGTGGTCGCAAAATCGGCTAATACCAGCGCGGATGCCCGACTTTTTGTCGGAAAGGATTATCGCACCAAGCTTTGGCAGCACTCCAATCCTGCTTTCTGGGGAAGTGCCATCATCAAGCCCGATCATCAGCAGCGTCAGTATCATCCGTACGAACTGGCGGCGCTTGATGTGAGCAGCGGTCTGGACAGCTCCCCCATGGACAATATCGGCAGGAACGGTTACCTGGGTATTACCGGCGATGGTGAACAGGTCTCTTTTGCCTCCGTCCTGGAATTACCCGTGCATCCGCCGTTCTCGCTGGCCGGTTTTGCCGGAATGCGTCTGCAGCCCGGCTGGTACCAGACCTCCGGCAGCTCCGGCCCGTATAAAGCGGCTTCCGCCATGCGCCGTGTGCAGTATCAGGCCGGTGTACCCGGGGTGGGTATCGGTAACTCTTTTGCCGATCCTTGCCTTCCGTCGGGGGATGTTTATGCATTCCACCGTAACAACATCCCCTCTGAGGGGGGCAATGGGCAGCTCTTCGGCGACTTCTACGACCACGGTCTGCTGATTAATGATGCGCTGTGGGACGCATGGTTCTGTTCTTCTGTTTCGGATGCGCCCTTTGGTTCTCGGAAGCTTCTGGCTCGCGATGCTCTTTCCAACTTCCTCAGCGGGAAGGAGGATTTGCCCGTTGCCCGCTATAAGAAGGCAAATACGCCGTATGATGATTCACAGGTCATTTCCCGCTTGATGGAGAATGATGGATGGAAGTATATTGCCCAATACCTGATGATTGATGGCGGATTCAACGTCAACTCGACCTCGGTTGAGGCGTGGGCGGCGGTGCTGCAGGGGCTTGCACACCGAAAGCTGGTAACCAGCGATGGAAATAAGCTCAAAGAGGTAGAGCGCAGCAAGGGAAATGACGAGGTTCTTTTCTCCCGATTTATGCTTTCTACCACAGATAAAAGTGTGGATTCTCTGGGCGGTTACAGCATGAAGCAGGGTTCCAGTCAGTTCCGTAATAACGGTGCCTTTCTTTCCGCTTGGGGTGAAGTGCGTAAGCTGGAGCCGGAGTCCATCCGTAAACTGGCAGAAGAAATGGTGAAACAGGTGCGCAAGCGCGGGCCTTTCCTCAATATGTCCGACTTCATTAACCGTCGACTGGAAACCGGCGGAGGGGAGCTCGCGCTCAAGGGCGCACTTCAGGCCGCCATAGATGCCACGGATATCAACAAGGATTTCCAGGAAGTGACGGTGAAAGCCCAGTCCGGTAATTTGTATCGATTCCCGGAGGCAGAAAACGGCTCCATGTATACGGCAGCTCCCGGTTATCTTATTCAGAGTGACGTGCTGGCTTCTCTGGGCAATATTCTGACGGTGCGCGATGATACGTTCACAGTGCGTTCTTATGGGTGTGTGCGCAGTCCCCGCAATGCCATTCTGGCTCAGGCCTGGTGTGAGGCTGTGGTTCAGCGCACGATGGATTATGTGGATCCGTCCAATGATCCGTCTGATTCGGACTTCAAACCAGACGGCTCCAAGGGTAAGGGTCTCAGCAATGCTAATAAGGTGATGGGACGTCACTTCCGCATCGTTTCATTCAAATGGCTCGACCTTTGGGATATTTGATGCCGTTTTCTGAGAAAGATAGAAAAGCCGCATTGCTCACTTGCCGTGCGGTTTTTCTTTTTGATAGGGACGAATCTCGGTTAGATAGAGGAGAAACCCGGTTGTTTTTGGTAGGAACTTGGAATTTGCTTGTTTTTTTGTTGGGTGGTGTATAGTAGCTGAAAACTGATGTAGTCTCGTCATGAAGATTCTTCTCAAGAAATCATTTTTTTCTTCCTGGAAACGCAAACAAAAGAAACCGGGATTCGCTCTCATTGCAACGCTTACGCTGATGATGCTGTTAGCCATGCTGGCCGTGGCGCTGTTGTCTATGGCTTCCTCGCAGCAGCGTATCGCCATGCAGACAGTACTGCTGGCAGAGGCTAGGCAGCAGGCTTTGGTGGGGCTGGATGTTGCCATTAGTGAGTTACAGGTGGAATTGGGACCGGATCAGCGGGTTTCTGCCAACTCCGGCATTTTGAGTGACCAGGAGGGCTCGTTCCCCCAGTACATTCTCGGTGTCTGG
>JAFUQZ010000068.1 GCA_017472085.1 Akkermansia sp. | reverse complement strand
CGAGCGTGTGATGAATAATATGACGGTGGAGGAATTTGCTGAGCTGGGGTTCTATGTGGCCCTGGTGGGAGGGATTCATATTTATGCGCGTTTTCGTGAGAATGCCGATTGAGCGGCAGAGGAATCGCCGCGTGGGTATCCGGGTGTATGTCTCTGTTTAGGCTTGCGCGTGAGCGGAATTTGGGAGATACTGGCACTTCCTCCAAATGAAGTTACTGAGACGAAATCTGAGCCTGATGCTGGCCGTGCGCTACCTGAATCCGCTGCGCACGCTTTTTTCCGTGATTACTCTCATCTGTCTGGCCGGCGTGGCGCTGGGGGTGATGGTGCTCATTGTGGTGCTGTCGGTCATGAGCGGATTGCAGAAGGAGATGGAATCGCGTGTGCTGGCGCTCACGCCGCATTTTGTTCTGTACCCGGGCGATGATATGCAGCGTGTCCGGCTTTCGGATGAATACGTGGACTGGTTTGCCCTGATGGAAAAAATTCGCCGGATTCCCGGAGTGGTCAGCGTGTATCCGCAGTTGGAGAATGAGGCGTTCGCCCAGGCTCCCGGCAGCCGGATGACGGTGCGCTTCAATGCGATAGAGCCGCACAATGCCGGACAGATTGAACCGCTCAAGGTGATGCTGCGTGCCGGTACGTTTGATTTTGGTGAGGGGCTGGACCAGGAGTGTGTGATATCTGCCACTACTTCGCAGTCTCTCGGTCTGTATGTGGGGGATTCGCTGCATCTGACCCCCGTGGGCAGTCTGGATGAGGTGGCCGATATCTATGCCATGATTCAGAACCCTCTCCAGACGCATGAGAACAAGGCGCTCATGGAGGGGGTCGCTACACTTTTTGTCGGGGCCGCCAGTGCCGAGGGCGGGCTGGTGCCGGATAAGGGCAAAATGGCGGCCGTTGCGGAGCATATCACGAAGCTTGACCCGTCCAAACTCCGCCGGAGCGAGGAGGAGGCCTGCACGGTGTTCTTTGAGCTGATTCAGTCGCATGTCGGCGGTGTGCCGTTCTCTGCTGAGGAGCAGCAGCGCTGGCAAACTACCGCACAGGAGCTGGCTGCACTCGACCGCGATAAGGAGGATGGCAAGGCGGTGAAGAGCATCAACGAGATGGTGATGCCCATGGATTTGCGCGTTGTCGGTATCTACCAGACACCGGAGAATATGCCCGGACCGAATGTGTATCTGCCGCTGCAGATTGCTCAGGATGTGATGGGGTATTCCACGGATGGTTACAGTCAGGCACAGGGTATCTGCGTGCGGGTGGCTGATCCCAACAATATGGGGGATATTGAGGCGCAGCTGCAGGCGCTTCTCACGCCCATGAAGGCCGGAGCGGAAGGGAAGGAGCTGCGCTGGTACGTTGCACCCTGGACCCGCTCTTTTGAGCAGTGGTACAAGCTGATTGCCAATGAGCGCGTGATGATGAGCTTTGTGCTCACGTTCATTTCCCTGATTGCCAGCTTCTGCATCATGGCGGTCATGTTCACCATGTCCATGCAGCGCAAGCGCGAGATAGCCGTGTTGCAGGCTCTGGGAGCAACCCCGCGCAAGATTATGGGGATTTTTGCCTGGCAGGGTGTCATTATCGGTTTTGTCGGTGCGGTATCCGGCATTCTGCTGGCGCTGCTGGTGTTGTATTATCGTCTGGAGATTCAGGCTTTCCTGGCCTCGGTGGGGATGGATCCGTTCCCCATGGAGGCACATGGGCTGACGCTGCCAGCAGAGTATGATGCCGCCACCTTTGCCATGCAGGCATTCAAGGCTTTTGTGATGGTGACGCTGGCTGCGTTGATTCCCGCTTTTATTGTTTCCCGTCAGGATCCCGCCCGTGCTCTGCGTTCCAACTGATTTGCTCCCATGGATATCTACTGGATTAAGGATAAGAAGAAATGCGGCCCCTCCACGGTGCCGGATGTGATTTCGATGGTGCACAGCGGGGAGCTTTCCGCAGATACTCCGGGCTGGCATAGCGGTTGCAGCGGGTGGATGCCCCTGCGTGAGTTGCCGGCGCTGGCAGATTTCCTGAATCCCAGCGAGGAAGAGAATCAAGTTGCTGAGTCGGAATCGGAAGATTCTGCGGCATCCGGCACAGAGGCTTTACCGCCGGTACCGCCGCGGCAGGAGCAGGCGGTGGAGGAGCGGCGAGAGGAGGATGGCTCATCGGTGATGGTGTCGCTGCCGGATTTTCGTTTTCCGGGCGCCGGAGTGCGGTTGATGGCGCGTCTGGTGGATATGTCCATCTATGCCGCATTGATGTTTATTGTCTTTTATCTGACCGGGGCGGAGTTTTCCGTCAATCTGCTGCCGTATGGCCCCATGTTCTGGCTGGGGCTCATCGGGATGGAGGCCGGGTTTCTTCATTTCACCGGGACAACTCCCGGCAAGTGTCTGATGGGCATACGCCTGTTCACGGGGACTGTCGCCGGGGAACAGACCATGGCGCTGACTCCCGGCATAGGATTTGCGCAGGCTCTGGGGCGTTCGTTCATGGTGTTTATCGGGGGAATGGGCATGATGGCCTATATCCTGCCGTTCATCATGGGGCCGATTGCCCTGTTTCTGCTGAAGCGGCGGGGCGTCACCACATGGGACCTCCGCGCGCGCACGCTGCCGGTGCAGGTGCAGCAGCCTCCGTTTTACCGTTACCTGCTGGCCGCAGCTATCATTTATGCCTCTCTCAACATCGTGTCGACCTGCATGCTGCCGTGGTATCCGGATATCTTTCAGATGATGGAGCGGCAGGACCCGGAGCACGCCCGCATGCTGCGGGAGATGATGCCGCCCGGTATTCTCCCGGAGGAAGCCGCGCCGGCGCCTTCGGCAGAACCGGCTGCACCGGGGGCGTCACCCGGAATCCGATTCCTGGAATTGTAACGGGCAGGGCGGCTCGGAAGCTGTTTTCATTTCCGGATTGCATTGTTCGCGTTTAGGGTGTAACATGTTCCCATGACCACCATTCGTCAACTGGCAGTAGAGAGCCTTACCCACCTGATGGCAGGCGGGCAGGAGCGGCTGGCGGTGGATGATGATGCCCGCAGCATTCTCCGCAGCTGGATGCTGCAATCCCGGCGCGGGGGGCAGCTTGTTGAAACCGCCGCTCCTGCGACGCCGGAAATGAGCGTGGAGGAAAAACTGGCGCTGCTGCGAAACCGGGCTGAACATTGGAAACCGGCCCGGCGCCTGGGTACACTGCGCGACACGATGGTCTTTGCCACGGGGAATCCGCATGCACGTCTCATGCTGGTGGGGGAGGCGCCGGGCTTTGATGAAGAGCGTTTGGGCGAGCCTTTTGTCGGTCGCGCCGGACAGCTGCTCAATAAAATCCTGACCGCCATGGGCCTTTCCCGGGAGGAAGTCTACATCTCCAACGTCTGCAAATTCCGCCCGGATATGGGGCCGGAGCAGGGGACAGCGAACCGTCCTCCCACAGCGGAGGAGATTGCGGCCTGCCTGCCGCTCATCCTGGCAGAAATTCGCGCCATACGTCCTGCCTGCATAGTATGCCTGGGCGGCAGCTCTGCCAAGGCGCTGCTCAGCTCAGATGCCTCCGTCAGCTCCATGCGCGGACGCTGGCTGGATTGCCAGGGCGTGCCGGTTCGCGTGACCTATCATCCCAGCTATCTGTTGAGGAATGAGGCACTGAGCGCGCGACGGAGCGTGTGGGAGGATATGCTGGCCGCCATGGAGAAGCTCGGCATGCCGATTTCCGAACGCCAGAAACGCTATTTCCTGCCTTCATGAAACGAGTCCGGACAGCATGTGCCTTGCTGTGTGGTATCCTGTTGACAGGATGCCACAACAACGCTTTGCTCCGGGAGCTGGCGGATGAGGGACATGCCCCGGCTCAGTATGAGCTGGGGCGGCGCATCCTGACGGGAACCAAAGGCATGCCGGAGACCCCGGCGGCCGCCGTCCCCTGGTTTCGTCTGGCGGCTGATGGAGGAGACCACCGGGCCATGGCCGCGCTGGCTCTGTGTTTTGAGCGCGGGCTGGGCGTGAATGCTTCGGCAGACGCAGCCCGCGACTGGTATCGCCGCGCGGCCGAAAACGGAAACCCCAACGCCTGTCTGGCTCTGGTGCAGATGGAAACCAGGGCGGGTAACCTCCCCGGGGCTGTGCGATGGCTGCAGCCCATAGCGGAGGGGAATTCGGTGGAGGCACAGCTCCTCTGCGCGAAGCTGTGCCTGAGCGGGCATGGCGGGGCAGACGGAGCGCAGAAAGCGGTGCGCTATCTCCGCTTTGCCGCCATGCAGGGTAATGCAGAGGCCTGCCTGCTGATGAGCAGTTGCTATGCCGCAGGCGTGGGTGTGCCGAAGAACGAAGCCCTCATGCTGGGCTGGCTTGCAAATGCTGCCGTGGCCGGTGATGAGAAAGCTCAGCGGCTCATGGAGATGGCTTCCGAGGACGAAAATGGAAATTTTTCGGAAAATTAATCAATTTTTTCAGAAAAAGCTTGACTTGATGCCCGAAAGTGTGTATATTACCCCTGCGCCCACAGGGGTGAGTTAAAAATCGCGGGATGGAGCAGCCAGGTAGCTCGTCAGGCTCATAACCTGAAGGCCGCAGGTTCAAATCCTGCTCCCGCAATCAGAAAGAGACTCGGTTCTGCAGAATCGGGTCTCTTTTTTCTTTACCTTGCGCAGGAATTTGGCATAATGGGGGCATGTCATACGAAGATGAGTTAGCGATTGGTGTGGATATGGGGGGCACTTCTGTGAAGATTGCCGTGGTGAAGGGGATTGATATCATAGAGCTGGCAGAGCCGGTGCCGACGATGGATTTTGGTACTCCCGAAGCGGTGTTCGGAGAAGTGGGCAAGCGGATTAAGGCGCTCCGGGTGAAATATCCTGACCTCAAGGCCGTGGGCATGGGGCTTCCCGGTTTTGTTGACCATGACGCCGGTATAGCGGACAGTCTGGCGAATGTGCCGGGGTGGTATGATGTGCCTGCCCGCCGTCTGCTGGAGGAGCTTTCCGGCCTGCCGGCCGCTGTGGATAATGATGCTAACTGCATGGCCTACGCAGAATGGCAGCTGGGTGCAGGCCGCGGGATGAAGAATCTGGTCTGTCTGACGCTCGGCACGGGGGTGGGCTCCGGCATCATTGTGAACGGGCAGATGCTGCATGGTCACATGAGTGCAGCCGGGGAGCTGGGGCAGATGAGTATCGATTATCGCGGGCGCTCAGGCTATTACAAGAACTACGGTGCGTTGGAGGACTATATCGGCCATCGTAATCTGACGGCAGATGCCATTACCGCCTATGCGGCGGCAGGCCTGACCCGCTCGGAGGAGGAATGCTCCCCGCTCGGCCTGGAAAAGGCAGCGGAGGCCGGGTGCCCGGTGGCGCTTGCCTGCTGGGATGACCTGGCGCGCAAGCTGGCCTGCTGCCTGGTGAGCTGCCACTATATCCTGAACCCGGAGGCATTCATCATCGGCGGCGGTGTGGCAAAGGCCGGAGACTGGCTGTTCAAGCCGCTGCGGGAATATGTGAAGAATCAGGTGTATGCCAAGCATTTTGCGCAGCTGAAGATTCTGCCCGCCATGCTCAGCAACGAGGCCGGCATGGTTGGTGCGGCTGCCATGGCGCTGCGTGAGGCCGGACACTGATGTGCCATGATGCCGGACGGCTCTCACGGAGAATTGCGCCTCTGCCAGCGGCTGGCGCTGGATGATGCGGAGGCGCGTGCCTTGCTGGAGGCCATGCGGGCGGGGAGTTCTTCCCGCTCTGCCGTGGTGCTCACGCCGAAGGCTCCGCCGGATTATGTGCCGCCTTTTCCCTGCGAGGACATGAGCGCGGTTTCATGGCTGCCGCCGCGGGTTTTTGTGCCGCAGGCGGGGAAGGGGATTTCCCGCCCGACGGCGTATGAGGATTACCGGAACGGCCTGTACTACATGCTGGATTTGTCCTCTTGCTGGGAATCGGCGGCGCTGGCGCAGGTGTCGCCTCCTGCCCGCAGTCTCGACCTCTGTGCGGCTCCCGGCGGAAAATCCATGCTGATGGCAGCCCGCTATCTGCCGCAGAATCACACGGCTAACGAGGTGAACGCGGCACGCCGCGGTATACTCCGGCAGAATATGGAGCTGTGTGGCGTGCCGGACGTGACGGTCACCGGGCTGCGCCCGGATCAGTGGGCAGCCTCCGGAGAGCGGTTCGATTTGTTGCTGGTGGATGCCCCGTGCAGCGGGCAATCGCTGCTCTGTAAGGGGATTCGCAATCCCGGTTGTCTGGGCTCTGCCATGGTGAACGGCAATGCCAAGCGCCAGAAGGGAATCCTGCTGGCGGCGGTGCAGTGTGCGGATCCCGGGGCGCACCTGTTGTACTCCACCTGCACATACGATCCGGATGAGAATGAGAAGGTGATGGCCTATATCCTGCGGCGCGTTCCCGGCTGGGAAGCGGTGGAGGTGCCGTCGCTGGCCTCATTCCGCTCCCGGTTGGCAGATTTTGCAGCCTATCGGCTGTATCCGCATCATGGTTTCGGGGCAGGGGGCTTCTGCTGCCTGCTGCGGAAGAATGATTGAACAGATGACGCTTCATCGGCTTCTCAATCTGTATGATAGGACGTTCCTTTTCTTTATTTGTCGCGCTGACTCTGGTTTCTCTGTCAGCTTTTGCTTCTCCCCTGCCGCCCAAAGCAGAGTTACTGGCCTCCAACACCGTGACGGCACAGTTCCTTGGCACGCGCGCACTCCCCTGCCCGGGGCGTACGGCGCTCTGCCCGGAGCGCTGCGGGCATGCAGCCGCAGTGGCGGTGTTCCGGGTGCTGAGCAATGAGGCCTATGACAAGCCCGGCAAGTACGGCGATGATAAGACCGAGCCCGGTTCGGAACTCATGATTGATGCCGCTGCTGATACGCCCGGGCAGGATGCTGCGGTATCGGAAACGCTCGCCGCGCTCACGCCCGGTGATGTGGTGCGGCTGACGCAGAAGCATTACTACGCCGAAATGGGGGGCGTGCACATGCCCATTCGCCCGGTAACGGAGTTGACGGTGAAGGAGAAATCGCAGAAGCCGCTGCCGCCTCTGCCGGAGAATCCATACCCCGTGATGCCCATTGCGCGGTGAATGAAAAACCTCCCGATTACACTTAATCGGGAGGTTTTTCAGATGCGGCTGCGCAGTTTATTTGCGCCGTCTGCGGGCAGCCAGGGCTGCGAGAGCCAACAGACTGAGTGTTGCCGTTGTCGGCTCCGGCACGGCAGCTCCCACCACGAGGTTACGAATGGGGCTTTGTTGATCCAGCCACGCTATCTCGGCGTTGTATGTGATTCCTTCCACCAGAATATAGACGTGATCAAGTACGGTGCCGTCACTATAATCAACACCCGTCAGAGAGATGGACAGGCGGTCGAGATCGATGTCCGTTCCCGTCAGCGTGATAAAGAAGTCTTTATCACTTGTCCCGCTGATGGAATCAATCATCAACCCACTATCAATGTCCATGGAAAGGGACTCTAATGAGGAAGCATCGCCGGTAATGTTCAGCGTGCTGTCCTGTAGCGTGAGCTCAGTTGCACCGCCCAGCGATGAGAGGGTGATGGCGGAGTTGCTGAGGGTGATGGCATCAAAATCGGCTATGGTTGCGGTGTCAAACGCTGTCCCCTGCAGTTTGGAATTGTCGAAAACGAGTGTGCGGATGCCGTAAACACCCGTGGGGGATGCGGCTGTCGCATCTGCCTTGGCCCCGCCGCTGATGGTACCGGTGAATTTATCAATGGTGCCATCGTAATCAGACGCAGAAGCGTTGATGATATTGACCGCGGAATTGCCGCTGATGGTGCCGCCGGTACCACCGCCGGAGATGGTGTTGCCATAGATGGCCGCCAGATTTCCGTCGATGGTGACGGAGCTGTTGCCGTTGATGGTGCCACCGGAGCCGCCGCCGTATACATTGCCCTTGACGGTTCCGCCCGTCAGCACGACCTGCGTGTCGCCGTTGATGGTGCCACCGGTGCCGCCGCCATACACGTCTTTTTCAATGATGCCGTTAGTGATGGTGACAAGCGTAGCCGCTTCGATGCTGCGCGCCATGAGGCTACCGATGGTGCCTGTCCGGCCGCCGCCATATATGGTACCTTTGATGTTGCCGCCGTTGATGTATATCTGGGTGCGGCCTATGGAATTGGAGTTGCCGGTGTGAACTCCGCCGAGAATGTTGGAATTAAATGTTCCGTTGTTGATGATGGCTTTAAATGTTCCTCCGATACTGCCATTGTATGCACCGGCGACAGTTGCTGGTGCGTTGTCCGAAATGTTATCAAATACCGCGTCGGCAGAATCAAACACGAGCGTTACGTTGCCGGTAACAGAACCGGCATTGGCAATGCCGAACATAGAATTGGCTCCGGCAAACTCATCAGTGAGCTGAAGGAGTATATTACCATCAAGGACAACATCCGTTGGTACGTCTTTGTAAGAAGTTGTCCCGTGCGCAGCAGAAAAGCTACTCGATTTCCCGCTGCTGAAGGTGATATAGAAATCCCCTGCCCGGGATGTTTTATTACCAAAAGCATTAGCAGTAGAGGTGCCGATGTCGGCGGTTATACTAATCCGGTCAGATTTTTGTGTAGTCGTATCACTTATGGCAGAGGCAACTGCATCACCATCTTCAAATGAATCGGCTTCAATTGTTTTGGATATATTGTATTCGCTCGGCAGGGTGATTGTGCCTTGCGGAGTCGCGGCCGGACGGGGCGGAACAATTTTTGCGGTAAATGCAGCTTCACTATTGCTTGTTCGTGTCGTTGTCGGGGCGTAGGAGGCCGATGATTCCAGAGAAAGAGAACCCAGGGTTACGGATTCTGAGCCTCCGTAAGAAAGGGTTACACCGTTGTACTGAGTCCCGGATGTGGAGTACAGGGCCTCGCCGATGAGCATATCATCCAGCCAGACATAGAATCCGCTGCCGACACCCTCGGATGCGCTGCCGGCCAGATAGGCCACGCGTAAATTTTCCGCAGAGCCGATAGTGGACATGTCCTCTGAGAACAGGATGGTGTTTCCCCATTTGATGTAGGCCTCGTCGATGCTGAGGGTGCCGTAGAGTGAACCGTTGCCCATGGTTACGGTGAGGGCGTTGGTGGTATCCCATCCGCCCTCGGCTCCGTTGCCTACTATCCATTCGCCCAGTTCCACGGTGAAGCCGCCGTTCTTTGCTCCGGCGTTTTCCCAGGAAATGGCAACGGAGGAGGCTCCTTCAGAGCTGAAATCCAGCAGACCTTCTGTGGTGGTGATGTTGGTCAGGGTTGCAGCAGCTGTGTCTGCCGCGGTGATGGTCTGTTCAAAATCGGCAGCAGCGACGCGAGACTGCCCCCCGGTCCGCCCGGCCAGCCCCATGTTTTTGGCTATGTTGCCGGCGATGATGAGGTCGCCCTGTGCGCAGGGGTGTAATTTGTCGCTGCCGAACATGGAGGCAACTCCTATGCCCGGTTTCGTTTCATGGGCTACATCGTACATGCCCCTATTCACTTCAACAAACTTTACATTGTTCTGCGAGCACCACTGCTTCAGAATTGTGTTGTACTCGACAACCGCCGCAAAGTCTTCAGCATTATTGCTGTTGCTGCGACCATCCATCCAGCAGGGCAGGGAAGTGACGATGATAGAGGCTTCTGAGTTGGCGGTTTTCATTGAGTTGACGATGGTGTCCACGTGGCCCTGTCCGTTGAATGTTTCCGTGGTAGAATCATATCCCAGCAGATTAGTTAAAGCTTCCGGCAGATAGGTGGGGTCTGTTCCAAAACCAACCTTACTCTGTGCGCTGTAATCCGAGAGAGTGTCGTTGGTGCCTATCATCAGGAAAAAGGTTTCCGGCGAGTCTTCATCGGTGAATGTGGGGCCGGTGTAAGCCGTTCCATCAGTTTTGACTGTCGATTGCCCCAGCCAGTTCATGATATTAGAGTTGTCAAATCGTGACCCAACTTTAGCCCCGGCTATTTCCCATGCTCGTGCTGAAGATTGCGAACTGTGGACGTTTTCAAATGCGATGTTTCCATACGCTGTGCCTGAGGCCACTCCTCCCGAAAAATTTCCGGTGTTGTACCCAATCTCGTCATAACTTATCCCGTTATCCACCAATATTTTGTGCATGAACCATCGGTAGGATGGAGCGTTTACGCCATGCGTGATGGAGTCGCCCACATACATGACATCCCCGAGGGTGTAATCAGTTTCCAATGAAGCGGTGGCTGCGGCAGACAGGGCGCAGTTCAGAGCGAGAAGCAGAAAGAGCGTCTTTTTCATGATGATGGGGGCTTTCTTGTTTAGAAAGATCACAAACTATAATAACCATCGTTACTGACATGGCAAGTCAAAAAATGACCCCTTACCATTATTTTTCGGTAAAACGGGAAGGTTTTCGAAATGAGAATGGAAAATTTGGTTGCTCTCTGTTTCGCCGCGGTTTATCAGAACGGCAGTTCAATAACACCCAGAAGACGCAGCAGCCAGAGGTGCAGGGCAGCGGTGGCGAGGAGCATCCAGAGAATGATGGTGGGGGCGCTCACATAGCAGCGCGGGCGATTCTGAGTGCGGCCACGACTCTCCTTCACCCGCTCTGTCTGGAGGGTGAAAATGGATTCCTCGTTCCTGGGGAGTTCCTCATTCATCGGTCAATGCAGGCAAGATAGCACAAAACGGGCGCTTAGGCAACTCCTTTCTTGAGGAAAAGGAAACAGCTGTTCCCGCAGAAAAAATGCAGGGAAAAGGGACGGATGATGCAAATTCGTGTTGCAAGTCGTGGCACAATATGGTATTCTGCAGGCACCATGATTACAGGTACTACTCATAAGAAGGCTGCTGAGTGGGTGGAGCAGATCCGCCAGCTCTGCAAACCCGATTCCGTCTACTGGTGCGACGGTTCCGAGGAAGAGAACACCAAGCTGTGCGACATGCTGGTGGAAAAGGGCACCTATATCCGCCTGAACCCGGAGAAGCGCCCCGGCTGCTTCCTGGCTCGTTCCACTCCTTCCGACGTTGCTCGTGTGGAGGAGCGTACCTTCATCTGCTCTGAGAAGCAGGAGGACGCCGGCCCCACCAACAACTGGAAGTCCCCGGAAGAGATGCGCGCCATCCTCAACCCCTTCCTTGATGGCTCCATGAAGGGCCGTACCATGTATGTGATTCCTTTCTGCATGGGCCCGCTGGATTCCCCCCTGGCCAAGATCGGTATCGAAATCACCGACTCTGCCTATGTGGTGACCAACATGCGCATCATGACCATCATGGGTGAGAAGGTTCTCAAGCGTCTTGAGGACGAGGTGAACGGCGGCGGCAATCCCAAGCGTGACGGCTACGGCGACTTCGTGCCCTGTCTGCACACCGTGGGTGCTCCCCTTGAGCCCGGTCAGGAAGACGTGACCTGGCCCTGCAACAACGAGGAGAAGTACATCTGCCACTTCCCCGAGACCGGTGAAATCATCTCCTACGGTTCCGGTTACGGTGGTAACGCTCTGCTCGGCAAGAAGTGCCTTGCGCTTCGTATCGCTACCGGCATTGCCCGCAAGAACGGCTGGATGGCTGAGCACATGCTCATCCTTGGCATCACTGATCCCCAGGGCCGCAAGTCCTATGTGACCGGCGCATTCCCCTCTGCCTGTGGTAAGACCAATCTGGCCATGGTTGTGCCCCCGCCCGCTCTGGCTGCCAAGGGCTGGAAGACCAGCATCATCGGTGACGATATCGCCTGGATCTGGCCGCACGAGGACGGTACGTTCCACGCCATCAACCCCGAGAATGGTTACTTCGGTGTGGCTCCCGGCACCTCCTACAAGTCCAACCCCATCGCCATGGACACCATCAAGGAGAACATCATCTTCACGAACGTGGGGCTGACCGATGACGGCGACGTCTGGTGGGAAGGTATGGACGGCGAGGCTCCCGCTCACGCCATCGACTGGCAGGGCAACGACTGGACTCCGGATTGCGGTCGCAAGTGCGCTCACCCGAACAGCCGGTTCACCGCCCCTGCTTCCCAGTGCCCCACGCTCGACCCCGAGTACTACAACCCCGAGGGTGTGTCCATCAGCGCATTCCTCTTCGGTGGTCGCCGCGCCACCACCATGCCGCTCGTATTCCAGTCCAAGGATTGGAACCACGGCGTGTACGTGGGTGCTACCATGGGCTCTGAGATGACGGCTGCCGCTTTCGGCCAGATTGGTCAGGTTCGCCGCGACCCGATGGCCATGAAGCCTTTCATTGGTTACAATGTGGGTGACTACTGGCAGCACTGGCTGGATATGGGCACCAAGACCTGCGCCTGCAAGCTGCCCAAGATTTTCAACGTGAACTGGTTCCGCAAGGATGCCGAGGGTAACTTCGTATGGCCCGGCTTTGGCGACAACATGCGCGTGCTCGACTGGGTGCTGCGTCGTTGCCGCGGCGAGGTCGAGGGTGTGGAGACTGTTCTGGGTATCTCTCCCGCATTCGAGGAACTCGACACCGAGGGTTTGAAGGGCTACGACCAGGCAGCTTTCGAAACCAACATGACCATCTCTGCGTCTGAGTGGAAGGCTGAACTTGAGTCCCAGACCGAGCTCTTCAACACGGTGGGCGACAAGCTGCCCGTCGAGCTTGAGGCTCAGCGTCAGGCTATGCTCGCCAAGTTCTGATTCACCGCTGAATCAATCTAATCTCAAAGCCGCCGTTTCCGAAAGGGGACGGCGGCTTTTCAAGCATTGGGGGAGGCTTTTGATAATTTGCCGGTCGTGATTCTGCCTTGTTTTACTCAGAAAGGAGGTAATATGCGAAAAAGATGATGGTGTCCAGTCCGATGATAATCCACATGGGAAGGTGGGCTGCGTCAAAAATGCTGTAATTGAACTTCGGTTCGCCGAGTAGTCCTCTTTCTCCGCGCCGGTAACTCAGGATGGCTTCCGTGATGCAGAAAATGACGATGAGGCTGATGATAAAGGGGATTGCGGCGTTGTGCATGTCCCATGTCTACCATTTAACTGACTCCTGAGCAAGAATTTATTTTTGTGTTATGTTGTAAATGAATAAAAGTTACAAAACGATAAATAAATCGCATGTCGTAGCACGCCTTATCAGGTGAATGGGCATGAAGCCTGAAAGAAACGTTATGAACAAGAGAATGATTCAAATGATGATGGTGCTGGGAATCGGCGGCATAGTGATGTTTTCATCTCGCTCGCAGGCATTGAGCCTGAATCTGAGCTTCTGCAACGGTGGTATCAGTCTGCGGCTGGATGATGAAGAACATCGGGGTGACTTCGGTAAGTATCATGAAAAGCAGGCTGTTAAAGACGGCAGGATGAAGCTTGATAACCGCAGGGAAGTTTCCCATAATGATAAGCATAAGGCAGCAATGAATAAGAAAAGTAAAAAGCATGAAAAGCGCCGATGAAACGTGTCACATTAGTGCGGCCTGAGTCGCTTCCTGCAACCTGATTGCGTCTTTGTCCCGCCTGTGTGGATAAAGACGCGTTTGGTTCTGAGGAGTGAATGGAGTTCGGATAGCGCTCAATGCGAACCGAAGTAATATGCATTGTCGGACAAAAATCGCACACCGAAATGAATCTAGTGCTTAGGACATAAAGAAGACACCGTAATTTTAGTAACGTGTCTAACGTGAGCTAATAAGCACATCATCATGCCAGGCGGAGCGTAGCGAAGCCTGGCATGAT
>JAFUQZ010000010.1 GCA_017472085.1 Akkermansia sp. | reverse complement strand
TCATGAAGAGCGGCGTGCCGGGAGTCAGCATGAGCGGCTGATTGACGCGGAACTCGCTCTCAGCCTGTCCGAAGCGCTTGCCGCAGCGGCTCACGGCCACGGCAAAGACGCGGTAGGAGGTGAGGGTGTCGGGCAGCTTCATCCCGGTGGAGAACCTGCCCTCGGCATCAGTCCTGAGCGCAGCCTGCCAGACGGCTACGGGGGAGAAATCGCGGCGCAGCCGGGGTAATCCGCCTTTTCCGTTTTCCGCCTCATTGTCCTCGGTTTTGTCTTCCTCTTCATCATCCGAAACGGAATCCTCCACCTCTGCGTATTCTTCCTCCTCTTCGTCGTCACATTCGTGGCTTTCTTCGTCCCGACTGAGGGGAGCATATTCTATTATATCATCCTCTTTCCAGAACTCTTCTCTGTCGTCCTGCCCGATATCACGCCCCGGACCGATAAGGGAACCATTCCAAAGCTGATGCAGCAGAGCATAGCCGCAGGTAAATTTCACAGCGTCCGTATCGTTCCAGCGAAATCCTCTTTGGCTGAAGGACTCGTGGGAAATAGCTGTGGCACCGAAGAAATCCGCGATGTCCGGCATATATTCACCCACATGAAAATGATGAGTCGGTATTCCTTTATCCTCGGCCACGATGGTGACTAACGCATCTGCCGGAGTGCCATCCGGCAGCGTGACCTGTCCGCACTGCTCTGTTTCACTGCCCGGGCGTAAATCTTCAGTCGGTGTACTCAGCGTAAGGTTGAGCTGCATTTCCGGGCGGGGAACGAACAAATAATCCATGTCGGATTGAAGCCTGCTGAAGCATCCCAAGCTATCGCGGGTTGTTTGAAGCAGGTGACAGATTAACGAGCCCGTTTCGCCTGCGTTCAGCGGAATGGTGAATTTTTCCTCACCTCCCTTGACCGTCAGCGGGATGAGGCGCGTACCCTTTCGGGAGCTTATCAGCAGGAGAGCTTCCCCGGCGCGGGGAGTGTTCAGCTCCGCTTCCAGAGCCCCCTCACGGAGCGAGCAGCTCAGACAGCTCTCATCCTCTTCATCCATGTCTTCCTCATCCTCCGCAATAAAATCGTATCTCCATTCATCGTTATAGATTCTGCCGAAAGCATCCGTTCCTGAGATGAGAATACGCAGGGGAAAAGAATCCACCGCTTTTTTGCAGAGTTCTTTCAGCGGCAGCTCCATGCCGTTCTCACAATTTGACGGCACAGTCCACTCCCGATCGTCCAGGCATTGTTCGCGGATGACGACTTTGCTGATGCAATCCGAAAGCTGCTGCGTTTCGCCAACATGGCCCAGAATGCGGATTCGGAGCTTTTGCTCCCGCCGGAGCGGGTATTCATGCAGGGCATCATCATCGCTGACCGCTTGCAACCAAAGGGTATCGTCACACAAATCTACCCGGAAATCGGCGGCGTAGATATATGCGGAGATATCCTCCGTTTCCAGATATTCCTGTCGGTCATTGGCGACGCTGCCGCTGATGCTCAGCTGTGCCACTCCGTTTGCCAATGGCGGGAAGTTTCCGGTAAAATAGCCGTGCAGTACAGCTGTTCCTCGCTCATCCGTATGGAGGGTGGTGCGGAGCGTTTTTGCCGGTGTCCCGTTGGGTTGCAGGCTGATGCCGGGACCGCCGGAGCAGACGTTCACATCCACCTCTGCACGGCTCAGCGGTGTGCCGTTGAGGTCTGCGGCATGCAGCTCTGCCGTGAACTCACCGGGGGCAATCCTGGGAACATGGAGTTGCCACTTGGTTTGGAACGCATTTCGCCGGAAGAACTCACAGGGGATTCTCCGCTCAGCTGAGTATTTACAACCGGGCAGATTAACGACAATGCGGTAGACGCCGGTAACGTCTTCCTCTCCGTCCGGAAGGGGGAAGCTGTATTCCCATGTGCCGAGCTCATCTGCCTTGATTTCGTGTTGCAGCAGAATCTCCTCATTCGCGCGGTAAACGGTCAGCTGTGCACGGGCGAGGGCGGCATCGGTATTACACTCTCCGTTTTCCGTCAGGCGACGGATGATGCCGCGCAGATGCACGGTTTCTCCGGGGCGGTACAGCGGGCGGTCGTGCAGGATGTACATGCGGATGCTTGTTTCTTCCTTTTCATCGCTATCGTCTTCCTCCTCTTTATCCAGCGGGAAGAAATCCTCACCGACGCGCACCACGCTCCTATTGTTCGGCAGGGGGAGGTCGGTGGCGTAGCCTTCCGGCAGGGGGGTGCGGAATCCGTCTGCTCCCAGCATTTCTGCGTTTCCGACGAGAGAACCGTCGCTCAGTCGGGTGACAATCAGTTGTTCATTTGCCTGATGCACCATCAAATCCGTTACATGGAATCGGTAGAATCGCTCCGTTCCCGGCTCATTCAGGTCAATGTTCAGAGATTGCGCCAGCTCACGGACGGCGGGGCTGAGGGTGGGTTTGACGCTCAGGACATAGAAACCGGGCAGGGTGTTGCCGCCGGTGAGTTCGTTGAGATTCAGGTGGATTTCCCGTGAGAGAATCAGCGGATTTTCGCCTTCCGTGGGGAGGTGGATTGTTTTCGCGTCAAAGGAGGGCAACTGTTGGAGGATGCGGTGAATGCGCGCCTGTTCCCGGGCTTGTTCCTTTGATCCCATCCGCAGCACACTCGCCATTCGACGCAGCTCTTCCCGGGCTTCCGGATGGGGGGCGTTCTTTTGCCGGATTCGTTCTGCCGCCAGTTGAAAGTGAGCGTTGAGCATATCGCGCAGAATCGAATCATCGGAGCTTATCTCAGAAAGCTCCTCGCTCCATTGGAGATAGGCCTCTGCATCCAGCCGATGCACCTTTACCTCCAGCGATTCTGCATTGAGCACGTTGAACCGCAGGTCAAGATTACCCTTGAGCGGCAGGATGTCGGTATGTGGGCTGCTCAGCATGGGAACGGCGGGGTTGAAGCTGAGGAGGTGCCGGTGATCGCACACGGTGCTGATCCCATTGGCCGCGCGTGTGCCCCCGGGGATGGTAACTTCCAGCTCCGTGGCTGCCGGAAGATTCACTTCCAACAGGAAAGAGGATTCAGTCTCATGTTCTTCGTACAGAATGATTTCCTTCGGCCCTTCTTCTCGGTTGGTGTATTCCCAAGAGCCTGCATCTTCTCTTTCATGTGGCAGGAGTCTGAAAGTTGCTTCTTTTCCGTCGATGGTGAGTGTTTTGGTGTCGCCGTTTGTTTTTGCTTCCTGACCGTTGGCGCGGATGCTGACGGAGCGGAAGATGTGTTCCCGCTCGCTTACCTTTATCGGCGAGGAGAAGGAAATTTCCATCTGCATGGAATCGTTGCTGCCGGATTTCTGTGTCGGGCGGTGGATGAACTGGTTTACACCCGTTCCCAGTTCTTCTTCCGGGGAGAACCGGATGCATCTTTCTTCTGCGAGCAGCCCGCTTTCCTCAGTAGGGGCGATGCGCAGCTCCCATTGGGTGGAGCCGACCAACGGTTCTGCAGCACGCACCAAGACCATTCCGGGGATGGGCGTGGATGGATGCACCTTGCTCCAGTCGGGGTTGGACTCTGCCAACAGGGCGAGGGCTGCTTCCGGGCTGTTGACCTCTCCCAGCGTGGCGGGGTGAAGCTCTGCCGCAACGGTACGCCCGTAGATAATCTTACCTCCTTTTATTTCCGTAATCTCCCGGAACTCATAGTTCACCGGAGTGGAAACGGAAAATTCCCGAGCTTCCCTGGTATGCGGACTCTCCGGGTAAACGCAGAAGGTGGCCGTGGGGTATCCGTGGCGGCGATTTGCCGTCAGCTCGCTGCGCGGGCAGAAAAAGCGGAATTCCGTCTGTTCCATGGATTCTCCGCTCAGGTAGCGATTCTGTCCCTGGTTGAAGGTCAACCTGAACTCTGTGAACACCGAGGTGCCGGGAGCAAACTTGAGCGCCAGTCTGTCCTGTGCTGTCCAACGGCATTCCGGGCGGTGTGCAGCATCGCCGCTCAGTGTGTATTTATCCGATGTGTCGGTGCCAATCTGGCTTTCGTACACCACGGGTTCTTCAAAGTCGAGCCGGGTGAACGGAGCGGCCTGAACTAATGCCGCCGTGCAGCAGAACAGAAGTAGGGGGAAAGCTTGTTTCATCGCCTGTGCAGAAGTTTACACCATTGCTAATCCCGCTGCGAGCCAAATCCGCAACAAATTCTGCAAAAAAATAAATATTTGTTGAGGCATCGGACAGTCGGTCTTACTGCCGACTATAGTTATATTCTGCCACCAGTTCTGCGGCGTGTTTGCCACCGTTGGTTCGCAGGTGCTCTGTCACGGCGGGGAAGTCCGGGTTTCTTTCTGCAATGTCAAGGGGTGTATGAGCAAAAGGGGGACAGCAGCTCAGGCTGACAGCGTTGATATCCGCACCGGCCTGCAGCAGAAGCCGGACTATTCGCAGGGCCTTTTGCTCATCTTCATGCCGGGGATCGACTGCGTAGTGAATGGCGGCTTTTCCCTCGGCATCGGTCACATGGAGCTCCGTGCCGTGTCTGAGCAGCAGAGCCACGCACTCCTCGTCACCATCGCGCACCGGAGCGCGCAGAATGGTGTTGCCATCCCATATCGTCCGGCTGTGTTTCAGCAACAGGGGCAACAGATAACGATTGTGTTTCAGAGAAGCCTGAGGGAGTGGCGCGTATTCGTCACCGAGACGATAACTGTGGAGCCTGGCACCTTTTCGCAGCAGGTACTCAACCTTACGCATTTTACTCTGCTCGCTTTCGTTCCCGACTATGGTCAGCCGGCGGATTTCATTGACGTCGTTTTTTTCGGTGAGATACGGAGAATGATGTCGGCAGTGAGATAGTATTCATGCTCAACGGCTCGCGTAAACCTGTTATCCGGGGGCTGCGATGCGACTTTTGCGGAAATCGGGAAGAGCAAACAGATGAACAGGCTCAAGAGTGAGGAATAGATGCTTTTTTCTTCTGTCGGTGATTCGGGAACAGCTTTGCGGACGGGAAGCCGGTAACTGTTTTTCTTTTCCCAACTCCGTTCGGGCTCATCCGGCAGATGGAGTCCGTTCCTGTACCATATCAGCCGCATCAGGATGACGATGCTGATGAGAATGGACAGCTCTCCCGCCAGAATGAAAGCTTCTTCTAACCTGCCGGGTGTTGTGAACCAATGGTACACATTGCTCGTCAGTGCATCGTATCCCCACATGAAGATGATGGTAAAAAGCGTGAGAAAGAGGAATCGTTTAATCATGGTAGCAGGCTTCCCGCGCAGGATAGCAATGAGCCGGGAACTGTCGATATCATTGCTTTCCCGGTATAGGTGTATGGCAATGCGGAGCTCGCGTGCGTGGGCACATGTGCGAGGGTTTGGCTTGATTCGGGCGGTCTCCTGTGCTAGAATATGCGGACACATGTTGGTTATCAACCATGGAGAGAAGCACAGTCGGGTTCTTGAGCTGCCGGAGATGGTTTCCGGGCTGCTGGTGATGCTTGTTGTGCTGTGGCAGGCGTGTTTTGGTGGTGATGTGCCGGTAGCGTCCCGCTATGTGGTAGGGGAGAAAGCGGTGCTGTATCTGCTGTGCGGGCTGGTCTGGTTCAACACTCTGGTGGTGATGGTGCATGTGGTGAACCGGCTGTGCCGCAAGGGGCATCGGGCCGGTCGCTTTCTGTGGTTGCAGCTGTTGACCGGGCTTGGCACCTCCGTTTTCTTTTTCGGCGAGATGAGGGATGGGCATGTGTGGAATCCCATGGGGTGGAGTCTTCTTCCGGGGTTGCTCATGGGGCTCTTTTCCTTCATCAATCTGAGGTCATACTGGAAAGATAAGCACCGCCGGGGCGGTAGAGGCTACCGCAGCAACCCCGCAACTTCATTCTTTACCTATATGCTGTCGGTCGTGCTGCTCAGCACGGTCATGCTGGTGTCTCCCGGTGCCACGCAGCATCCCATATCGCTGGAAGATGCTTTTTTCATGTCGGCATCGGCCACTTCCATTACCGGCCTGACAACGCTGAATGTGGCGGAAACATTCACCGCATTCGGAAAACTGGTGCTTCTGGTGGATATTCAGGTGGGTGCATTGGGGGTGATGACATTCACCTATTTTGTGCTGATGATGCTGGGGAAACGCCTGGCGGTGCGCGATAGTGTGAGTGTTTCCGGTTTCCTGGATCAGCAGGGAGAAAGTATTGTCCGGCCTCTGCTTATTTCGGTGGGTGGGGTAACGCTGATTGCTGAGGCAATCGGTGCGGCGTGTCTGTATTTTCTCTGGCTGGGGCATCAGGATATCCCGCAGATGGAGCTGCTGGGCTATGCTGTTTTCCACTCGGTATCTGCGTTCTGCAACGCCGGGATAACGCTTTTCCCGGATAATATGGCTACGCATTACATGTCTCAGGCATACGCGGTGCAGGGGGTGATGATGCTGCTCATGTTCCTGGGAACGCTGGGATTCGGCGTGTATCTGGAATTGATGATGCGGGTGCGGCAGCGACTCTCCGGGAAGCGGGTGCAGCGCCGTTGGAGTACGCATTCCTGGCTTGTTGTCCGGGTGACCCTGCTGGTGCTGCTGGTGGGGTGTGTGGGAATGAGTCTGCTGGGGTATCTGGAGCCATCGCAGCATGCTCAGAATGGTGCGTACAGCGTGTGGGAGTCTCTCTGGAATGCGGTGGGTCGCTCTGCCGGATTCAACCTCACGGATATTGGGGACTACGGCGTTGTGTATAAGCTTTTCCTCTGTGTGATGATGTTTGTGGGTGGAAATCCGGCCGGTACGGGCGGCGGTGTTTATGCACCCGTGGTGGCCATCTGTGTGTTGGAGGTGCTGCGTGTGCTGCGCGGGGTGCAGGATGTGGAGATTCACAATCGCCGTCTGGCGCGGCAGACGGTGGACAGGGCGTTGGCCACGGTGCTGCTTTCCGTGTTCTGGATTGGCGTGACGACGCTGCTGGTGCTGCTGCTGGAGCCGGCTCTGGCTGTGCAGAAAGACGGCCTGCTCAAGGTGTTCTTTATGGAGGTGAGTGCCTTTACCACCACCGGCTATGATTTGGGGGCTGTTTCTGAGCTCTCCCGATGGTCCAAGTTGATTGTTTCTCTGAACATGCTCTTCGGTCGCGTGGGTATGTTCACGTTCATGCTCATATTCGTTCGGCAGAAAGACCCGTCGCCGGCGCGATTCCCGGAGACTCGTCTACCCCTTTCTTAACAGTATCCCTCCCCCTGTCAGTTCTCATGAAATTCGTTATTATCGGTGTTGGTCAATTCGGGCGTGCCCTGGCGCTCCAGCTCTCGGGCTCGGGCTATGAGGTCACAATTGTGGATGAGCGTGAATCTGTCATCCAGGAGCTCAAGGACAGCGTGGCATACGCTCTGGTGGGAGATGCCACCGATATGCGTGTGCTGCGCCAGTTGGAACTGGTGGGGGATGATACGTATGTCATCGTGGCGGTGGGTGAGCAGTTTGAGCGCAATTTGCTCATCACGGCTCAGTTGCGGGAGATGAATGTGAAAAACCTTCTTTCGCGCAGCTTTAATGACCTGCATGCCAAGGTGCTCCGCTTGCTGGGGGTGGAAGATGTGTTCCGTGTGGAGAATGTGGCGGCACATCAGCTCGCCTCCCGCTTCACCAAGGAGGGGTTGATGCGTACCCGCCGCATCGATGATACCCATTCTCTGGCCGACGTGCAGCTGCCGGATGCCTGGGTGGGACGCTGCCTGAGGGATGTGGGTCTGCGCTCTGACTACAGTCTCAATCTGTTGACAGTGCGCCGCGGTGTGGCACAAAAGAACAGCGCGGCAGAAGACGTATTCGATGAACCGGAACAGCCGGTGATTGATTCACCGGAGCCCGGCATGGAGTTCCAGAAAGGAGATGTGCTGGTGCTGTTCGGCAAGGACTGCGACTTGCAGCATTTTGTCGCCAAGTTCAACCTCTGATGATTTGTTGCCATGTCTGTGCGTGTTTCTCTCCCTGACAAGGTTTACGGCGGTTATATTTTCGACCTCGATGGGACGCTCGTGGACAGTATGCCGACCCATTTTCGCGCCTGGCGCTGGGCTCTGCGGAAAAACGGGGCTCCTGCGCACATTTTCGAGTGGGATGAGTTCAACTCCCACGGAGGGATGTTTGCGGTGGATATTGTGGCCAAACTGAACCGCGATTACGGCCTGAAGATGTGCCCGGAAACGGTGGCGGATGAGAAGCGGCACCGCTATTGCGAGCTGTTGGAATCGGAGCCCTTGCCGGTGATTCCGGAAACCGTGGAGCTGGTGCGCCGCCTCCGGGAGCAGGGTATCCCGTATGCCATCGGTACCGGCAGCATGATTCTCGGTGCTCAGGAAACGCTGCGTTCGGCCGGACTGGACGGCTGGTTTCCTATCATGGTGACACCCGGGGATGTGCTGCCCGGCCGCGGCAAACCCAATCCGGATATTTTTCTGCTCTGCGCGGAGCGGATGGGAGTGAAGCCTGCAGATTGCATTGTCTTTGAAGATGCCACGCCGGGAATCCGTGCGGCGGAGGCTGCCGGAATGGCATGCTGTGTGGTGGGTCCCTGTCCTCCGCAACCTGCCTGTTAATCTATCCCGCTCCTACTGCCCTATGAAATCTGTTTTTCGTAAAATCGGCTGTGTTTTCACGGCGTTGGCCGCACTATTTGCGCTGTATTCAGCCGCCTGGTATGGCTGGCTGACGGTGGCGGGCAGCCCCGAGCAAGGGAGTCAGTATCGACTCATGTATTATCTGAGCCTGGCGGCGGCTCCGATATGCTATGGCTTATTTGTCCTGCTGCTGCGCCCCAGACGCGTTATTCTATTTGTATTCAACACGCTGGTTTGCCTGTTGTGGTTCATTTCGCTTGGTTGTGCAGGCGGTTCTGATGTGATGAAAGGGGTGCTGGTTGTTTCCACCCTTTATCTGTTGTGGCGGGCGTCCTGCCGTATTCTGTAGCGTTGCTCTGCCATCCATTGTTGCAGAACCCGCAGGTGTTCAGCGGTGATTTCGGCGTCGCTGTACAGGGCAATACCGTGGCAGCCGGTGGTCAGAAAATCATTCAGCCGCGCGGCCAGTTCATCCGGGGGAATATCCGGCAGATGCAGACCGGGAGCCAGAGGAATTCGGCCATCGGTTTCCAACGCTGCCCGACGGGTTATATCAACCGCCCAGGCATCATCCTCGTCGTAAAATGAGTGATAGACCATGGGCAGGGCGAGGTCTGTATGAAAACGCCCCCAATCCTGCCGCACCATTTCTGCCGCCAGGGTGGGAGTCGGAAATACGGCGCAGGCGGAGCGGAGATGATGGTTGCGGGTTTCTTCTGCCAGCATGTTATAGAAATCAGCAACGCTATTCAATCGGAAGTCGAGCCATTCTTTATCCTCTGCCGGTGCTGCAAGGGGGCAGCGGCCGTACAGTCGGCGGAATTTATCCAGACAGACTGCACAGTAGCAGTAGTCATATTTGGGGGAGGGGGTACTCATATCCAGACCATAATAGTCCCACAGATGGCGGGGCAGTGTTGCATCCGGCATGCGGATATAGTCTGCCTGGATGCCGGAAATCCCCGGGATGGCAGCCAGCCGGCGCACTTCGCGGAGCAAGTGATGCCGCACCTCCTCCCGGTTCGGGCAAAGAAACTGGTAATAGCTTACAAAGGGGCGGTTTTCCTGCCGGTGACAGGATTTTCCCGCTGCATTAACGGCGAACCAGTCCGGATGCTGCGGCGGCTCCGCGTCCGCGGGCCGATTGAGCGCCCAGAGCCAGGCATAGACTCCCATCCCGCTTGCCACGGCGGTCGGGGTGAGGTCTGCAATGCGCTCGGCTGTGCCGCTGATGATGAGGGTGTTGATGCCGGCGTCTGCATAGCGCCTGCAGATGGATTCCCAGGTTTCCCGACGGACGGAATCACCCTGAACCCAGAGAAAAATCTCCGGAAGGGGGTGGTTGTGTTGCGGATTGAGAATATCTTCCCTCGCTGTCGAGCGACATGCGGGTGCCGCTGCGGGGGCAGGTGGCCGTCAGCACAAAGAAATTCTCTGTCGGGAATGCTATCTGCACGCCGGAGGGCAGGGGGATTGAATGGGAGAAGCGGCCCTCCTTTGCGCGGGCCTCCAATTGGGTATTGAGAACACGATAAAGCTCCAACCGCATTTTTTCATGGGGCTCCGGCACTGCCGCTACCCAATCGGCGGCGCTGCGGTGACTGAACACCACGCGGCCCCAATGCTCCGGCAGATGGATGTTCACCCTGCCTGTGGGAGCCCATACATGGTTGCTCTCCGGCAGAAGGTTTCCGCTCCCGTCCGTTAGTTTCGTATATCCGCAGGGGGACGCGGCATCCGGCCTGACCTGCCAGTTGACCCGTGAGAAGTTGAAGCGCATGCTGCTGCCGGGGGCCGGAGCGGTGCCGGTGCGGGGCTGGGTGGCGTGGCCCGTGATGCTGCTCCAGGGGATGGCCAGCTCGACACTCCAGCCCGCATCTGTGTCAGATGCATCGTTGAGCGTGCCGCGAAGATGCACCGCATGGCGCAGTCCCGGTATCTCCCAGTCATGCAGAATGTACGGAGAGTTGAAGCGATAGGGGCGTGTGAGAAACAAGTCCCATGTGGTGTTGAGGGCGTTTATTTCCAGCTCAATGTAGTTGAGACCATCACCATCGGGGTCAATGAAAACCTCGAAATCCGGGTCGCGATAAATCACGGAATCGTGTTCTTTCAGCGTGGCCCACAGGTGTTGCTCCTGCATGTCGGCAAAGATATACAGAAACGCATCATCCCATGCCATTTTGATGCGGCATTCATGCGGAATGGCTGCTCCCTCAATGTCTCGCAGCGGTGAAAGCTCCCGAGCCTGCTGCCATACGGCATCATCTCCCCGCCCATCAATTACGGGGGGATTGTCTGCCCTCCCGCAGACATAGTTCGGGGGCAATTCCGTGGCACAGACGCCTGTTGCAAGTCCGCACAGGGATAAGAGGGTTGTCCGCATATCCGACAGGGTAACGGAGAATGGGTGGCTGCGTCAAGTCTGAATCAAGGAGTGCTGCTCAAAATCTGATTTTTCACCTTGAACACCGGGACAATGAATGATAGTATCACACCATGACGGTGTACCCTATGCGCTATGTCTCTCTCTTCAGCACAGTGTTGATTCTGTTGGTTGGGCTTCTGAGTGTGAAGTCGTATACAGGTGATACCGGTAGAGCGGGTACTGAGAAAGAATTTTCGACAGGAGATTTTCTCACATGGGAGGATTGGGCGCAGGAAATTAAGGGCTATATCAGTCGTTGTTCTCCAGATGGTGAGGGTATTGCCTGTTATTTGTCTCTGGTGAACCCGGAAAGAGACGAAAAATTCGTAGTTGATATTGGGTATGCCTATCTTAAGGGAGATACAACGAAACCTTTTCCAACCGTTTACTTTGTGCCGAACGGAGTTTGGGTGGTGGAGAACCCCTACTCCTTTTCGCTGAACTGCCCACAGGGCACGATGACATTTTGCGAGGTGATGGACATGCCTGCGTTTATCCCCTGGAGTGATTATGATTCGTTGTTGAGTCGCTTTCGCAGAATGGAGAAATACCATGTCAGTATTGCGGTGGAATCGTCGCTGCGTTGGAATCAGTTCTGGACACCGATGATGAAGCTTTACGAGGTGGTGGGTATGGACCGGCTCTACACGATATATTCATGGGAAAATGTCAGTTTCTGTCAGTTTGGAGTGAGTCCGGCCCGCCCACCGGCTCCCGGTGCGGAGTCTGAGGTGGTCGCCGTCATCCGGAAATTGGCGGAGCTGGTGATGGCGGAGCATAAGGAAGATTCTCCGAAGGTGCAGCGTGCGTTGGCAGAGTTTTATCGCCTTAAGCAGATGTATCCGACTGCATTTTCCAATGTCATCAGAACTCATGGCGAGAGCCTGAAAAATGTATTCATTCAGTTTTGAGAAATTTGAATAACAAGGTAAATCGCAGAAGAGTATTTTGCTGCCTCGGAGCTTTATATGTTTGTCTGGTTCCGATATCGGTTAGGGGGAAACGTCCAAATTTTACTTGACGTGCTGCGAAGGTTGTGTATAGTAGTAGGGTATTATCGTGATTTTATGAAGCCTCTGCGCCAGAAATTGTATTTTTTCATCGGAGAACCTCGACAGAAGAAGCCCGGGTTCGCTCTCATTGCAACGCTTACGCTGATGATGCTGTTGGCCATGCTGGCCGTGGCTCTGTTGTCTATGGCTTCCTCGCAGCAGCGTATCGCCATGCAGACAGTACTGCTGGCAGAGGCCAGGCAGCAGGCTTTGGTGGGGCTGGATGTTGCCATTAGTGAGTTACAGGTGGAATTGGGACCGGATCAGCGGGTTTCTGCCAACTCCGGCATTTTGAGTGACCAGGAGGGCTCGTTCCCCCAGTACATTCTCGGTGTCTGG
>JAFUQZ010000067.1 GCA_017472085.1 Akkermansia sp. | reverse complement strand
TCCTTCGCTGCGTAGGCTGGCCACCTGAACCTGGTATGCTTTTCTCGCTTCAACTGATATAACTTTGATGTTGATGTAGTCGCCTTTTGTGGACATGGATTGATTATATCATGTCCAATTAAATAAGTCCAGATTAATAAGACGCCGGACGCAGTACAATGACTTGCGGGGAGGGGCATTCATACCTCAAATTAAAAATATATGTTTAGAAACTTTTTCATCTTCAGTCTTTTAGCCTCATCCGCCATGGGAATTTCTCTGGTGGATGCCGTGGTCAGCGGCGACGGTTCCACTGCGCTTTCGTGGGATCCCTCAGCTAGTGAAGTTACGGTCGTGGTCACGCTAAACGTTGACCAACTCAAAGAGTATATGCTGCAGGGCAAGCCTTTTGCGGAGCGGCAGTTGATGAGTCTGTATGCTGTAGAACCAACAACTACTTACTTTACTTTCAGTACATCCTGTAATCCAAATACAAACACGAAAAAAATTGACAGATCCGGGTTCTATGTTCAATGGCTAGGGATGCAAGAATATCCCGTCGGACTGGGCAATAGTGATGGATTTGGTTTTGAAAAGGAATCTTTCTGGGAGAATGCATCCATGGCGGCTGTTACGTTCTCCTATTCTGCAGAGAAACCTGGTTTCACCGCCACATTCACACTGCTGAATGCCAGTGGGGGGATTTTACAGAAAATCCCAGGCGAGTGGGCAGATTTTGATATGAGTGGGATAACCCTTTCATTCAGTTCGGTTGATTTTGACACGGAGTCTGTCACCAGTGCTTATGTTTTCACCCCGGAACTTACACTTACAGAAGAGGAAACCCTGCTCCTGGCGGAAGAAGCGGGACGGGCAGAGCTCGGTTTGGCTGTCCCAGAGCCTACCACGGCCACGCTGTCCCTGTTGGCTCTCGCAGGTCTTGCTGCTCGTCGCCGTCGGGCTTCTCGCTGATACGCCCGGACAGACCACAAATTAAATACTTTTCGGAAAACGTAAATCCAAGCCGTTGTCCCATGTTGGGACAACGGCTTTTTCCGTAAGTCAAAACTGAATCCTGATGGGCACCTCGTGCCTCCGGTAATACTCGGCTTCATATTGCCAATCGTGTTTGTGCCACTTGTAGGAGCCGTTGTTTCCATCCGGCTTGAAATTGACCGGCACCACCTCGGCATCCGGGTAGTCCTCCCGCAGTAAATGGTAAGCAATCCGGTCGGTGGTAGGAGAGGCGTTGTTGGTAGCCGTTTTGTATCCGGCGAACCACTTGCGCTCTTTGGACAGAGCCTTGTCGCGCAGGAAAAGCACGTCCTCGAACAGCGAGAAGATTTCCTTTTCCTTGCCGTAGGCACATCTGTGATGTGTCAGCACCGGACGGCCATGATAGCCATATTGCTGCTCCAATACCTCAAAAAACAAAACAAGGCAAAGTACGACCGGCATAGTCCAACCTTGGCACATTCATCCGGATTCATCTGATGAGCTGCATTGATTTGAGAACCTGGATAAATCAGCTGGCAGATAAGGCGCATGCTCCTCCGAAATTGACTCAGATTTGAGTACAGGGGGGCTTCGAAAAAGCCCCTTTTCGGAAAGTCTTGGATTTGTCGGCACTTGCGTCTCTCTGAAAAAATCTTTGGGTCACATGTGCACCGGGAATTTTTCTATTTGCTAAAGTCTTGACCAAATATGCGTGGCTGACTATAATAAGCGCAACAAACTTTTCCGCTTATGGCTACGATTACCAAGAGAGAGTTAGTAAACATGGTGTGTGCTCAGCTGAATAACGGCTGCACGCAGGTCGAAGTGCTTGAAGTCATCCAGAAGACGATTGATTCGATTACCGAAGCTCTGGGAAATGGCGATACCGTTGTATTCCGCAACTTTGGCACTTTCTACGCTAAAGAAGTAAAGCCCAAGGTTGGACGCAATCCCAAAGAGCCGGGCAAAGATGTCCCGATTCCTGCTCGCACGGTGGTGAAGTTCAAGGTCGGTAAGAACCTGAAAGAAGTCGTTGCCAAGGCTTCCAAATAAGAACGGAGCATAGTTCTTCGTTATCGAAAAACAATACAGGTATTATCAGGTTATGCTGATAAGACTGACCATGCTATCTGTGATGGCGGCTGTAGCCATGGCATCAGACAATCTGGTTACATTAAGTCACACTGATGGAAATTCGGAAATTGATGGGGCTTACGTGAATGGTGCTGTTTTTACCATTACCGACAAGCCTAAACGGTACATCATTGAAAATCAAGGGGGCATGACAGAGCAGTATACTCTGCAATCCATCACACTTAATGGTGTCTACATGCATAATCCTAACGAGACAGAGCTTGTAGACACATACCCTGTTTACTTGTACATTATCAATGAAAATGACTCAGTACTAGGAATATCTGAGCTTGTTGAAGTAAAAGCCTATAAAAAGGATGGCATTATCACTGATAACATAACTGCGAATTACACGTTTTCCTTTAATTCAGATATTACATTAACCTGTGGGGCTCAGTATAACGTACTATTTAAACAAACTGACACTGCCTTTAATACAGAGACTGGTAAAGTGGATTATTATACGGCTCCCAGATATCTGGATTCTAAAATGTTTCTGAGTGATTTGCAGGGGGATGCTACAGAATGGGGGCTTATAGACCAACTCGGAGAACCTTTGTCAGGCTACAATAGCTGGGGCTTTTCTATGAGCATAGAATTATCACCTATCGTACCTGAACCCGCAACAGCAACCCTTTCTTTAATCGCCTTGATGGCAACAGCTTCGCATCGTCGTCGTCGCTGAACCTCAGAGAGAAGCTGAAAGCCGTTGTTTCCAAGGTTTCCAAATAAATAAACAAGAATTGTCAATCGTGGCGTTTGCCATTATCCGCTTGAATAGAAAGAAATCATCAAATGAAGCAACCGATTGTCAGTCAACTTATTTTTCGTGTGGAAACGGCGGAGTTTCCTCCACATGCAGAGATGGAGGATGTCGTGGCTCGGAACGAAAAAAATCTATGTGAAGGAATATGATGTTTTTCTGTTCAGGGATGAAGCCGATGTGCAGGAGGCCATTTCAGATGCGATTCGGGTAGCGGCGGAAGTGACAACCGGGCGCAAGTTTCTTCATATCACCGTGCAGGATGAGTACCCCCCGCTGCGCTTTTCTCCCGAGCTGTTGCAGGCCATGGCAGATTCGGGCTGCTCGCTTGAGGTATATGGCGGTGGCTGACGGCAGATGAATGAAGCTGCCTTTTCGAGGCAGCAACAGGCTGTCACTCAAACTTCAGGAACATGTAAACGGAAAAGAGGGAGTACAACAATCCGCACGCCAACACCGCAACGGCCGACCAGGTGGGGATTCCTGTCGATATTTCGATGAATGTACTTGCCGGAGAATTCTCGCAGCCGAGAATCAGGTGTTTCTTGCCGGTCAGACGGCAAAAACAATGACGGCGGCATTCCTATGTGCGGAAACCGGGATTGCCGCATCAATAATGCGTTGCTGTTGATGGTCAGCCCTCTTTTTTCGACTTGTCCGGATTTAGCAGGAATCTCTCATGCATGACCCGGAAATTTCATTCGTCAGGGAAAATCCATCGCTATTTCCGTGGCTTTGGCACATTCGTCCAGTTGTTGCACGGTTCGGGCGCCGATGATGACGGAGGAAATCTGCGGTTTGCTGAGCAACCATGCGATAGCGTATTGCGTGAGCGGTATCCCGGAATCGAAGGCCTGTTTATTGAGTTGGGCCACCATATCGGCGCTGGCCGCCACTTTGTCCGCATCCAGAAAGACAGAATCGGCACGGGCGGCGCGGGAATCGGCGGGCAGGTTGTCGCTCAGGTATTTGCCGGTGAGCAATCCCTGTGCCAGCGGCGAGAAGACGATGGCTCCTGCTCGCTGTTCTACCGTGGCGGGGAGCATACCTCTCTCTGCCTCCCGGTCCAGCAGGTTGTAGCGGAACTGGTGGAGCAGGCAGGGAATTTTCGCTTCTTTCAGCAGAGTACAGGTGCGGTGGAAGAGCTGTGGCGGGTATTTGGAAAGCCCGATGTAGAGCGCCTTGCCGCTGCGGACAATCTGAGCGAGCGCCTCCACCGTTTCCTCTATCGGGGTCTCAGGGTCCGGGCGGTGGTGATAGAACACATCCACATAATCCAGCTTCAGGCGGCGCAGCGATTGGTCCAGCCCGGCGATGAGGTGCTTTTTCGAGCCCCAGTCGCCGTATGGACCCGGCCACATGAGGTGGCCGGCCTTGGTGGCGATGAACATCTCATCCCTATGCCCGGCAAATTCGCGTTGCAGCAGCTCACCGAAACAGCTTTCTGCCGCGCCGGGCGGCGGGCCGTAGTTGTCTGCCAGGTCAAAGTGGCAGATACCCAGCTCCATAGCGCGAGCCACCATGTCACGGCAGCGCTCACGGGCATCGGCCGCGCCGAAATTGTGCCAGAGTCCCAGGGAAAGCTCCGGGAGCAGGACTCCGCTGTTGCCGCAGCGGCGGTATTTCATGGAGAGAGGAGTCATGTCGTTCTATCTTTGCGTTCGGACATCAACCGCCGCCGATGCGTTCAAATCGGCGGCGGCAGAAAAATGGGGTTTTCAGAGAGAGGGCCGCATTAGTGCTTGTAGGCCTCTGCCGGTACCGCCGTCTTGTCGTGCGGGCCGTGACCTTTCTTCCATTCCAGCTTCAGCTTGCCGGGGGCCGCTGCGCCCTGAACCACCGTGAGGGTTATTTCATGCAGCCCGGCCTTCAGCGGCACACCGCGCTCGGCCTGCGTGCTGACCGCTTCTGCGGTGATTTCCTCTGCATTCGGCACGGAGGTGGAGGTGGCGGTTGCACCCGGGGTATAATTGAAGTCGGCATCCACCAGCGGGAAACGGTGCATGCGCAGGAATGCCTTGCTGCCCGGCACGCTGTCCAGCGTCAGGTAGAACTGCCAGTGGTTGCCATCCTGCGGCACATTCACATAGCCGTGGAACTCCGTGATGCTGCCGGCGGGCAGCACCTCCGCCGCCGGGTCGGCCACCACCGTGGCAACTGCACCGGCGGCACCGGGCAGAGTGGAGAATTCCGGCACCCAGCCGCAGGAGGCCTGCACCCGGCGCATGGTCAGCCCCGGAGCTGTTTCTGCGGGGGTATTGGCCGGGATGAGGATGGCGTCGTAGCAGCGGCCGCCGGAAATGCCGTTGTTGCGTCGGCCTGCGGCATGATCATGGGCATAGCCGAACGCGCGGCGGTTCTGCAGCACGGCAGCGCGCAGCTGCTCCTGCATCTCCGGCATGCCGGCGGCCAGGTTCTGCGTCTCGGCCGGGTCTTTTTCGGTGTCGTAAATCTCGAAATCCTCCTGTCCGGTTTTGATGCCGGTGCGGATGGCCTTCAGGAATCGGCCGTCCTTCGCGCGGAAGTAGATGACCTGCTGCTCACCGCGCGGGCGATTGCGCTTGTTGTCTGCATAGTCATTGTAGTAGGCCATGCCGCCGCCGAAGTTGTATTCGGCATAGATGGTACCGAAGGGCTGCCTGTCCTCCTCACCGCGAAGCAGGGGAAGCAGGGAAACACCCGTGCTGCGCATCGGTGCGGGCACTCCGGCCATATCTGCAAAGGTGGCCATCCAGTCGTGGAACTGGCTCGGGAAGCTTGTGCTGCCGCTCTTCACGATGCCAGGTCCCCACACCACACAGGGCACGCGCAGGCCGCCGTCCCACGTGTCGCGCTTGATGCCGTTGTGCGGGCCGTAGCTGCGGAAGAAAGCCGGATTCTGTGCCGGGGCCGGGTGACCGGCAAAGCCGCCCACGGCACCCGGTTCATTGTGAGGCCCGTTGTCACTGGTGAAGACCACAAAGGTGTTCTGCTCAATCTGCAAATCGCGGCACAACTGCAGCAAATCCCCCATGGCATCGTCCACACGCGTCACCATCGTGGCATGGCGCTCCGCCGCCGTAATCGCCCACTGCGCCCCGCCGCCGAAGCGCTTCCGGGCGTATTCCATCCACTGGCTGTTGTTGGCATAGGTGGGGTAGATGAACGAATCCCAGGGACCGCTTGTCGCCGTGTTAATCATCTTGCCCGGCACCCCCGTCCACTGCACACCGCCCTTGAGGCCGCCACCGGCAGGATAAGGCCCGGAGGGAATGCCCAGGCGCGCGTGCGGAGCCGTCAGCGTGAGCGCCAGGAAGAACGGCTGCTCCGGTTTCGCGGCGCGGTGGTCAACAATCCACTTTTTGGCGCGCGCAGTGAAGAGGTCGGTCGTGTAGCAGTTGTCCAGCTCCGCCGTCAGCATCTTCTCATTTTCCCAGACGGCATTGCAGTGCGTATCCGGGTCGGCATTGCTCTCCTCTTTGGGGTAGTGGCGGTGGCCCGCCAGGTGGTTGTGGTAGCCGAAGAAGAAATCAAAACCGCGTTTTGCCGGCCAGGCTGCCGCCGTTTCGGGTGTGCCGCCGCTTTCATTGCCGCCGCCGATTCCCCATTTACCCACCAGCGCCGTAGCATAGCCGGCACCCTTCAGCACCGTGGCCAGCGTGTGCGAATTCTCCAGCGCGGCGTCAAAATTGTTGTTGCGGATGACCTCTGTCACCCCCTGGTGCATACCGCCGAACAGCGATGCACGAGCCGGGGCACACACCGGGGCCGCCGTGTAGTGGCGCTGCAGCACCAGCCCCGTCTGCGCCATCTCCGCCAGCTGCGGCATATCAATGCACGGCGTCCCCTCCACCTTCGGCGTGCCCTGCTGCAGGTTCATATCACCCCAGCCCAGGTCATCCACCAGCACCAGGATGATATTCGGCTGTGCTCCCGTGGCTGCCGGAAATGCACAGGCAAACGCCGAACAGGCGCTCAGTAAGAAATCCTTCATGCTCATATCCCCGCTATTATACCAGTTATGATGATGCAGACAAGAAAAAACAATGGATAAAAAAGCCGCTGCCTGTATCTCCGGCAGCGGCTGAAAAATGTATGGGTTTCAACAATGCGCTCTTACTTTCTGCGACGGCGAGCGGCAAGACCGGCCAGCGCCAGCAGGCTCAGTGTAGCCGTGGCCGGCTCCGGAACGGAGGCAGAAGCTGTCGTATAAGTCACAGAGCCACCGGTAAGGCCGGCGAAAGTATTATACGTCTGGGCCGAGCCAAGCGTAAAGTCCAGTGTGGTTGTTTTTCCTGCACCCAGAAGGATGTTAGTAGAGAAAGCGGCTTCACCGGTGCGGCCACCGGTTTGCAGCTCTACCTCAACCGAATCTTCTACTCCTGTCAACGAGGTGGATACTTTAATGGCTGCGCTCTTATCGCCGCCACCTCCGTTGATGCAGTAACCATCAAAAGTAAATCCGGTCAGAGTGATATCCTGTTGCCCGTTATTCGTCACTGAGAAGCTCAGCGTCCAACTATCGGTTTTCCCGGACTGCAGCTGAACTTTGGGAGAGTATGTATTTGCATAACTAGTAGGCGTTTCCCAACTTCCGGCAACAGATGCACTACCACCGGATCCCATTGTAGTGTACAGATAGGAAAGGGAAATAACTCCATCTGTTTCGTTGAAGGTTACACCTGTTCCGAGCGCAAGAGTCTGCGGATCACCCCACGTGGCTGTGGAATCCTTGCTCAACGTGTACTCAACCGTTTCTGCCGCAGCCAGTCCGGCCAGTGCAAAAAGAGTAATAAGTGTCGTTTTCATCGTTTATCTATATGTTAATGATTACGGGGAGTCTGCCCAGGGATACCCGGTTCCTCACGTGCCGGAATGCCGAGGGACCTGCGCTGTACTCACCCGCACGCGCAGTATATCGCATTTCGAATGCGAAGCTACCGTACCCTATACACATTCCCACCCCGCCACCAATGAGCCCACTTCCTTAACGCCGCCTCCCCGCACCTCGCCAACATTGCGATAAAAAAAGACGCTTCCCTCTGCAACAAAGGGAAGCGCCTTGTATGAATGTTTACTTTGCACCAATTTTGCACTTAACGCCTGTATTATCGGACTATCATTCCGCAAAATTTTCGCTTCTCATTCCGTAAAATTCACGGCTTCAGCGCAGTAATAGGGAGTACATAGACACCATCCTCCCGCTGATAAGCAGCATTGCTCAGAGCGCAGATAACGGCAAGAACAACAGGAGGCCTGCCGCCGGGCTCTGCTGCTATACTGTCGCGCAGGCGAATCAGCCCAGCAGCTGCGGCATCTATCTGACGTGCTCCCAACTTAATTTCAAAGGCACACCATGCGCCGTCAGGCAGTTCGATGACAGCATCCACCTCTCGCCCCTTATAATCCTGATAGTGAAAAACCTTGGCTTCAAAAGCCTCTGCATATATCTGCAAATCCCTTACACACAGACTTTCAAACAAAAATCCAAGCGTATTCAAATCATTCATCAGCATATCCGGCGTTACCTTCAGCAGACTGCACGCAAGCGAGGGATCTGTAAAATGACGTTTCTCTGCCTGCTTCACCCGAACGGATGAGCGAATATTGGAGGAAAACGGCGGTTGGTTTTCCAATAAGAACAAGCGCTGAAACACATTGAGATACGACACAATGGTTTTGTCGTCAATCTCCTCTCCTGCCTCGGAGCGAATATCCCCGCGTAATTTGCTGATGCCGACCGTTGTTGAAACATTGCGGGCCAATGAACGCAGCAACCTTAACATTTTAGCGGAATCACGCTGAATCCCGTCCATTCGGTATACATCATCCTCCAGAATGGCGCGCAGATACTCGGCCGACAGAAGTCCGCCGTGATTCTGTCGACGCGACAGGGCAGACGGCCATCCTCCGCGTACAATGAGTTGCACAATGCGGCGCAACTCAACCTCTCCCGTCAGTTTCGGTTTCAGCCGGCCCTGACAGACCTCTTGCAGCGAAACCTCCCCGGTAGAATCCCCGGATTCGTATAATGACATGGGACGCATCCGCAATCGGGCAATGCGCCCGGCGCCGCTATGCAGGATGCCCTTGTGTACGGGTGTTGCCGAGCCGGTCAGAATGTATTGCCCGACCTCCCCTCGGCTATCCACCTGATGGCGGACGGCATCCCACAGGGGCGGATATTCCTGCCACTCGTCGATCAAGCGTGGGATCTCGCCCTCCAGAATCGCCTGTGGAGCCAGCTCTGCCAGGCGCCGATTCTGAAAATTATTCGCCGGATCTCCCAGATAAATACAACTGCGGCAATGAAATGTCGAGGTCCACGTCTTCCCGCACCACTTCGGCCCCTCAATGCAAACCGCTCCGAATGTGTCGAGATATTCCTCCACCTTGTCATCAATGATGCGCTTCCTGTAAAGATTCCTGTCCACGGGGACATTCTTGCATGTTATCAAGCGTTTGTAAAGTTTATTCCGCAAAATTTCCGCTTTTCATTCCGGAAAATTCTGCATTTTCATTCCGTAATATTTTCAATCCGGGCTAACGAGGCGCAGACAAGCGCCATCGTCAGTCATACGCCGGTGCGATGCAGGAAACGCGAAACGCAGCCACCCGTAACAGGCAGCAGCGCTTGAAATAGACTAATCGACAGGCAAGTTTTACTTGCGGCGACGGCGGGCGGCAAGGCCGACCAGAGCCAGCAGGCTCAGCGTAGCCGTGGTCGGCTCCGGAACAGCGGATGCAGCAGCCGGGGTGTTCAGCGTAGCACCGGACAGACCGATGAAGCAACCCACGGACTCAGACTTGACCACAGACAGATCAAAGCGGACTTGGCTCGCAGCAGCAATCTCTACAGGGGCATCGAAAGTGAGCGTCGGGTTGGTGTCCCAGTTCATAACGTCTCCGACATTACCGAAAGAATGCACAACACTGGCATCGGCTGCACCGGTCAGAGAGAACGTGATGTCGCGGGTAAGGGTGTCAGCATCCTGGGCTGTACCACCACCATTGTAAGCGAAAGCATCAAAAGTAATACCATTCAGCGTCAGAGTCTCTGTGGAGTTGTTGACGATAGCGAAGCTTATGCTCCAGGTGCCGCCATTGCCCACGTTGGTGCTCGGGGTCAGCGTGCCGGAGTAGACGCTGTTAGTCTTCGGAGCCGTGCTGACAGCTCCATCAACGGTCACTTCGTCAACCATCAGCATGAGATCCGTGGTGTCATCAAACGTGAACGTGGGCAGAGAACCGTCCGTCCAGGAAAAGTCACCGGTGTAATCAGCAGAAGCCATGCCGGCGAGGGCGAGAAGTGCGATAATCGTTTTCTTCATTGTCATGTATTCTATGTGTTAGTGGTTTGTGTTTGCGGCAAGCGGCTCAGGGGTACCCGGTTCCTCACGTGCCGGAATGCCGAGGGACCTGCGCTGTACTCACCCGCACGCGCAGTATATCGCATTTCGAATGCGATAGC
>JAFUQZ010000066.1 GCA_017472085.1 Akkermansia sp. | reverse complement strand
GATGACTCCCTGCAATCGGAACATCCCCAGACGCATGTCGATGGCTTCCTTGTAGAGATAGGCAACGGTGTTGTGCGGTAATGTGAACATAGGTTCTCATTATCGCACGTCCCACTACAAGCCTTTTGGTTGAGTGCTTACGTAGATTCTCTATTTCGGAAGAAGCCAAACGGTATTTGTTTGCTGTTTCATTCAGGAATTCGGCGCGAGTGCGGTGCAGAGCTCAGCAAAGCTGCGGACGGTATCGCTGAATCGGTAGGGGTAGGGAACGGAGTTGATGGTGTCGGGGCGCAGGGCTACCCATTGCGTGATGGTGTCGGCAACGGCGTGGATATCGCCGGGTTTGACTCTGCCCTCCGGCAGGAAAGTGCTGAGCATTTCGCCCACGGCGCCGTGATCAAACCCGATGACCGGACGCCCCAGGGCAAGTGCTTCCTGCACGGCGCGGTCATGACTGGCCGGTGCCAGGGAGAGGGAGAGGGTGATGTGGCAATTGCAGAGCACATCCCGCAGGTCTCTTCGGAGGCCCAGCCAGGTGATGTGTTGTTCCGTTCCGCTTTCTTCAAACTGGTGGCGAAGTTTTTCCTGGTAACGGCGATTCCCGGCATTGGTGTCGCCAGCCAGATAGACATGCGGTGTAATGCCTTGCCGGAGTAGCACCGATATCAATTCCGGAAGAAGATGCAGCCCGTGAATGTCGGTCAGAGGGCAGGGTACACACAGGCTGAGGGTGTTCGGGGGGAGCGGATGGGCGTTCTGCCAGCGCGTTTGCCAGTCGGCCGAGGGGCGGTAGAGTGGGTGGCAATGCTCCTCATGCACACCGTAGGGAATGGACCAGACGCCGCAGTTCTCCGGCAGGGTATAAAAGCGGTTTATTTCCTGCCGCAGGAAGCGAGAGACGGCCACCACGGCGTTGCAGTGCGGCAGGGAGCGGGTGCGCAGGATATGCTGGGGGAATCCGGTCAGGACTGCCACCAGTTTGGGCCGCTTGCTTTCCGGGATGCCGTGAAGCGCCAGAAGTGCCAGACGTGTGGCATGCGGTCCATAGGCGAGGACGATGTCGGCGGTTTGCTCCAGGGTATAGGTTCGCAGGCGTTTGAGCACCCCCCGAACAGACAGGAGGGAGACGGTGCGACGCGCGTTGCGATGCTCCACATGGGCAGTAGTAAGTGCCCCCACCAATTCATTGGCCGGGGAAACGACTGTGTTGGAAAATCCTGCGTCCTGCAGCCCGGCGGCGAGGTCGGCGGCCAGCTGACTGATGCTGCCGGGGCGCAGGCCGGGGCTGTAGTGCAGGATGTTCATGCCTGTGCCAACAATCGTTCGTAGGTGCAGATATGGGCTTCTATCATGTCATCCCTGCGATAGGGCGCCCCCACCGCGGCCGGGGTGGGAGGTGTTTTATGCCAGCGCTCCAGCAGGTCGGCCATGGCGGCAATATCGCCGGTGGTGACCTTGCCCTCCGGCAGCAGGGTGCTGAGTTGTTCGCCCACGCCGCCGTGCTCGTATCCCGCTACGGGGCGTCCCAGGGCCAGTGCCTCCAGGGTGGTTTTCCCGAATGATTCCGGCTGCAGGGTGAGGGAGAGGGTGACATCACAGGCGCAGAGGACGTCGCGCAAATCGCGGCGGTGGCCGGTCCAGGTGGAGTGTTGTTCCATGCCGGCAGCGCGCAGTGCCGCCTTTACCTCTTCCTTGAAGGCCTCTTTGCCTTTTTTGGTTTCTCCGACGATGACGGCATGGGCGGGGATGCCGCGTGCATGCAGCTTCTGCAGCAGCTCCGGCAGGTGAAGCGCGCCTTTCAGTCGGGTGATACGTCCGGGCAGACACATGGTGTATTTCCCGTTGAGCTCGGGGTAATCTGCCCTCCACTGCTGCCACCAGCTTTCGGTGGGGTGGTAGCCGGGGTAATTCATGGTGGAGTCCACGGAATTGGGGATGACAACGATGCGGCTTTCAGGGGTGGCGGGATAATTCTCCAGGATGTGCTGTTTCATGCAGTCTGAGACTGCGATTACACAATCGCCCTTTGCCATGATGCCGGAATAGGCGTTTACGGAATGGAAGCCATGAAAGGAGGAGACTACTGTGGGGCGTTGTCCGCGTGGCAGGCGTCTGACGGCCAGATGTCCCACCCAGGCCGGTACCCGGGAGTGCAGATGCAGTATATCCGGCTTCTCTGAGCGAAGCAACCGAGCCAGCTTGCCGACCTGCAGAAGGGTGAGAAGGCTTTTCCGGCCGATGGGGCGGCAGATGTGGCGGGCGCCGACCGCTTCCACGGACTCCACCATGCTGCCGCCTGCGGAGACAACGATGTTCTGCACGCCACGGGCACAGAGCCCCTGACAGAGCTCCAGAACGACCTGTTCCACTCCGCCGGAGGAGAGAGAGGGCAGCAGATGCATCACTTTCATGGCAACAGCTTCGGGAATTGTTTGAGGATATAGTCTGCGGTGCGTCCTGCTTCATTGAGCTCGTGCTCGCACCGGGGCAGGGTATGTGTCTTGGCCCATTCGGTAAAACGGCATACGCTCCCATCTTCAATCAGCATGTTGAGCCCGCGCGCTATGCGCGAAGCATCCGGCTTGTGCGGGCCTTCCTTGGGCGGCATTTCTATGATTCCCACCGGGGCTCCGCTGGACAATGCTTCATACACCATGGAAACGCTGTCCTGAGATACCCACACCTGCGCGGCTTTTGCCAGGTGCTCTGCCACCCAGTTGGGCCCGGTCTGCTCCACGGGGACCACGCGGATGCTGGGGCATGCGGCGGAGACGTCGCGGGCGAAGTCTGCCGGGGTGCGCCGGGAGGTGGTCAGCACCATGGGGGTGCTGTTGTGGCGGGCAATGGTGCTCAGCTGGGTGATGACTGTTTCTTCCTCCCACTTGTAGCTCTTGCTGGGGCCTCCGATGAGGATGAGTGTTTCAGTCTTGGGGATGTCTGCCCGGGGGCGGATGCTGTTGATGGCACCGTTGGTAGTGAAGACTCCGGGGGCTGCGGTGGCCCCGGTCGGGAGGTCATGCCGCGGCATGATGCACAGGTCAAACATACCGGTAGGCAGACTGGGCTTCATGCATACCATGCAGAGGCAGCGCAGGTGGCGCGCCAGACTGAGGGCTGCCAGGTGGGTGCTGTGGCCTGCACAGAGGATGAGATGCGGCCGCGGCAAATCCAGATCCCGGCCTTTGTAAAACAGCTTGTTCAGCCAGCTTTTGCCGGTGATATCCACCTCGTGGCAGCTGTGTTCAATCTGCGGAGCTTTTTCCACAGCCCGTTCCAGGAGGGCTGTAGCCAGTCCCCGTGTCTGGGAGAGGTGGCCTTTTTTGCCATCGCTGACAATGTAGATTACCATAAGAAAGAGAGGAGAGAGTTAGGTGTGGTATATATCAGAGAGGGAGGGAAACCTGCCCGCAGAGGGTGGTGCCGATTTGCGGATTGTTGAGGGTGCCGCAGACCAGAGAATCCGCCGTAACCTCGAATTCCGGCTCCGGGTCGAAGAGCAGCAGCGGTATGCCGGCAGCCTCATCGCTCTCATCATCCCGAGGATTGGCGATGGTGAGCGGTGCGGTGCAACAGGCCCGTACCAGCTCTGCCCAGCTGAGTTTACCGGGTTTGACCAGGTGGGTGTACAGGGCCGGCAGGAATGTGTCCAGCGCGGTGGCTCCCTGCGGGGCACTCACGAAGTCCTGTTTTTTGTCGAAAGGTGTGCAGGGGGTGTGATCGGTGACGATGCAGTCGATGGTGCCGTCTTTGATTCCGGCCAGCAGGGCATCGCAATCGCTCTGTTCCCGCAGGGGCGGAACTACTTTGAACGTAGTGTCGTAATCCCCCACGTTCTCATGCGTGTAGAGCAGGTGGTGCAGCGCCACCTCTGCCGTCACGCTCTGCCCTTCAGCCTTGGCGCGGCGGATGCTTTCCACACCCCGTGCCGTGCTGACGGTCTGGATATGCAGGCGAGCGCCGGCATCTCGTGCCAGACGCAGCAGGATTTCAATCCCGATTTCCTCTGCACAGGCAGGGGTGCCATGCAGCCCCAGTGCGTAGGAGGTGGTGCCGGGGTGCATGTAGGTGTTGGCTGAAAGCATGGGTACATCACCCCGGATGGCAAAGGTCAGGTTGAGCTCTGCCGCGTACTTCATGGCACGGTGCAGCATCAGCAGGTTGTCCGGCACGTTGTCACCGTCCGTCAGGATGCTGACACCGCGAGCGGCCAGGGTATTGTAGGGAGCCTGCTGTCGCCCTTCCGTTCCCATGGAAATGGTGCCTGCCGGTATCATCTCTGCGGCAGAGCGCTGAGCTACGGCATCATGAAAACTGTCCAGAGTGGCGTAGTTGTCGAACATGAACCCGCGGGTCGGCATGACCAGCATTCCCCACACGCCGCCCTGCACAGCGGCCTGACCGGTGCGGCTCACGGATTCGCGCTTGCTGCGCCCGGGGACTTCCACTTTGGCATGCAAATCAAAGAGGGCTGGCATGACGATTTTGCCCGTGGCGTCAGTGCAATGAGCCTCGGAGGGGATGGTGAGCACTCCTGCGGGATGCACTTCTGCATCACAGGTGGTGAGTCCTCCGAGAGAGTCAAAGCGGCTGCTCAGACCGGGGCCGATTTTAACATCGCAGGTCTCACCGGTGGGCGCCCAGATGGCGTTGCGGATATAGGTATTAGTCATGTTGCTGGGTCTGGGGGGTGAGGTGGTAGAGGATGCTCATGCGGGCGGCAATGCCGTTCTCTACCTGGTCGTTGATGAGGGTATTGCGGTAGTCCATGGCGGCATCGCAGATTTCAACGCCGCGGTTGACAGGACCGGGGTGCATGATAGAGAGGTTGAGGTCGTCAATGCGGGCGAGTCGCTCCTCTGTCACGCCGAATGCCTGGTGGTAATCCCCTGCCGGGAAGAACGGTGTGTCCATGCGCTCGTTCTGCACGCGCAGCAGGTAGATGACATCCGGCTTCCAGTCGAAAATCTGATCCCAGTTCGTGAAGCGGGGGATGCCGGAATGCTGCTGCAGCGGCACGAGAGGCCCGGGGCCCATATAGGCCACCTCTGCTCCCAGTCTGCGGAGGATGCAGCTGGTGGAGCGTGCTACGCGGCTGTGCAGAATATCGCCGATGATGACCACTCGCTTCCCGGCCACGGTGCCGTATTTCTCCCGGATGGTGAAGGCATCCAGGAATGCCTGGCTGGGGTGTGCGTGGGCGCCGTCTCCGGCATTGATGACGGCGGCCTTGCAATGGCGGGCGATGACCGCGGGAATGCCGCTGTGCTTGTGGCGCACGATGATGTAGTCCATCTTCATGCTCATGAGCGTGTCGATGGTATCATGTACGCTTTCACCTTTCACCACGGATGAGGTGGAGACGGTGAAGGTGGTGACATCTGCGGAGAGACGGTGTGCGGCGACTTCGAAAGAGGAGCGGGTGCGGGTGCTTGGCTCGTAAAACAGGGTCAGCACCGATTTGCCTTTCAGCGCCGGAACTTTTTTCACGCTCTTGGTGAAGATGTCCTTCATGGCGGTGGCACTATCGAGGATGGTGTTGATATCCTCCGTGCTCAGTGAACCGATGGTCAGTAAATCTTTGCGCGGTTTCATGCGTGGACTGGAAAAAGAATCAGGTGTAAAGGATTTCATCCCTGCCGTCTGTCTCCTGCAGGCGGACGGATATTCTGGCATTCGCCGGGGCGTCTAATCGCAGCGCCGTATAGTCCGGGCAGATGGGAAGCTGCCGCCCGCCCCTGTCCACCAGACAGTGAAGCTGCACGACATCGGGACGCCCATATTCAAAAATGGCATTGAGAGCGGCACGGACGGTGCGTCCTGTCTGCACCACATCATCCACCAGCACCAGGTGCAGCCCATCCGTGGAGAAGGGGAGGTAGGAGGAGCGCAGCGCGGGCTTGCTCTGCTTCATATCAAAATCATCGCGGTAGAGGGAAATATCCAGCGCGCCGTATCGGGCCTGAATTCCCTTTGCGGCCAGCCGCCGGATGAGCCGTTGGGCAAGGTTGTCTCCGTGGCTGATGACGCCGATGAGCGCCAGCTTTCCCTCCCCGGTGGGGCAGGTGGCGGCAATGTGAGCCGCCCAGTCATCCAGCGCGGCCTCCAATGCGTCCTGACCAAGTGTCGGCATAGCGAGTTCGGGTGAGGGTTATTCTGCCAGCCTGATGATGCGGTGGGCCGCCATGGCTGCGTTGATGGGAGTTTTCTTATGCAGCCCCACCGTGGTGGCCGGAACTCCGCCGGGCAGCTGGGAGATGGCCAGCAGAGCATCAACGCCGTTGAGCGGGCCGCAGGGGACGGGGATGCCGATGACGGGCAGCTGCGTGTTCATGACGACTACGCCGGGCAGGGCGGCAGAGAGTCCTGCCACGCAGAGCAGCACGGCCTTTGTGCCGTCGGACTCAAGCTTCTGAAGGTACTCAATGAGAGCGGGTAAGTCGCGGTGGGCGGAGTAGATGACTTCCTCGTGCTCAACGTTGTTTTCCCGGAAGTAGGTGCGGGCGGGTTCCATGAAGGGGAGGTCGCTCTTGCTGCCGTAAATGGTGATAACTTTCATGCTACCCGCTAGTGTAGCATCGCGGGCGTCTTCCTGCAAGCAAAAAGCTTGTCTGCTTTTCGTCTGATACGTTTTGCTCGGGCAGGACATGAAAAAGGCTTGCAGCAGGGCAGGAATTGGGGTATAACGTCTCAGGCTTTGCTGCGAATCTCATGAATCTTGCTATCATAGGAACCGGGTATGTTGGGCTCACCACAGGTACTTGCTTTGCCGAAGTGGGACATAATGTGGTGTGTGTGGATAATAATGCGGAGAAAGTAGAGGCATTGTTGCAGGGGAGAGTGCCCATTTACGAGCCGGATCTGGAGGATATGATTGTGTCCAACGTGTCAGCCGGTCGTCTGGAGTTCACTACCGATTTGGCGGCGGCGGCAGAGAAGAGCGATATCATTTTTATTGCAGTACCAACTCCTCCGAACGAGGACGGTTCCGTGGATTTGTCGTACATTGAGGCTGTTTCTCATGAGATTGCGGATGTGTTGCGCCCGGAATTCGGGTATCGTATCGTGGTGGATAAGTCCACGGTGCCGGTCAGCACCGGCAGCAAGGTGGCGCAGGTTATTTCCCGGTATGCTCATCGTGGGGTGGAGGTGGATGTTGTTTCTAACCCTGAATTCCTGAGGGAGGGAAGTGCGGTGAGTGATTTGATGAATCCCGATCGTGTGGTGATCGGTGCTGATTCGCAGCGGGCTATGGATATGATGAAGCGTGTGTATCAGCCGTTCAATGCTCCCATTGTGGAGGTTGATCTGCATTCTGCTGAGCTGATTAAACATGCGGCCAATTCATTCCTTGCACTCAAGATTTCCTATATCAACGCCGTTTCGGCCGTGTGTGAGAAAGCCGGAGCCGATGTGGAGCTGGTGGCGCAGGGTATTGGCATGGATAAGCGTATTTCTCGTAATTTCCTCAACGCCGGTCTTGGATACGGAGGTTCCTGTTTTCCGAAGGATGTGAAGGGCTTTATTCATATTTCTGAACAGTTGGGAGCGCCGCTGGAGTTGCTCAAGGAGGTGGAGCGTATCAACGCAGCGCAACTGGAGCGCTTCCTGGATCGTATACGAGAGAAACTCTGGGTGCTTCGCAAGAAGCGAGTTGCTGTCTGGGGGCTTGCTTTCAAGCAGAATACGGATGATGTGCGTGAATCCGTGGCTGTGAAGCTGATTCGTCGTCTCTGCGAAGAGGGGGCGCATGTGTCTGCCTATGACCCGAAAGCCCGGGAAAATGCTGAGCGAGAACTTCAGGGATATTCCGTGAACTATTGTGATGATATGTACGAGTGTGCTCGTGGGGCAGAGGTGCTTATCGTGGCAACAGAGTGGAAACAGTTTGCTACGGCCAATCTGGTGAAAGTGCGTGAGCTGATGCATCTGCCGATTATTTTTGACGGTCGCAACCTCCTTCATGGGGAAAATGCTGTGCATGCCGGTTTTGAGTACCATTCCATCGGCCGCAAGAGCTTGTATCCCTCTCGTGATTGATTTTCTCCGAATAGAAAACAAAAAAAGCCCGAAGTTGATTGCTTCGGCCTTTTTTTGGCGCTGCGTCAGATTTTATGACTAGCATGGGGCAAGCTGAGCAAGAAAAGAGGGACTGGAGGCAAGGCGAAGTCTGAGATACAAATGCTGCAGGTCAACAATACCCCTCATTTTTAGCTGAATCTTTGATATTT
>JAFUQZ010000065.1 GCA_017472085.1 Akkermansia sp. | reverse complement strand
TGCAGCTCGTGGAGGTTGCGGAAGCGGGCGGCGTGGTAGCTGGCGAAGCTGTGGCGGCATACATCCTGCGGCCAGGGATGCGTCAGGCGGTTCCAGCCCGCGCGGCAGCGCACCTCGCGCCAGTGGCGCTGCCATTGCGGCGGGCAGATGTGCTGCGGGGCAGGGCGGTGGGGCGTGCGTTGCAGAAGACCCAGCAGCGGTGGCAGCAGCGTCACGGGGCGCGCGCCGCCGGTCTTGCTGTGCTGCGGGGCGATATTGACCCGTTTGCCCGCCAAATCCACATCCCCCCAGCGCAGCCGCGCCACCTCATGCGGGCGAATCCCCGCATACAGCATCAGCCCCACCGCCGGCAGACAAATGCCGCCGCGATACTCCCGCGCCGTGTCCACCAGCTTCTTCGCCTCCTCCGGTGTCAGAATTTCGATGCGTTTCTCCACCACCTGCGGGGCATCCACCCGCGCCACCGGATTCTCGCTGCACCAGCCGCGTTTCATCGCCGTGGAGAACACCCCGCTGAGCGTCAGCCGCGCCTTCTGCCGCTGCCGGGGTGTTTCAAAAGCCGCATCAATATACGCCGCACATTCCGCCGGGGTGATGCTCCGCACGCGCCGCTTTGCCAGCCCGGGGCAGCGTTTCATGAAGCGCCGCGTCACATAGCGGAAATCGCAGAGCGTCCTCGCCCGCCGATGCTTCCGCGCCTCCAGCGCCGCCGCCACAGCCTTTTCAAATGAGACCGTCTTTTCCTGCAATCGGAGCGCCTTTTCCCCCTCCTCCAGACACCGCAGCGCCCTCTTCATTTTTCCCCGCCCCGCCCTGATAGCCGTACACGCCATTTGCGCCGCTTCCAGGAGGGGTAATTTGGTGCTTTTCAGTAATGCCAGGGCCGCAGTTTCCTCGCTTGTCACGCTGTAGCCCGTAAAGGGCGGAAGCGGATGTGTTTTTTCATCTGTCAGAGTCTCTGTATTCATCGGTTTGTTGCGAATTCGGAATTCGTAAGTCAAGCACAATAACAGATATTTGTAAATAGTTGACCAGATTTGTTCTCTTCATGCCCGTCCCCAGATGACGGAGAATGTTTTTTCTGCAAAAATCAAGCTGATTAGTTGAATTTTAAGTATTGATTTTGTAAGATATGTGATGTATATCCTACGAATTCCGAAAGCGTAGAATGCAGATGTTATGAAACTGCATCTTCCTCTACCTTTGCGTACAGCGTTGCTTTCTGCTTTTGTCTCGTTTATCGGACTCTCTTCGGTTGCTCAGGGGGAGAAGTTATGTGGCAATCAATCAGATGTGTTTATAATCAATTCGGAAGGATACACAGGGTATGATAGCTTTGTGGTGTGCCATCGTAAAAGTGGGATTTCAACGATAAAAATGTCCGATATTGATTATTTATATGTATACAACAATAGCCGCGAAAGCGCGGTACATGGTAACCCTTCTATTAAAATATTTGATTGCGATAGGGTTGTGTTCAAAAATAATGAGTCATCAGAAGATTATTCAGCTGATATTACCGGTGTTCAAGCCTTAGCAGGAGGAGGTGCCGTTACCGGGTCATGCAATTTCTACAATATAGGGGATTTGATTTTTTCTGGTAATCGTGCAACGCAGGGCGTGGGTGGTGCTATTGATAGTGACGGAGATCCTGTATACATACAGAGCTGCGGCAGCATCACGTTTAAGGACAATTACGCGAAGAAAGGAGGTGGCGCAATAGGATTGTACGGCAATGGAAAAGGCTGGTTCGGTAACAACGACCATTATTTACATCTCTCCTACAATACCAAAGCCGTTACGTTCTCGAACAATAAGACGGGTGAAGATGGTGGAGCGATATCTGCCAGGTATGCTAAAATTGAGGGGAATAAGGACAGTGTTGTGTTTTCAGAAAATAGAGCCGGTGAATATGGTGGCGCTATTTACTTAACAGGTTATAACGGTTATGATTATTCTCCATGGTTTGCATTGTCGTTGCATAACAATGGTGAGGTTGTATTTAGGGATAATTACGCCGGTATAGAAGGAGGCGCAATTTACGCATCTTCCGGTCGTGGCGATATATATATTATCAATAACAAAAGAGCTATTTTTGAAAATAATGTAGGTGGGGCTATATGTGCCAATACTAACGTATTTATTCAGGGAAATGAAGAAGTTTTGTTCAAAGGTAACGGAGTAGCAATTGATACTGATAGTGGGGTATGCTTGTCAACAACCGCCTCAACAGGTAGCTCTATACAGATAAATGATGCAATCAAAGCGCAGTCAAACCTGCTGTTGAATACCCTTGCTCCGGTGTATGGAGTGGAAGGAGGAACGGTAAACGGGACGGTATTATTCTTCGGAGAAAGTGCTTACAGCGAAGTAAAGGGTAATGTGACGGTAGGGGCCGGAACAGTAGTGTTTGAAAGAGGCGCGTCTCTACGAACCGAGGGCTCTTTTTCTCATAAGGGCGGGACTGTAACCGTTGGACAACACAGGGATGCCGGGACGGTTCTGGATGTGGCTTCTTCTTATATCTTTGGTGCTGATGGGGGTGGTACGCTGACTTTTGACCTGGATTACAATATGACCACCACTACGCCCATGGTGCAAGTGGGGCAGTATGTGAACTTGATTGGTGACAGCATCAGGATAGATGATTCCGGGTTGAACGGGAATCCGGCAGTTATTCCCTTGCTGAGTGTGGGCACTACTATCGGGTACAATGGGAAAACGTATTCTTTCAGCGATGGAGCATGGTCGTATACATCCAATAAGGTAACCTATACGCTGCCGATGGATGAAATTCTGGTGAATGAACAGTTGCGGAACGGGGCGAAGCTGGAATGGGTGGATAAGACCTTGTATTATACCATTTCCGACACCGGGACATGGGAGGGGCATGTAAAGGGATTAGGAGAGGATAGAACATGGCGAGGGGATGTGTTGGATTGGCACGATATCAATAAGGATTTTACTATTGCCGGTCTGGTGGGGGATGCACGCTATAATACGAAGGATGCGTATCACTGCTGGGCGGCATCCGGCGCTAATATGATTCAATACTGGCAGGATAAGTACGCTCCATTATTCCAAAGTGATGAGTTATCGACAGCTCGAACGAATGGGAAAACTCAGGATGATGTATATAAGTCCTTGCGTGAGGCTTTACCTAAATACGCAAATGTGGCAAACTGGGCAAGTGTGGCATGTTCCTGGTGGTTTAACGATTCTGGTAGTCATATTGGAGCCAAAAGCTTTACCTCTGCCAATCATTCCTGCAGTTGGAAAGATTTGGGGGTTAGTGATAATAATTTTGTAACATATCTTTTAGATTCTCGCGTCTCTTCTGCAAGCAAAAGCGGCATCGTAATTCAAAGCCGATTGAAAGCAAATACTTCGTTGGATGAGTTCTGCAAATTACTGGATGAGGTGTTCCAATCCGATTCTGCCGTTGGTCTGAGTTGGGTGAAAACGGAAAAAGCGACAGGGAAGACGGCAAGCCATGCTATTACAATGTGGTCAGCCCGGAGAGAAGGGAATCAGTGTATAATTGAGTATACAGATAGTGATCGTGAGGTCGGCGCAACAAGCGAGATGATACTCGAGGAAGATCCTAACATTGGTGTACATGTGGTTAGCTATTACGATGGAAAGGATCAGGTAAAAGCCGATGGTACGCATGATATGGTGGTATACGCAATGCATACGATTGTATCACCCGCCGGCATGGATGAGCTGCTGGAGTCATACAACAATACGAAAACGCTGCATTGGACGGGGACGGCAGAGGGCAGCCGATGGGAGGCCTCTTCTGAGATGATAGGGGATGAACATCACCTGGCGGATGTTCATGACGGCTGGAAGAAGGAATGCAGGGGTGGAGGTAAGACAATTTACGCGCACGCGTACTTCACCCCGTCGAATGCATCGGGCAGTTCTTTTGTCTTTGCTGATTCCGTCAATGGGGTGACTGTCACCAATAAGGATGTGAAGCTGGATGTCTATCTGGATGTGTCGAATGTCCTGGTATCCGGAAAGGGGTATCGCTTTGAGGGTGAGGGAGAGTTGAGAGCTGATGCCATGACTGTTTCCGGCAACTTGACACTTGCCGACCAGGTGACCATCATCGATACTCCATTGTCTGTATCCGGGATTATATCGATTGATAACTTTGACCGATTGAGTCCGGCTTTGGAGGATTGCACTATTACGATGGATGGTGGTATTATCTGGTGTGCGGGCATGGATTTGGGAACCTCTGACTCCGGGCCTATCAAGATAGGGGATAAAGAGTACGCGCCAACATCGGCTAACTTGCAAATGCAGGGGTGTTCCGTGAATGATAGTGGTGTTTTCGGATGCACTCTTGATTTTGGCTTGTTGAAAAATCTGACCATCAGGATTACGGACGTCTATGCATCAACCTGCAAAAATGTTCTTGATGCGCAGATTTATGCTCTTTTGTCAGAGATGAATACCATGGCGGGTGCACAAGGTGATTATGCATACCTGTATCAGATAAAAAATGCTGATATTGTCGCCAATACGGCAGACGTCGAAACATGTCGTCCCAATATATCCGGCAGCACGCTGGCCATCACGGCAGACGGGAGTGGCCCGGCTTATCTGACGGTGGGCAGCGCCGGGGTGATGAATGCGGAGAGTGCGGCGGATATCACCATCTGCGAGACGAATGGTGCCACGGTGGATGCGGGGGAGACGGCGCTGATGACCGTGCCCGCAGAGGAGGTGTATCTGCCGCAGGAAACGAGTATCACGGCATCTGAGCTGACGGTGGCGGAGGAAAGCTGCCTGACGAATGAGGGCCGAATCAATGGCAAGGTGGTGGTGGAAGCCTTCGGAACACTTGCCGGAAGCGGTCGTTTCGGCAGTACAACGGTGTATGCGGACGGTCGGCTGATGGTGGGCAGCTGTCCCGGTGCGCCGGTGTATGAGAGCCTGACGATGCAGAGTGGCTCGGAGCTCATTTTCTGCCTGGACGGCAGCACTCCTGCCTCGGCAGATGCGGAGGGCTGGGACAGCGGGACTCATTCCGTGCTGACGGTGACGCAACCGGGCGGTCTGACTGTGGAAAGCGGCACGCTTGTCAGTGTGGGGTGTTCGCTGGATTTCCTGAACGCTTCACCGTTGGGGGATGTGCAGACTCTTTCTCTTGTGCAGCAGAGTGATGCCGGGAGTGCCGAGCTGCTGAATGCGCTGCAGAGAGGAACGCAGTTCATGCTGGCAGAGGAGGATGATACGCTGAGCGCACTCATGGAGGTGGGGGCGCATGTTCACGATGTGCAATGGTCGCAGGGGGAGAACAATACCCTGCAGCTCAGCTTCATTGTTTCCTCCTGCCCGAAAGACGCTCTTGTCTGGACGAACGGCAGCGGCGATGGGGTCTGGAATGAAAGTTCGCAGAACTGGGAAACTCTTTCCGGGACGGCAAGCCTGTTTGTCGCCGACAGGAATGCGGCGTTCTACAAGGGCGGAACGGTGACGCTGAACGGAAAAGTGACGGTGGGAGATGTGGTTGTCTCTACGTCCGAAAATCTGCGCTGGGAAGGCAGCGGCGGCATAGCCGGAAGCGGAACGCTCGTCAAGGAGGGCCGGGGAGAACTGGTCATTGCCTCCGATAACAGCGATTTCGCAGGAAGCGTGGAAATATACGGCGGCAGAGTGGTGGCGGCGAGTTCTTCCTCTCTGGGCAGCGCCGCTGTGGTGCTGAACGGCGGCGCTCTGGAAATTGCCGCAGAAGAGGTGGGCAATGCCATCATGAATGCGGGTGACAGCACCCTCGCGGTCAGCAGCGGCGGCCGCCTGACAGCCGGGAGCGACACCGCCTTCGGAACAGGTGACGTGGAGCTGCGCGGCGGGGTGCTGGAGTTGAACCGGAAAGCGTTGGAGAATAAACTGCTGGCGCAGGGTGGTATCATCTCCGGCGGCAGCGGATTCCGTGGGGCTGTTGAGCTGAACGGCTCGGTGGGTCTGCGCGGAAATCTTGCTGCGGCAAGCATGACCATCCGTCAAGGGAGCGTTCTGACGCTCATCGACAGCACCATCAGCGTGAGCGGGTCGCTGACGCTGGGTGGCGCTGCCGTGCTGAATCTGAACGGTTCGAGCTTTGCGGATGGGGCTGTACTCATCACCTTCGGAAGCCTGAGCGGCAGCGAGGAACTGCTGACGGTAGAGTACGGAGCTGATTCCGATAAATACGGAGTGGAAAAGAGCGGTAACTCCCTGATTCTCTCCTGGCCGGAGGAGACGCAGCCGGGCGGGGATGAGACGCCCGAGCCAGTTGTTCCCACTCTTGACCACGAGAGCTGTGATGCGCTGGTGCAGAGCAGCTGGGGCGTGTTCACGGCTTCGCACGCCTTTGTTGCTGCGATTCAAGGACAGAAGGAATTCTCCGGGGCTGTGGGTGACAGTAAGGCATGGGTAAGTGCGCTGGGCGGTATGCACCGCATAGATGGTGCGGACGGATGCTCCGGTTCTGATATTGATTTGTCCGGAGCTGCATTTGGCTTTGAAACCATTCTGACATCAACAGATTATGTTGGCTTTGCGTTGGGTAAAGTCGGTGGAGATGTACAGATGAAGGAAGCCGGAAGCAAGATGGAGCAGTCTGGTGTTTACTTATCCGTCTATGGTGTTCATGAGCTGGCAGAATATGCTTCTAATCAATGGTTGTCGTTGAAATGGAGCGGTGCCTATGGTGTTACAGACACGGAAGGAAATATCGGTCAGGAGGAAATCAGCATAAAACAGGATAGTATACAACTCAATGGACGATTGGAGTGGAATGCTCAGCTTAATCAGAGCTGCTCGTTGCATGCATTTGTCGGAGCGGAGTATTTCTCCGGTAGTTCTTCAGAGACTGAGCATGAGCAGAGCGTCCGCATGGGCTCCATTCAGAACCTGCGAGGGGAACTCGGTATCGGCGCTCGCTATACGAGTGGCTCGACCTCCCTGTACGGCGAGGTGCGTTATCTGAACGACATGGTGCGCAGCAATCCGTATGCGGATATCAATGGTGTGCGCGGCTATGGGGCGAATCCCGGGCGACAGGGTATCGGCCTCACCGTGGGCGCGCAGCAGGAATTGGGCGGCGGTTGGAGCGTGCATGCGAGCTACAGCCTGGAAGCCATGAGCGAGGCAACGATGCATGCAGCCAACATCGGCGCAGGACTTCGCTTCTGACAGATACCGGACAGAATAACAATTCCGCCGGGAGAGGGGATTCATCTCTCCCGGCGGCGGTTGGTTGTTATCTGTGAAAGCTTCGCGTGAAAGCTCGCCGGCGCGAGCGAGGTGGAGGGGACGGAAAACCCGCGCATCCTTCCGAATGCGCGGGGAAAAAAGATATCCGGGGGTGTGATTTACTTCAGCCCCATCTGCTGGAGGAGGGCATCCGGGTTGGGCTCGCGCCCCACAAAGTTGCGGAAGAGCTCGTTGGGGTCGGCGCTGTCGCCCTTGGAGAGGATGGCCTCGCGGTAGGCGGCGCCCGTGGCGGCATTCATGACGCCGTCTGCCTTGAAGCGGGAGAAGCCGTCTGCTGCCAGCACCTCGGCCCACTTGTAGGAGTAGTACCCGGCAGCGTAACCGCCGTTGATGCAGTGGGTGAGGTTGCGCATGATGGAGTTGCCGCGCACGGTGGTGGGAAGTCGCCACGGGTCAAGCAGCTCGGCGGTGGCTTCGTCGATGTTGCGGCCTTTGTACTTCTCATTGTAGTTCACGTGCATGTCCAGATCCAGCTTGGCGATGCAGAGCTGGTTCATGTTGTCGGAGGCGGGCATGAAGAAGCGCCCGGCGATGAGTTTCTGCTGCATGTCGGCGGGCATCAGCTCGCCTGTTTCGTAATGGAAAGCGAATCGGGCCAGGCCTTCGGGCTCCCAAGCCCAGTTTTCGAACATCTGGCTGGGCTGCTCCACAAAGTCCCAGGAGACGCTCGTGCCGCAGTGGGCGGCCAGCTCCGTGTCGCCCATCATGCAGTGCATCATGTGGCCGAACTCGTGGAAGAGGGTGGTGACATCCAGCTGGGAGAGCAGGGCGGGCTTGTCCCCCACGGGCGCATTGAAATTGCCGCAGATGGTTGCCAGATGCGGGCCGTGCGGTTTGCCGTCCGCCGCCGGAGTGCCGTAACGCATCGGCAGCACCCAGGCGCCGGCGCGTTTGGTATCGCGGGGGAACGGGTCAAGGTAGAACGAGCCGAGGTGGGCGCCGGTCTTGTTGTCCGTCACCTTGAACATCTGTACCTCCGGATGCCAGACCTCAGCCGCGCCTTCGGGCAGGGTCTCTCCGGGTTTCAGATAAGCTACCGGCTGTTCCGTGATGGTGATACCCAGCAGGTGTTCGAAGATGCTGAACAAGCCCTTGCGGACATTCTCGTACTTGTAGTACGGGCGCACGGCCTCCGGGTCGAGCTTGAAGCGTTCGTTGGACATCTGCGTGGAGTAGTAGGAGATATCCCAGGGGTTCATGGCCGTGAGCTGTCTGCCGGATTTCTTCCCGGCGTACTCCAGCATCTCTGCCACCTCGCGGTCAAAGGTCGGTTTGACCTTGCGCATCATGCTGTCCACGAAGCTGATGGCATTGGCCCCGCTGCCGACCATGCGGCGGGCGGCTTTCATATCCGCAAAGGTGCCGAATCCCAGCAGGGTGGCCAGCTCGCGGCGCAGCTCCATCACGCGCGCCACAATCGGGGCGTTGTCGTATTTTTCGCCGTTGCCCACGGTGGTGCGCCCCTCCCAGCAGAGGCGGCGCGTTTCCTCCACATCGCAGTTCTTCATCACCTCCGAATAGGAGGGATATTGCAGCGTGATGAGCCACTGCGGGTTTTCCGGCGTGCCGAAGCCCTTTTCGCGGGCAGCCTCGGCGGCGCGCTCCATCCAGTCGGCGCTGCAACCGGCCAGTCTGGCCTTATCGGTAATCACCAGCTGCCAGGCATTGGTGGAATCCAGCACATTCTTGCTGAATTGCAGGGTCAGTTTACTGAGCTCCAGCTCAATTTCGGCCTTGCGGGCCTTCTGTTCCGGCGAAAGGGCGGCACCGCTGTCGCGGAAGGAGTCCACCACCTGCTGCACGTAGCGCTGGCGGGCAGGGGAGAGGTCGCGCACCCAGGACTGCTGTGCTGCATCGCTGATGACGGCCCAGAGCTTTTCATTGGCGATGATGGAGGAGGAGAAAACGCTCATCTCCGGCATCAGTTTTTCCTGAGCAGCGCGGATGTCCGGGCTGTCCATGGTGGAGGAGAGGTGGTAGAGCAGGGTGCCGGCGCGATCCATTTCATCCACCGCGGATTCAAAGACGCCGAAGGTGTTTTCATAGCAGGATTCTGCCGGAGCCACGCGGCAGATGGCATCAATGCGCTCCTGTGCCAGTTTCATGCCCTGACGAATATCGCTGACGGCCTGTTCCGCGGTCATCTGCGACCAGCGGGGGTATGTGTCCCATTGGAAGAAAGGATGAGATTCCGCAGCAACGGCGGTGGCAGAAATCGTGTTCTCCTGCTGTTGGGCAACCAGGGGGGAACCTGCAGCCAGGCTCAGAGCCAGAGTCATCAGAATAGCATGTGTTGCAGTCATGCCATAATATACGCGCGCACGGCGTGCATTCTTTCACCCCAAACAAAAGCTTGCCAAACAAAGATACTGTGGTATTATAGGCCAAGCGTTATGACACCCAAACATATTGTTGCCGTTATCGACTATGGCTCACAGTACACGCAGCTGATTGTCCGCCGCGTGCGTGAGCTGGGCTACCTTGCCAAACTCTATGCTCTGGAGGATTTGCATGAAATCTGCGAGCCGGGCGCCATCATCCTTTCCGGCGGCCCCCGCAGCACATCCGAGCCGGATGCCCCGGATATCGACTTTGAATGGCTCAAGTCTTTCAACGTGCCCATCCTGGGCGTGTGCTACGGCATGCAGCTGCTCAACATCAAGACCGGCGGCACGGTGCGCCCGAGCAACAAGCGCGAGTACGGTCCCGCTGCCCTCATTCCCGATAAGCTGGAGGGGCTGTATGCGGATATGTCTCCCTCCTCCCAGGTGTGGATGAGTCACTCTGATACCGTGGACCACCTGGCCGATGACTGCAAGGTCATCGCCCGCAACAGCGACGGTGTTCCCGTTTCCCTCCAGTGGGGGGATTCCATGTTCGGCATCCAGTTCCACCCGGAGGTGACCCACTCCCACGAGGGCCGCACCATCCTGCGCAACTTCCTTTCCTTTGCCAAAGCGCTGGCACCGTTCGACATCGGTGACTTCAAGCGCGAGCTCATCGAAGACATCCGCGCCAAGGTAGGCGACAAGCAGGTCGTCTGCGGTGTTTCCGGCGGTGTGGACAGCACCGTGCTGGCCGTGCTCCTGCACGAAGCCGGGGTGAACGTCCGCTGCATCTTTGTGGACAACGGTCTGCTGCGTAAGGACGAGGCCCGCGAGGTGCAGGCCAACTTCGAGCGCATGGGCGTGAAGATTGAGACCGTGGATGCCTCTGCCCGCTTCCTAGAAGCGCTGGCCGGCGAAACCGCCCCGGAGAAGAAGCGCCGCATCATCGGTAACCTCTTCATCGATGTGTTCTGGGATGCCGTGGGCGATGCCGAGATGCTGGCCCAGGGCACTCTGTACCCGGACGTGATTGAGAGCGCCTCCAATGCCAAGAGCAAGGCCTCCGTCATCAAGACCCACCACAACCGCGTGGAGCGCGTCCTCAAGATGCAGGAAGAGGGCAAGGTGATTGAGCCGCTTGCCTTCCTCTTCAAGGACGAAGTGCGCGAGCTCGGCGCCTCCATGGGCATTTCGCATGACATCCTCTGGCGTCATCCCTTCCCCGGCCCCGGTCTGGCCGTTCGCTGCCCGGGCGAGGTGACGAAGGAGCGTCTGGACATCATCCGCGAGTGCGATGCCATCTTCATCGGCACGCTCCGCAAGTGGGATTGGTATGACAAGTGCTGGCAGGCATACGCCGGCCTCATCCCCGTCAAGACCGTGGGTGTGAAGGGCGATGAGCGTTCCTATGAGTTCGCCACCAACCTGCGCGCCATCGTGTCCGAGGACGCCATGACGGCCGACTGGGTGCAGCTGCCCTACGACCTGCTGCGCGAGGCTTCCAACCGCATCCTCAACGAGGTGAAGGGAATCAACCGCGTCCTCTTCGACGTGAGCACCAAGCCCCCGGCATCCATCGAGTGGGAGTAAAGCTCCCGCCGGGCATACAGCCTCTTTTCACAAGCGCGTGGTTCCGGCCCGGAATCACGCGCTTTTTGAATTCATAACTCGTCCTTCCCCTCAGTGTCTTCTGTTGGGGTGCAGGTCGCGCAGGTGGTCTTCGCGGTCCTGGCGATTGCGGAGCAGGGCGCGTTTTTCGCGTCGGTGGACGCGCTCCAGCGTCATCCGGCGCTTCTGATTGCGGCGTTCCAACTCGGCAATTTCGGCATCCAGATTGAGGAAATGCTCGTAGCGCTCCTGCGAGAGCTCGCCGGATTCCTGCGCAGCGCGGATGGCGCAGCCGGCATCTTTGCGGTGGGAACAATCCGCAAACCGGCATTGGGATTCCAGGGCGGTAAGGTCAGCAAACTCGGCGCGGAGGGTGGCGGTATCCGTCCACATGTGGATTTCGCGCATGCCGGGATTATCAATCAGCACACCGCCGCCGGGCAGCACCACCAGTTCGCGTGCTACTGTGGTGTGGCGGCCCTTGCCGGTGACGGTATTCACGCCGCCTGTCTCCAGCCATTCATCGCCCAGAAGCGAGTTCACAAAGGTGCTCTTGCCCACACCGGAGGAGCCGACGATGGTGATGGTCTTTCCCTTGGGCACGCGGCGGAGGTAGGGAGGATAGCCTTTTTTCCAACAGGCGGCGATGGGGTAGACCTCCGGTCCCAGCGCGGCAATTTCTGCACAGACGTCTTTCATCCGTTCCTCCGGGGCGGAATCGCACTTGTTCACCAGCACCACGGGCGTGGCGCCGCACTTGCGGATGAGGGTCAGGTAGCGCTCAATACGGCGGATGTTGTAGTCGCTTTCCGCATCGGTGATGACCACCACCATGTCCACGTTGGTGCCGATGACCTGCTCGGCACAGCTGCGGCCGGGGGCCTTGCGGGAAAATCGATTGCGGCGGGGCAGCAGTGCCCGGATGACGGGCAAATCCTTGCCGCTGCCGGGGTCTACGGCCACCCAGTCACCCACCGTGGGCAAATCCGCATCCGAGACGGCATCGTGCCACACCTTGCCGGCCAGCACCACCTCGTGGTCCCCCTTGCCTTTGGCGATGACGGTAAAGTTGATTTTTGTCTCGCGGATGATGCGGGCCGGATACCACTCCGGGTGCTCCAGCGCGGCAAAGGCGGCGGCGAAATCATCGCCCCAGCCGAGCATTTCCATGGTCACTTTCATGGCCGGATGATGGTGGCGTGTTCGATGATGCGCATGGCGATTTGTTCCTTGGTATCCCTGGCCAGCGGTATGGTGTGCTCCGATAGTACCAGCATCACCTCATTCTCCCGAGCGTCAAATCCGATGTCGCTGCGCGAAACATCATTCGCCACAATCATATCGCATTGCTTGCGGTGCAGTTTCTCGCGGGCATAGGCCTCCACATCCTGCGTTTCAGCGGCGAATCCGATGAGTTTGCCGGTGAAGCCGAAAGTGCTGCGCATGCTGCCCAGGATATCCGGGGTGCGCTCCAGTTCAATGACCAGTCGGTCGGCCTGTTTCTTGATTTTCTGCTCGGCCACGGCCAACGGGCGGTAATCCGCCACCGCGGCACACAGAATCGCCACATCCACCCCGTCGATAAGGTCACGCACCGCCTCATACATCTGCTGCGCGCTTTCCACCTGCACAAAGTCCACTCCCGCCGGAATATCCAGAGAGGTGGGCCCGGAGATGAGCAGCACCTCGTGCCCCTCATGGCGGGCTGCCCCGGCCAGCGCATAGCCCATGCGCCCGGACGAGCGGTTGGTGAGGTAGCGGACGGGATCCAGCGCTTCGCGGGTGGGCCCGGCGGTTATCAGAAACTTCATGCCCCGCAGTCTAGCATTAAATACCCACTTTGGCAAGCCTCTTTGCTGCTGCGGCAACGCGTTGAAGGCTTGCCTGTGCGCTCCGATTGTGTTATAAGGAACTGCGAAACATGCCCACCGCTGATGATACAGCACCTGCTGAGCCGGATTGGCTCGTCTACCGCTTTCTGGAGTACCTGGAAGCGGAGCGTGGTGCTTCACCTCGCACGGTAGAGGCGTATCGCCGCTCGCTGGGGCAGTTCCGTGAGTGGATGGGCGAGCGTTTTTCCGCATGGGATGCCTGTGCAACGGAGGATTTCCGCGCATGGTTGTATGAGGCGCTGAACCTGCAGCTCAAAACGGCCACCATCCGATTGCGTTTTGCCGCTCTGCGGTCATTTTTTGCCTGGCAGATGCGCCGCGAGGGATTGGCGGTCAACCCCTTGGCAGATGTGAGCCTGCCGCGTGCCTCGCAGAGCCTTCCCGTGCACCTGAGCCTGCGGCAGATGGAGGCTCTGCTGGCGCTGCCGCTGCAGGTGCCGGTGGATAAGAAGCATCCTGCCTGGATTCCGTATCGCGATGCCGCCATTCTGGAGCTTTTCTATGCCTGCGGTATCCGTCTCAGCGAGCTGGTGGGGCTGAATGCAGATGCGTTGGGTCGCGGTGATGACTGTGTGCGGGTGCTGGGCAAGGGGCGCAAGGTGCGGCTGGTGCCGGTGGGTGACTATGCCCGCGAGGCCGTGGAAAAATACCGCGAGATGGCCGGTCTCCCGCCGGATGGCCCCCTGTTCATCAGCCGACTGGGGCGGCGCATGTCCGGGCGAAGCGTCCAGCAGATGTTGGATAAATACCTGCAGCTTTCTGATATACCTTTCCATATCTCCCCGCACAAGCTGCGGCATACCTTTGCTACCCACCTGCTGGATGCCGGTGCCGACCTGCGTGCTGTGCAGGAGCTGCTGGGCCATTCCTCCCTTTCCACCACCCAGATATACACCCATGTGACCAAAACCCGCATGAAAGAGGTGTATCGCAGGGCTCATCCCCGCGCCGATTGGGATGATGACGATATCTGACCGCAGCTCGTTGCTCCGGGAAAGAGAAGTGGAAATGTATCGGGATTTGCGATTGATAAATTCAAAGTTCGCTGCGCTGAGCGCAGATGATTTCAATTAATGCTAAGCGCTATTCATCGTTCAACCTGCGAGCAAAACGAGCAGAATATTAAATTCGTCATTTTCATTTATCATTCCCTCCGGGGCGGTGTATATCTCATTTCAAATGCGATGCACACCCGGAGCTCCTGTTATCCGGGTATTCGGGTGTTTCTCGTGGCTTGTTGACAACGCACCGATACGTTCATTTGATACAAAATAAGCCTCGTTTTTTAGTGTTTCTGCAAACAATCTGCTCGACATCGCATTTGAAATGCGCTATACTCCGGACGGAAGCGACAGGGTGGAACTGCACCCCTGTTTCTTCGGTATTTTTTACTTTTTCGGTAACATGAAACTGCATCTCAATCTCTCTCTTCGCCGTGCGCTGATGGCAGCCATGGCAGCGGTTTGCACACTCTCCTCCACCTCATTCGCCGGTGTGATGCATTCCGATGTAACTACACAGACTTATACGGATTTTGGCCAGAATCGAGGGCGCTATGTTGTGGATTCCGGGGTTAACGCTTTACTTAACCACATTCGTGCGAAAGTGGATAAGGGAATTGTTATCAACTACACGGACGGAACTTCCTTTACCATTTCCGAAGAGCAGGGCATGATTAATTTCAGCGGTACGCATGATGCGGGCCATTCTGCAGTTATTTCTTCCGGTTTCGTTGCAACGGTATTGCACAACGGCTCTCTGAACGGCTCTTTTTCAGAGCGCACGGTTGGTTCTGCTCACGCGATTAATTATGACGCGATTGATATCCGAGGCTCTAACGTGTTCCGTCTGGCGCCGGACAATGGTGTCGGTGGTCAGTACGATTACATGGTGCAGCGGCAGAGTAAGATTGTGACGGATGTAAGTTGGAATCCGTTAACAACGCTCACTAATAGTCAAATTGAAAATCTGGATGGCTCGTACCTGTATCATTCCGGTTCCGGTACCCAGTATCGGTGGAATGAGGAGAAGGATCGCATGGAAGGCCTGACAGGCGCTTATGCTTATATCATCGGTGCTATCAATAATATCCAAAATGGGCAGATACATGCACAGGGAAGCAATCTGAGCCTGCATCAGAATCCGAATTACGGGGATGGGGTTGGTGCCAGTGATGTGAATCCTCTGCCCAATGGCATTCGTCCCGGTGATTCAGGAAGTCCTACCTACATTTACAATGAGGGCTCGGGACAGTATGAATATATTGCAGCTCAACAGTCTGCCGGCGGTTACTCCTATGGACAGGCTCGCGGTGACGTAACGTGGACTCAGCAGATATTGAAGTCATTTGATTCCGCTGTAGATATGAGCGGTGATAGTGTTGTCTATCTGGGCGCCATTACTCATGAGGGTGAGTATAAGGTAGACCAGTATGGGAACAGTACGCAGATATACTATGGGCTGGCAACAGACGCAGATGGTAATGAACTGGCTCGCTACAATGGCATTCGCAGCGGTGCAAACACCTGGGCCGACTTGTCATCTCTCAAGGATACACAAAACTGGTATGCTTACGGTTCTTCCTATCTGCAGCAGAAAGATACAGACCTTTTCTTCAACAATAATCTGGTTTTCACTCCCTCACAGGCCGACAACACGATTATTCTGACCGATACCGTGGATTTGGGTTCCGGTTATGTTGAATTTAACAGCGGAAAGCTGGATAAGGCTACATATACCATTCAATCGGTAGAGGGGAAATCTGCCTTATTGAATTCGGCAGGTCTGGTCATCAATGAGGGGGCAGAGGTGCATCTGAAACTCAATAATCCGTCCACCCATATGTATGAATGGCGCAAGAATGGAGCCGGTGATTTGTACATAGACGGAACGGGGGATAGCAATGCTTTGCTTACAGTCGGCGGCAGCGGCACTACTTATTTGACTCAGACCGATGGGTATGCGGCATACAATGTGTTGGTCAGCAGCGGAGCTCGCGTGCAGATAAAGGACACATCTCAGATTGCCCGCGACTTTACTTTCGGTGCCGGCGGGGGTGTGCTGGACATGAACGGTAACGAGATGGAGTGGTACATGTCCAATACCGATGTTGCCGCAAAAGGTTTCTCAATCAATGCGCTTACGGAAGGAGCCACGATTGTCAACTCATCGGCTACCGCAGCCAAGCTTACTTTCAAGGAAAGCGGAAATCGCACTTTTGCCGGTTCTTTTGTGTCCGAAACGATATCGGGTGCCGATAGTAAGGCTACCTTGAATATTGTATATGACGGAGGCGGGATCTGGACGCTGAATAGCATTCGTACGTCGCTGTCATCCTCCAGTAGCTTTGTGGTGAACAGCGGTACAGTTGTGCTGTCCGGTGTCAATACAGTACATGGTACGGGCTCTGCATCAGGCACTAACGCTAATAGACTCGTCAATGTGAATGATTGGCATTATGCTGATGCTACGATGGATGTGGAGGTTGTCAGCGGCGCTAGGTTTGAGCTTGGTAGTCATGCTCGCCTTACCGGCATGGTCTATGTGAACAATGGTGGTACCTTTGTGTTGCGTGAAGGGGTGAAACACCGTTATGAATACGTTGAGGGCGGAGCCCGATTGGAAGATACATATCTGTATGCAGATTTCTACGGCCTCCATAAAGAAGACGGTTATGGCGTTTACTTGGGGGGTGCCGATGCAGCCATGAAAGTGGAATACAGTGCCGGAACTACGGCGAATACCACCATTGCTGCCAGCCTGTACGGCAAGGGATCGCTCACCGTTGATGCCGGGACTGCAGGGGGCTCCCTTACTCTGTCTGGTGATAACTCCGGGTTGTCCGGTAAGAAAACGCTCCTTTCCGGTGGATTGATAGCTACATCCAATGCTGCGTTGGGTAATGTCAGCAGTAATAAATGGGTTGTCGGGGAAAATGCCTGGATAGCATCGCGCGGTTTCGAGGACGGCGCTAAAATCGGTGACTACATTGATTCTTCCTCTACCGGTACTTTTGCTCTCTCTAACGATATAGAGCAGCAGCTTGATTTCAGTTCCCACTCCGGCATGGTGTTGGGTGCAGAGGTCGGCAAAGTTGTGCAGTATGGTAAACAGGGAACCGATGAGGTATTGACGCCTCTTGGCGGTGTCTGGACGCTTGGCGGTGGCGGTGGTGAACTGGTTGTCAATTTCAAGCTCTCCGGCGACAATGATTTGATATTGGGCAAGAATGGCTTTGCAACGGGTACGGTGACGCTGACCAATACCGGTAATGATTTTAACGGTGATATCATTTTCAATAGTGTCGGGATTGTTTTGAATGCGACACAGGACACGCTGGGTAATGGCAAGGTGGCGCTGAGCTACGGCAATGTTCTTGGCTTGTCATCTGTTTCAGATTCATCCATTCTCAGAGATGATTCCAAGGGTATTGTTGCGTTGTCTCAATCGATGGATATTGATTTGTCCTCGAAATCGGTTGCACTGGGAGTCATCGGGGACGTTGTGTATAGTGGCAATCTGCAGATGGGCGACACAATTCGTCTGGGTGGCAATGGTAATCTGACGCTTGCCAATAAGCTCAGCGGTGCGGCGAATATGGTGCTGGATGGTCAGGGAAATACCGGCAGCAGCATTACCTTTGCCCGTTCGCAGGCGTTTGATGGGAATATTGTGGCCGGAGGCGGGCTGCAGTTGAGCGAGCCTAATAGTGCCGGGGATATAGCTATCCACGTGGGCCACACGGAATCGCTGGCTTCAGCATCTTCCATTCAGCTGAATAAGGGTGCTACGCTTTATACGGATGGGAAGAATCTGACGATTCAAAATCTCTCTATCGGTAGCGGTGGCGCACTTGTTAATGGCACCGGTATCGACTCTGATGTGACTCTGCGGGTGACAGATGGTGCAACTGCTACAATTGAGTCGAACACACTCAGCGGAAAAGATATTCACCTTAACAAGACAGGGGATGGTAAGCTGGTATTCAAAAGTACAAGCGGAGATACATGGTGGGGTGGACTGACTGTCAGCGAGGGAACTGTAGAAGCCGATATTCACTCTTCCGGTTGGACGAATTTCGGGGGTGTCGGCTCGTCTTCCAATGTTGTTACAGTTAAAGCCGATGCAACCCTGAAGCTTAATGCCGAGACCCGTTATGGCTTTGATCTGATGGGCACGGCTCTGCCTCAGACGGTGGTAGGTGACGGAACGATTGAAATGGCTTCGGGTGGTGCCGTCGTCTTTGCCAACCAATCCTCCATTTTTGATGGAACAATAAAGATTTCCGGCGGTACGCGTTTCTACGTGGGTGATTCGCTTCAGATGAACGGTAGTAAAATTACCTGGGACTCTCTCAGTGCAATCGAAAATGCAACGGTGGAAGTCGAGCGCGGTAGTCAGGTGCGCATCACTTCCTCCTTACAGTATCTGACTGATTCCCGAGTCAGTACTCATGCGGATTTTATCATTGATGGTCAGAGTTATACCGGAGGTGATTCGTCACAGGGTAACGCTTTATTACAGGCTGATTTAGATGGGGGGGCGCTTTCTATAGATGCAGCTTCCACCGTCTATGGCAACATCACTCTGGCAGGTGATGCCGCTATTGCTTCTTGGTCCGCCGGCTTGCTGGTAAATGAAACTTATATTCCGGAGGCTGTTATACACATGGGGCGTCCCTGTACAGACGGGACTTATAGCTCATATCGTCTTAAAGGACATTTGGGTGGCACGGTGCGAGGACGAATTTTGGGCGAGGGAAAGAATCTGACTCTGTTGGGCAATGAGACGCTTACTTTCACGGCAGATTCTGCCAATACCTACGCAAATCTCATCATCAATATCGATGGGAATGGGCATGAAGATGACAAGGTTGCGCTGAAACTGGATGCCGGTGCTGCTCGAAACCAGGTTTCTACAGCCTTGGGTAAGGGGAATGTAACTCTCAATGATGGGCTCATCTTGCGACTGGCCGGTACCGGTACGGCAGACATGGCTGATGTGGAGTACACATACGCCAACAATATGTCTGTGGGTAAGAATGCCACCCTGCAGAGTCACAATATCACGAATAAACTGACCGGCAAGGTGAGCATGAGCGGTGATTCCCTGAATTTTGCCACGGCCAACGGCGGTGTGCTGAATCTGGCAGGTGGCCTTCAGGGCTCCGGCTCGCTGAATGTCGATGCTGCATCAGTCATCATTCTGGGTTCCTCCTCCTCCGGTTCCGCACAGTTCTGCGGTGATATTGTGACCGGTGCAGGAGTTGATATGACCTTGGGTTCGTCCTCCGTAGTGAGTTCGACTTCCACGTTCAGCGGAGTGGACAGCCTGACTCTGCGGCTGCTGGGAACGGAGGATTATACATTGGGGGGCATAGAGTTAAGTGGTTCGGATACTACCTCGTTAACGATTCATTTCGATTTTACTGATACACCGCTTGCCGGAGATGATTCGACCTGGTCCACTCTGACGGTCACTAACGGTATTCTGGCCGCCAGCACATTGGTGGACATCGATGTGAACATCTTCAATGACATAGAAAAGGGCAGCTATACGCTCATCAATAAGTTCGGTAGCGGGAGCTACGATTTGGTGAACAATCTGAACGGGCGCCTGACCTTGACCACGGTGGAGGGTGCTCTGGTGCTTGTGGTGGATGCAGACGGGCGGTTATGCTGGCGCAGTAACGGGGAAAGCTCTTCCTGGAATTCTGTGGATGCCAATTGGTACCAGGAGTCTTCCGGTAGTGAATTAGTGACCTTCAGCGCGCAGGATGACGTTGTGTTTGATGAAAACGGCGTGGCTGATGGTAACGGTGCTGATTCCCGGGAGCAGGTTGTGGTGTCTGATGCCGTGACGGTCGGTAAGGTTGAGGTGAAAGATAGCACCTATTACGAAATCAGCGGAGAGGGCACCATCTCTGTTGATTCCCTAGTTGTCAGTAATAAGGCTGATGCCGTCCTGAATCTCAGCTCAGAGACCGCTTCTCAGGTCAGCGAAGGAGTAACAGTCAGCGATGCGTCGCTGGAGATTCGCAATACTGCGCTGACTGCTTCTGCAACGGCAACGAATGGCGGCGCGCTTTCCCTGACAGACGGAACGGCGATGACCGGCAACGCTCTGGCGGAATCCGGGGCATCCGTCTCGATGAATGCCGCAACGCTTGTTGGTAATCTGACGGTGACAGAGGCTTCTGCAACCATCAGCAACAACTCACGTATCAACGGGAATGCGGTGGTTCATGAGGGGAGTCTGGAAATTTCGGATTCGACCTTGTCTGGCACGCTCACAGGAACGGGTATTGGTTCAGCCACGCTCAGCAATGCTACTATTACCGGTGATCTTCTTTTTAGTGAGGTCAATAATACCCTGTCGCTGGCCTCTGCCGCAAGTGGTGAGCTGAAATGGGATGTCACAGCAGATACGCTCACCGCAAAGGCTCTTTCTACTAACGGAACGGTAGTGAAGAAGGGTAAGGGTGAGTTGGTGATACTGGGGTCATCTTCCACCGGGCGTTACGAGGGTAAATTGGGTACGACCTCCATCGGTCAGGATGCACAGAATACGGCATTTCTGACGGTAAGTTCCGTGGAGTTCGCGGATAATGATAAAGTGGGTGCCGTAACTGTGAATGTGAATGAGGGGTCTACCTTCAAGATTACGGGGACGGGCGTACAGGGAAATTACGCTAATTCCGGATTCCTGATGGGAGAATGGAATTCTGCGGCCACGCTGAATGTCGCCGGTACAGTCATGGCTGCCAACTCATCCCTTCATGTGGGGGATACCACCTCGTATGTCAATATTGATGCTACCGGTACTCTGGCCGTCAAGGGAATACGGAATGGTAACACCTCCAAATCTTCCGGCATCGTGCTTTCGATGGATGCCGGTGGCCGGATGGTTATCGGAAGCGAGGGCGTTGCCACGAATTCGGTGTTCACCGCTACGCTTAACGGCGGTACGATAGCCTCGTCCTCTGCGACTACTTCCCTCAATGGTAATTTCCATCTTAACGTCGCGGTGGAGGTCGATACGAATCGTTATGCCTTTGCTGCTGACGGTAATTCTATCAGCCGTGGTTCTGACACATCAGTTATCTCTATTAACGGAACGTTGGGAGGTGATGGCAATCTCTCCCTTTCCGGTAACGGCAAGGTGCTTCTTAACGCCGCTGATAACGGATTCCAAGGGCGCATCAGTCTGGATGATTCGGCTACTCTGGCCATCACGGAAACATCCCGAGGTGTTCTGGATGGGGCTGCGGGTGTTGCGGTGAATGCCGGTACGCTTGATTTGTCAGCCCTGAGTTTCGGAACGGATACCGGAAAGATTGTGATGTCCAATGAAAGTGTGTATTCCTTTACCTCTGATAGTACTGTGGCATTCGGTGCCATGGAGGAGGAGACGTGGTACACTATTTTTGATACATCAGCCTATGGAGCAACGGTGAGCGGCTGGGAAGAACTCTCCCTTGGCAATTTCTCCATCAACGGTATGTCCATGTCTGATATGGGACGTGTGAATCTGGCACTGGTGGCGAACTCCGGTCTGTTCTACTACGAAATCAATAGTTTGGATCTGGTATGGAACGCCGGAACGGACGGTGTATGGAATCGGGACGCTGCCAATGCAAACTGGCAGGTGTATGATGATGAAACTTCTTCCTGGAAGAGTTCCGAATTCGCCAATTTTGACAATGTCAGCTTCCTTTCAGATGCCTCCGTCACGCTGGGTGAGGATGTGAGTGTGGGAAGCATTGCCATTGCCGACAACACTACGGTGACACTGACCGAGACCGGGGCTCTGACCGCAGAGAGCATCACGGTGGGTAAAGATGCCATGCTGACCTTTGCAACGGAGAAAACCGGATATACTGCGGCAAATATCTCCGGCGAGGGCAAGGTTGTGCTTTATTTGACCGATAACTGGAACAATGCTCTCAAACTTGGTTCCTCCTTTACCGGAGAGACCTATGTAACGAGCGGTTACATTGATTTGACGAATGCTGCTGTCGGAAAGACGCTGCGACTGGCCAATGGGGTGAATGCCAACTCAGCCACAGGTGTTACCACCGTGACGGCGGATATTATTCTGGAGGGAACATCCATCGTGCATGCCAACAAAGAAAAAGCCATCACCTATGTGGGAACCGTAACCGGCGAAAACGGTGTCTTTGAGAGTAACGGCGGCTCATCTCACACCTTCAATGCAGAGGTGAATCTGGCCGGCTTCAAAACGTCTCACAGCGGCAACACCAACACTTTCAACGCCAAAACAACTCTGGCTACAGCGACCATCAGCCAGGCTGCGGTGAATTTCAATGGAGAGACGGCCCTCGGGACGGCTGCCATTTCCGGCGGTACGACCACGTTCAATGCCTCTGCCGATGTGACTGCTGCAACATTCTCCGGCGGTACGACCAATTTCAATGGATCAACGGCTCTTACCACCGCCAACTTCTCCGGTGGTACGGTGAACTTTGCCACGGATTCGCTGGAAATCGGCACGTTCAATCGCGGTTCCGGCAATATCAACTTCAAGCTGGCAGACGGGGCAACGAAGACAAATTATACCATCGGTAACATCTCCGGCGATAACTACGGTAATCTGACCGTGGATAGCGGAGTAACGCTGAATGCGGGAACTATTACCACACCTGTTGCTTTCGCCGGTTCTTCCCGAAATCTGACCGTGAATGGTGAAATGAACCTTTCCGGAGGTATGAATATGCGCTATTCCAAGGATGTCGTATTGAACGGTACCGGTACGCTCAATGTTGCCGAAGGTGTCAACCTCCAGCTGACGCAGTGGGGGGCGGCCAACATCAGCGTCAATAAGCTGAATATCGGCGGTAATTTGTCGCTGAACAGCTATTGGCAGGCCAATAGTGTGCACCATGTCAATATTCTGAGCGGTGAGACAACGGTGGAGGGACAGGTGCAGCATGCTTCCACGGGATATAATAACGGCTCTGACCGCGTCACGCTCAACATCAACGGAGGCTCGCTGATCATGAAGGGCGGCGCTACGATGAGCCAGGGGACGACCACCCTTTCTGCCGGTAAACTGGAACAGGCGGGTGGTACTTCCACCATATCCAATACCTTCAGCATGAGCGGCGGTGAACTGGCGGTCAGCGGGGGTACCATGACTATTGAGTCCACACCTACTGTGACGGGGGGCGATGTGGCTATCTCCGGCGGTACGCTGTCGTTTGGCACGGCTGAGGCGGCATCTGCGCTGTTGGCCGGGGCGGATAATATCAACCTGAGCGGCGGTGAGCTTGACCTGAGTGTCGGGAACTTCACCGAATCTTCCGGTGGCCTTTCTCTGGGAGCTGTCATGGCGGTTTCGGGTAGCGGTACTATCAAGCTCGGCGACAGCCTGACTACAGATACCACGTATGATATCTTCACGATTGGTGATGGAGCTTCTCTCGATTGGGAGAATATGGGTGACCACCTCATGGTGAACGGTACAGCCGTCAGCCGCTACAGCGGAGCTTCCCTTGCTGTGACTGATGCAGGCGTTGCTACGCTGAGCTTCTCCGGCCTCGATAAATCCTCCGTCTATTGGGTAGGAGGTGAGAGCGGAGCCTGGAATTACAGCTCCTCCAGCTGGGATTTGGGGGCTGCGGATGCTGATGCCTCCAACAATGTCTCTTTCCTGATTAACGATACCGTCGTCTTTGCCTCTGATGCCTCTGTGACCGTGACTGATGGCGTGACCGTCGGTGGGTTGACCATTGAAGCCGGGAAGCATCTGACGACTACCGGTGGAATAGAGATGGCCGATTCGGCAGTCATCACCACCGGGGATGGTTCCAAGTGGACTCTGGCTGACGGCACGGAGCAGACGCTCAGCAAGAGTCAGGTGAGCGATGTCACCGCGCTGGAAATTGCCAAGGGCGCCACGCTGACGGTGAGCGACAGCGCCATGGCCGGTTACTCCGCTACCAATCTCTCCGGCGAGGGTACGGTGGAGCTCAACCTGTCTGCAACCTATGGTAATACCGTGAATGTCGGGAGCAGCTTTAAGGGTGAGACTTATGTGACCGGCGGGCATTTCTCAGTGACAAGTGCGGTTGTGGGTGAGACGCTGCGTCTGGCTCACGGCGTCAACATGCAGTCTGATAAGACTGCAACCGTGGCGGCGAACCTCATCCTGGAGGGTGAGACGACTGTTCACGCGAATTCCTCCAAGCCTATCACCTATTCCGGTTCCGTGACGGGAGACAACGGTGTGTACATCAGCCAGGCATCCAGTTCTCATACCTTCAACGGTACGGTAGACCTGAAGGAAGTCCAGACCGCCGCCGGGGCTGCTGTCAACTTCAACGGCAGCACCACACTGGATAAGGCGACCATCAGCAGGGCTACGGTTACCTTTGCCGGAAAGACGGATATTACAGAAGCAGCCATCTCCGGCGGTACAACGAACTTCGACAGCACGACAACGCTGGCTTCGTTGACACAGACGGGCGGCACCATCAACGCCAACGGTACGATGGAGGTGACGGGTAAAGTTACCGGCACCGGCGGTACGCTGGTGCTGAAGAGCGGCGAACTGAAGCTTTCCTACACCGGGGAAGATGGCAATAGCATCAGTCTGTTGGACGGTTCTAAGGGAGGAACCGCTGCCGGAACGCTGCGAGTGGCCAAGGATGCATCTGTCACCGTGGCCGGGCAAATCTGGGGACGCAAGGCTTCCTCCATTGTGCTGGAGCAGGGGGCTGAGCTGGTGAATACGGCAGATGAGGTGAAGTTCTCCAACCGGGGGACGGCAGAAGCCAACTTCCGCACGGCATCAACTGTCAATGACGCTGAGTATTCCACCAACAGTACCGACTGGGAATTGATCAACGGCCATCTGGCCTCCACGGCCTCCGGGGACAAGATGCTTACCAACAAGCTGGTCAACAGCTCCGTGGAGAATGCGGGCAGCGGCAAGCTGACGGTGAGCAACAGCGGCAACAGTATCACGGATGTGTATGCTACGGCCGGCAGTATCGACATTGAGCAGCTCAGCGCTGCGGTCAACCTGAATCTGTCGGAACTCACCGTGGCAGACAGCAAGACCGTCAGCCTGTACAGCGGAAGCGGCGACAGCCGTGTGGAAGCGAATGTGACCGTTACCTCCCACGCGAAGTTCGGCACGGGGGCCGTTCTGAATGCGAACCTGACGCTGCAGAGCGGCTCCACGCTGGGTGTGGCGGAGGGCGGGCTCGCCATGGGCAGCACGCTGACGCTGCAAAAGGGCCTCACGCTGGATGATACCACCCTGGGCCGTGTACATGCGCTCAGCGCCGGCGAAAGTACGGCACTGTTCACCGGGGTGGATGGGCTGACGCTGGACAAGACCCCCTACACCAGTCTGACGGAAGCCGATTCCATACTGGCCAATCCGTATTTCACGAACCTGAACAGCAGCAATCAATACGTGCTGACCTACAGCGGCACGGATAACGGCACGCTGTCCATCATGGCCGCCAGTGTCCCGGAACCGACCACCACGACGCTGAGCCTGCTGGCGCTTTCTGCCCTGGCCATGCGCCGCCGCCGAAAGTAAAGAGGTCGGAGGTGTCTCGCCACGGCGGAGCAAGCAGGCGGGAAACCACCGATTTCGTCGTTCAAGGGAACGAAATCCGTTCCCCGGCAGGAACGGACGAAATCTTACCACTCGGTAAGACGAAATCCAGCCGTTCGGCAGGGAGAAATCCGCCGCATGACGCGGCGGGTGAAAGAAACAGCTACCCCGCTCCGACGGAGCGGGATTTCACCGGCGGCAGTTGCCGCCGATTTGTAAGCACTCAACCAAAAGGCTTGTAGTGGGACGTGCGATAATGAGAACCTATGTTCACATTACCGCACAACACCATTGCCTATCTGTACAAGGAAGCCATCGACATGCGTCTGGGGATGTTCCGATTGCAGGGAGTCATC